>CAIKMY010000035.1 GCA_903828635.1 uncultured Acidobacteriota bacterium
GAGGCGGGCCAGCACCTCGTCGTGCAAGGTCCGCCGGGAACGGGCAAGTCGCAGACGATTGCCAATCTGATCGCTGCGGCGATCTGTCTGGGAAAGTCAGTGCTCTTCGTGGCGGAGAAATCGACAGCGCTCGAGGTTGTCCGCAAGAGGCTGAGTGCCGTTGGTCTGGACGATTTCTGTCTCTGTCTCGGGGTGGCGCGATCAAGTGGGGGAACAGATGGCACGGCCTTTCTCTCGACGACGAAGCAGGTCGCGGAGAGCTTTCGGCGGAGGCTCGATCGTAAGGGGACCTGTCTGACACCGGCGAAGCTGGCTGAAATCAGAGCGTCACTTGCAGGATACCGGGAGCAGCTGACCGACTACCTCGCGGTGATGTCAAAGCCATTTGGTGGTTGTCAGCGCACGCTGCACGAGATCATTGGCGCACGTGAACGGGCCTATATGGGGATTTCATTCCCGGTTTCGCTGCTCGACGGTATCGTGATCGCAGGAGCGGAGAGACTGACACCCGAAGATATTGAAGCAATGCGGCAGGCAGTGCGGGTCTACAGCACATCACTCTCACGGTCCATGCCGAATGTTGGGCCGAATGTTGGGCCGGATGTTGGGCCGGATGTTGGGCCGAATGTTGGGCCGGATGTTGGGCCGGATGGTCGGCCGGATGGTCGGCCGGATGGTGGGGTTGCAGATCACCCCTGGCTCGGTGTCGGGCGAGAGGATCTCGGACCGGCCGGGGAGGCCGAGATCCTCGGGGCGTTGAGTCGGATGGCGAAGAGTGCCGCCGGGATAGCTCAGGAGGTTTCCACCCTGCGAAGCCGCAGCGGCCTGTCGCTTGGCGGTGATCTGTCGGCAGTTGAAGGGTTACTGTCATTGATTGCGCAGTTACCACAGATTGAGCCCGGCCTGAGGGGTGAGTGGGTGATGGGGCTCTCCGATCCGGCGACGCGACGTGAGGTGGCACGGGCTGGCGAGATGCTGCAGGATTATCGTGCCATGTCTGAAGAGCTCGCCGCCTGTTTTCATCGTGCTGCCTCATCACCGGGGCTCAATGAAGATGAAGTTGCGCTGTTGCGCTCTTCGTGTCAGCAGGTTGATGATCTCGGCATGGCCGGGATGACACCGGCAGAGATCGCCGGCCTCGCAAGATGGATCGACTCGCTGGCTGATTATCTGTTGCGGGCAGAGGAGGTTTTCTCATGGATCTGCCGACATTTTGGAGTTGATCTGCCTTACGAGGTTGCGTCGATCACGCCTCTGTTGCGAGCGGTCGAGTTGCTTGGCGAGGTCTCGCCGTCGCTGCTTGATCTTCGTCATCCGGCACTTGAAAAGAGCGGATTGCCAGCGGTCATCGAGAAAGCGCGTCGCGATTTCGACCTGCTGGAGAAGGCACACGAAGCAATTTCGCAGAGAATCGACCTGCAGCTTGCGCCATCACCGGAGGTGCTGGCGAGAAACGCAGTTGTTTGCGCCAACGCCGGGATCACGAGGCTTGCCAGTCGCGACTATCGACAGGCACGCCGGGACTGGCGCGGGATGATCAAAGGTCAGGATCGGCCGAATACGGAGCAGATGGTCGAGGATTTCCGCGCACTACTCAGGTATCACAAGGATCTCTTCAATTTTACAACCAACCGTGAATATCGGGAGAGTCTGGGGGCACTCTTCCGCGAGATGGAGACGCCATTTGCCGAATTATCGGAGCTGGTAAACTGGTTTGATCGGGCAAGGGTCGTGTTGGGGATCGACTCGGAGGCGGCGCAAAAGGTGGCGGCTGCGTTACTGAGAGCGCCGGCAATCGCCCTGAAGTCACTGCTGCAGGCAATTCCACGCTCGGGCCTGGCAGATTTCAAACGGGTATTTGATGGATTTCAGGCCTATCTTGACCGGCTGCCGTCGTCAATGAGGCAGGAGGGAGCGGATGGTCCGATTCCCGTGTTTGCTGGTAAATTGAAGGAGCTTTCAGGTCGGTTGTCAGCGATCGTCGATACCTTTGGTCGGCTTGGCGTCGAGTCGCGACTGCCGGTAAACGCGATTCCGGAACGACTCGAACAAGTATCGAAGATGTATGCTCTGCGGGCGATGATCGTCGCTCATCGTCAACTGCGGGATGTGCTGCGGCCCGATCTGTCGGGAGTTGATGCTGTTGATCCCGGGATCGATTATTCGCAGATCGGCAGAGTAATCGATCTGCTCGACCGGCTCGACGGTTTCTCGCTGCCGACAGCATTACATCAATGGTTGATATCTCCGGAACTGGAGTCACGACTGGCGTTTCTGCACGAAACCGCCGGGCGGTTGAGAAGCCTGCTTGACAGTTATCGTCGCGAGGAGTCGACATTTGATGAGGCGGCGCGACTCGATGCCGGGCGATGGCATTCACGGCTTGAAGGTGGCGAATCGACGACCTTTGCAGAGATCGCCGCAAGGGCAGAGAAGGCGCTGGCGGCAAGGGGGCTGCTGGCAGGCTGGGTGGCGACTCGTGCGGCGAGGAGCGCTCTCGATCGGTGGGGACTGGGGGCGCTGGGGACTCTCGCTGATGATGGTCGCCTTGACCACACCGAAATCGAGGCGGCGGCTTTCTATGTTTATCATCATTCGCTGCTGCTCGAAGCGGTCCGCCAGTACCCGCAACTGGCCGGTTTCAGTGGGGCGAGTCTCGATGAGGCACGTCGCCGGTTTGCGGAACTCGACCGTGAGATGATTCGCCTCAACAGTGAGGAGATCGCCAGTCAGATCGATCAACGCGAGGTTCCGGTGGGAAGTCAGGTGGGCCAGGTCGCGGATTACACCGACCTCGGGCTGATCAGACACCTGATGGCTCTGACCCGGCCGCGCATGAAGATCCGACAAATGGTCAGGCAGGCAAGTCGGGCGATGCTCGCACTCAAACCCTGCTTTATGATGAGTCCGCTGACGGTGGCGAGGTACCTGCCTCCCGGCAGCATTCGTTTCGACCTTGTCGTCATGGACGAGGCCTCACAACTGCGACCGGAGGATGCTCTTGGGGCGATCGCCCGTGGACGACAAATGGTGGTTGTCGGCGACCGGATGCAGCTTCCGCCTACCAGCTTCTTCAACACCAGCGCGTCTGCTGCCAGCGCTGATGAGAGTTCCGACGAAGCCGATTCGGTCACCGATAATCTGGAAAGCATTCTCGAAATTGCCAGCACGCGTTATCCGGCGCGCCGCCTCAAATGGCACTATCGATCACGCCACGAGAGCCTGATCGGCTTTTCCAACCGTGAGTTTTATGACGGCCAGCTGATAGTTTTCCCTTCGCCAGCGGGCAATGGCCGGGCCGAGGGAGTGCGATATCGGCACGTGGCCGACGGAGTTTATGAGGAGAATCGTAACCAGCGCGAGGCCGAGATGGTGGTCAGGGCGGCAATCGAGCAACTGGCCGGCGAGGATGGGAGATCGCTCGGGATAGTCAGCCTTAACCTCAGGCAGCGGGATCTGATCGATGAACTGCTGATGAAGGGGCTGCGCAATAACCCCGTTGCCGAGAGGGCATACAATGCCCTGCGGGAGCGAGGTGAGGAGGTCTTCGTCAAAAACCTCGAGAGTGTGCAGGGTGACGAGCGTGACGTGATCTTCATTTCAACCACTTTTGGGCGCAGTCGTGATGGAAGAATTGATCTGCGTGCACTCGGGGCACTCAACAATCGGAGCTATGGTCATCGCCGGCTCAACGTCCTGATTACCCGGGCACGTCAGCGGGTGGATGTCTTCAGTTCGGTTCGTGCGCGCGATCTTCAGCCCGGCCCCAACAGCGCGTGGGGAGCGACGGCCATGCGTGATTATCTCTCCTATGCCGAGACCGGAGTGCTGCCACCGCGCATTCAGACAGGGCGTCAGCCCGATTCCGATTTCGAGATTGCCGTTGCCGAGTCGTTGCGACGCCGCGGATACGAGATCGTTCCACAGGTGGGTGTGGCCGGCTACTGGATTGACCTTGCGGTGCGACATCCGCATCGCCCGGCGGAGTACCTTCTCGGGATTGAGTGTGATGGTGCGAGCTATCATTCGAGTCGTTCAGCGAGAGATCGCGATCGACTGCGCCAGTCGGTACTCGAAGGCCTTGGATGGAGATTCCATCGCATCTGGTCAACCGACTGGTTTCGCGATCGTCACCGCGAAGTGGATCGTGTCATCAGGCGCATCGTCGATCTGCTCGATGCGGAAGGCACGGCTGTTGCGCCCGAGGTCGAGGTCGACTTCGAACTCGATCTCGACCTCGACACACGCATCGAGAGCCCGGGATCTGACGCGGCACGAGGGCAGGGAAGAGCGATGCTCGCCAACGGCTGAGCCGGGGTGCCATCCCAATGATGTTTGCCAAAACGACTGGTGGCGCGTTATTGTGACTTTTTTTGACAAGCGCAATATTGACCACTATCTCGGAGAAGCACATGGGATTGAGCAGGAGATCTCGCATCGCGGCAGGCGCGATGCTGGCTCTGCTGGGACTGGCGATCGTCGGTTTCGGGCAGGGGTATCGGGGTTTGATCAGAGGGAGGCTGACCGATCCAACCGGTCAGCCGGTGGCTGGCGGGTCACTGCAACTGGTACAGGAAGAGACCGGGCAGATCAGAACGGCAACGACTGATCGTGATGGCGAGTATCGTTTCACGCTGCTGCCGCCAGGGAATTACCGGATCGAGGTGGCGCAGACCTCCCCGGCGAATCGTTATCTTTACCGGGTTGAGCTGCTGGTCAATCAGGATGTTCGTCTCGATATTGGTTTCACGGGGACGACGCATCGCGAAACGATCGAGGTGACCGGATCGCTGTCGCGGCTGCGCCGGGACGGCTCAGCGCCGGGCGCGGTGATCGACAATTCACAGGTGGTCGGGCTGCCGCTCGACGGTCGCAATTTTCTTGAATTGAGCCTGTTGGCGCCCGGGGCAGTTCCGGCAGCGCAGGGATCGGCCGCATCGGTGCGTGGAGACTTCGCCTTCAATATCAACGGGGCACGTGAAGATGCCAACAACTTTCTGCTCGATGGCGTTTACAATGTCGATCCAAAGCTGAATACCTTCAGCGTCAAGCCACCCGTCGATGGTGTTCGCGAATTTGAAGTGATGACCGGAGCCTATGATGCCTCGTTCGGGCGGAGTGCCGGCGCTCAGGTCAATGTCGTCCTCAAATCAGGCGGAAATGATCTTCACGGAACGGCCTATCATTTCCTCAGAAACCAGGTTTTCGACGCACGGAACTATTTTGCGCCGGCCGGTGAGCCCGATCCGCGCTACCAGCGCAACCAGTTCGGCTTCTCGCTGGGCGGGCCCATCGTTCGTGATCGCAGCTTCTTCTTTGCCGACTACGAGGGGACGCGACTGCGCGAAGGGGTGACGATGCTGGCGAACGTGCCGACGGCACGGGAGCGAGTCGGTGACTTTTCGGAGGGGCGTCTGGGGAAACCACGGGTACCGGGGACAGAATTTCCCTTCCCTGGTGATCAGCTTCCGCCACCATTCATCAATCCGATTGGCCAGAAGATTGCCGCGCTCTATCCGCTGCCGAACCGGGCCTCACGAACACAGAATTACGTCTCATCGCCAATTCAGCGTGACCGGAATGACCTCTTTGACCTGCGGCTCGACCAGATTCTGAGCTCGCAAACCACGCTCTCGGCGCGTTACAGTTTTGCCGACCGGACACTCTTCGAGCCCTTTTCAGGGGTGACACTGGTGCAGCTTCCGGGTTACGGGAATGACCTTTACCGGCGCGGACAGAACGCAATGGTTGGCGTCAACCAGGTGTTGTCATCGTCGCTGGTCAATGATTTGCGGGTAGCCTTCAACCGGGTAGCCGGCGAAGTTCTTCACGAGCGGGCAGGCCAGAGTGTCAACCGCGCGGTCGGCATGCCGGAGCTTTCGGCCAATCCGCGTGATTTCGGGCTGAGCTACATCACCATCACCGGATACTCGCCGCTCGGTCACGAGTATAACAATCCGCAGCAGAGCGTCACCAACGTCTACCAGGTACTCGACACGGCGACTCTTGCGCACGGGCGCCACCTGCTCAAACTTGGTTTCGATCTGCGAGTAGCGCAGCAGAATGGTTTTCGCGATGTGCAGTCTCGCGGCTTTCTGACCTTTTCATCACAGGTGCCGATCACCGGAGTGGCCCTTGCCGACCTGTTGCTTGGTTATCCGGCACTGACGGGCGGAGCGCGACTCGACAATCATCAGCATCTGCGGACAGAGAGCTACAACGGCTTCCTCAATGACACGGTGAGGCTTGGCACGCGGCTGACGCTGACTGCCGGGCTTCGTTACGAATACAACTCACCGCCGGTTGACAAGGATGACCGTGCCAATCTCTACAATCCGGCGACCGGCCAGTTGGCACGAGTCGGTACAGGTGGCATCCCCCGTGCCGGCTACGGCAGCGATCGCAACAACATCGCGCCGCGCCTCGCCCTCGCCTGGACAGCAGGCAGGGAGGGACGGACAGTGCTGCGCACCGGTTACGGTGTCTATTATGACCAGTCACCACTGGCACCGGGAGAAGCGCTCTATTTCAATGCGCCCTATTTCGATCTCAATTTCTACTTCTCGCTGCCGAACCTGCCGCTGACGTTAGCTAATCCGTTCCCGTCGAACTTCCCGGTGCCACTGCCGAAATCGTCATTCGGCTTTGATCCCGGGCTGCGCACGGGCTATGCGCAGCACTGGAATGCAAGCTGGCAGCAGGATCTCGGCGGCAATCGAACAATCGAGGTCGCCTATGTCGGATCGAAAGGAACAAAGCTGCTGACCACCCGCGATCTCAACCAGCCGCGGCCGAGCGCACAGCAGCCCAATTATCGTCCCAATCCGCGCTTCGATGAGATCAGCTTTCAATCATCTGCGGCCAACTCGAACTATCACGGACTGCAACTGAGTTACCAGCAGCGACTGACAGCGGGGTTGACGGCGATCGGCTCTTACACCTGGTCAAAATCGATCGACAATGCCTCGGGGATCTTCGCGACAGCCGGTGATCCCAATTATCCGCAGGACAGTGCCAACCTGCGGGCCGAGCGCGGGCGCTCCAATTTCGACATTCGCCATCGACTGACGCTCGGCTATTCGTATGAGTTGCCATTCGGGAAGGGGCGGCGCTGGCTCGGGAATGCCGGACTGGCGACAGCGCTGCTTGGAGGCTGGCAGACGGACGGCATTCTTACGCTTCAGAGCGGTCGGCCCTTCACGGTTGCGCTTCTGCCCGAATTTGACAACAGTAACACCGGCCGTGCCAATCTTGGCTTTGGAGCCAATGATCGGCCAAACCTGCTGCGCAAGGCGGCACTCTCCAATCCGACGCCCGAGCGGTGGTTTGAGACCGCCGCCTTTGCCATCCCGGCCTATGGCAGATTTGGCAATTCCGGCAGGAATATCCTCAGCGGACCCGATCTGCGCAATCTCAATTTCTCATTGAAAAAGAGTGCAAAACTGAGTGAGGCGATCACTCTCCAACTCCGTGCCGAGATCTTCAACCTCTTCAATCGGCCCAATTTCGGACTCCCGGACAACTTTGTGGGATCGCCATCATTCGGGGCGATCCGCTCTGCTGAGAGTCCGCGTCGCCTTCAGTTTGGGATCAAACTGATCTTTTGAAGTCATCCCGCATTTGACATCAGCGAGACTCCGGGGCGGCAGCGCTTTGGAATTAAAGAATCGATCGGAGAGATGGTAAGTTTCCGATCGATTTTTTGTTGAGGTTGGAACCGTGGCCGATGGGCGGAAAGAGATTGCCTTTTAGGCGACTATTTCATATCCTGCCGGTCAGCGGAGAGCGGTCCGCGATCAATCCCCATTTCAGGCATTCAACAGATTGGAGGCAGTGATGTCGGAGAATCAAGGGCGAAGGCGTTTCATTGGCGCAGCGGGTGCGAGCGTGGCGGGAGCGGGCCTGTTGACGGCGCAATCATACTCGAAGGTGCTCGGCGCAAACGATCGGATCCGGATGGGGATAATCGGTTCGGGCGGGCGTGGTCGGAGCGTGATGGGATCGTTCAACAAGTTTGCTGAGGACTGTGAGTTTATCGCCGTCTGCGATGTTTATCAGCCGAACATCGATGAAGCGCTCAGGTTGTCGCGCACGGGAGCGCAGACGACGATGGATTATCGTGAACTGCTCGACAACAGGAATGTCGACGCGATACTCAACGCCACACCTGATCACTGGCATGCGAGCGTGCTGCTGGATGCAGTGGCTGCGGGCAAGGATGTCTACACCGAGAAGCCCTTTTCCTACTCGATCGAGCAGGGGGCGCGGATGGTCAGGGGGGTGCGCGCAACGAAGCAGATCGTCCAGGTGGGGATGCAGCGGCGAAGTTCTGAGGCGGTGCGTGGTGCCAAGAGGCTGATCGATGATGGTGTGCTGGGCGAGATCGTCATGGCGAGGGCTCAGTGGTTCTGGAACCGCAAGCCGATGCCGCAGAAGCTCTCGCTTGCCGGCAAGCTCGATTGGGATCGTTTTCAGGGACCAGCGAAGAAGCGTTACGCGCTCGATGAGCGACGGTTCTTTCACTGGCGCAACTTTACTGATTACAATGGCGGTCACATTACCGATCAGGGGACGCACCTGATGGATGTCATCCAGTGGTTCGCCAATGACGGGAAGCCTCCGGTTTCGGCGGTTTGTCAGGGGGCGATCTACGTTCACAAGGGCGGAGATGTCCCGGATACTTTCAGTGCGGTTTATGAGTATCCGACATTTCTGGCAACGTGGACGCTCTGTTATGGTAATTCGTTCGAGGACAGCTGGAAGATCTTTCTGCAGGGGAAGAAGGCGACGATGGTCATCGACGACGACGGATACCGGGTCTATCCTGAGGTCTGGAAGCGGCCGAACATTCCACCACCGGTGACGCACGAATATCGCGGCGGGATTCCGACGGAGCCGCACGTGCGAAACTTCCTCGATTGTGTCAGGTCACGGCAGGAGCCGAACGCTCCGGTAGAGGTTGGTCATCGGGCGGTGACCGGGCCTCACCTCGCCAACCTCGCGCTGCGTTCGCAGCGGAGGGTCGTGCTGACTGAGGATGGCAATTCGACTAAAGCCTGAAAGATCTGGGGCCTGAAAGATAAAGTCTGAGGGGTAGCCATGGTTCGAGCAGTGAAGGTAATCTGCTGCGGGTTGGCGCTGGCAGTGGCGGGCTGGTGCCTGACCGACCTTCTGCCGGTTGATGCGGTACGGGGGGTGGTGCGGGTCGATTACCGGCGTGAGATTGCGCCATTGCTGGAGCAGGCCTGTTATCGGTGCCATGGTGCGTCGAAGGCGGCCGGGCAATTGCGGCTGGATGTGAAGCAGCTGGCGATGAAGGGCGGGATCTCAGGTGAGGCGATTGTGCCGGGGAATTCCGCGGCAAGCCTGTTGCTGACCCGGGTGCGGGGTGAGGGCGGACAGGCGCGCATGCCGATGGGGGGGGAGCCGCTCGGAGCAGCGCAGATTGAGTTGCTGCGTCGCTGGATCGAGGAGGGGGCGGACTGGCCCGACAATGATGGCTCAGCGGCGGCTGCGCGGCAGGCAACGGTTGCGCTTCAGGCAGAAGGCGCATTGCCGCGCCACTGGGCCTATCAGCCGCCGGTGCAGGGACCTCTGCCGCGCTTGTCAAATCCTGAAGCCGGGAAATGGGTACGCAATCAGATTGACGCTTTCGTGCTGGCACGGCTGGAGCGTGAGGGGCTCTCACCGTCGCGCGAGGCCGGGCGCGAGGCACTGCTGCGCCGGGTGAGCCTCGACCTGACCGGATTGCCACCATCGCTGGCCGAGATTGACGCCTTCCTTGCCGATGACTCTGCGGATGCCTACGAAAAGGTTGTTGATCGGCTGCTGTCCTCACCGCACTACGGCGAGCGCTGGGCGCGGCCATGGCTCGATCTGGCACGATATGCTGATTCGAATGGCTATGAGTCAGACGGGCTGCGCACGATGTGGAGGTACCGGGACTGGGTGATCGACGCACTCAATCGTGACATGCCATTCGATCGTTTCACCATTGAGCAGATAGCCGGTGACATGCTGCCGGAGGCGACAACGGAGCAGCTGATAGCCAGCGGCTTCCATCGCAACACGCTGCTCAATCGCGAGGGGGGCACGGATGGCGACGAGCAGCGCTACGAGGTGCTGGTCGACCGCGTCAACACAACGGCGACCGTCTGGCTGGGGACGACGCTGGGTTGTGCGCAATGCCACAATCATAAATACGACCCATTCACACAGCGAGACTACTATCGGTTCTTCGCCTTCTTCGACAATTCGGAGTACCGGATTGGGACGGAGCCTTTTCAGCGGTTTGTCTTTGAGCCGGATCTGGAGTTGCCGACTCCGGAGCAGGAAGCAAAGCGGACCTTGCTGAAAGATGAGCTGGCGGGGCTGGAGAAGGTGTTGAAGAGTTCGACGCCGCGGCTCGATCAGGCGCAGGTGAAATGGGAAGCGGAGATGCTGGCGGAGCCGAACCGGTGGAGGGTGCTTGATCCGCAGGATTTCAGCTCGACGGGTGGGACGACGTTGACGAAGCTGGAAGACCGCTCGCTGCTGGCCTCAGGGGCAACGCCTGAGTTTGACGATTACGTCATGAGGGCGACGGTCAGGCCGGCCGATCTCAGGCAGATCACGGCGTTACGCATTGAGGCACTGACCGACAAGAGTCTGCCGCGAGGCGGACCGGGGCGCGATCTCTACGGGAATTTCATTCTGACGACGATCGAGGCGAGGGCTGACGGTCATTTGCTGAGCTTTGCGGATGCAGACTGGGATAATGGCGTCAACAGGATCGACAAGAAGAATTTCTTTAATCCATATGAGCCGGGGCAGGTGACTGACCGTCCGCGTGGCTGGCTGGTCAATGCGATGGCGGATGATGTGAGGCTCGACCGGCAGATGGTCATGGTCCTTAATCGGCCGCTGACGGTGGCGAAACCGGTTGAACTTGAGTTGAAGCTGCGCTTTCAGGCTGGCGGTTTGAATGAGGCGATGGGGCGGGTGCGCTGCTCAGTGAGCGATCTGACGGCACCGATGCGCATCGTTGAAGTGCCGGCGGCGCAAAAACTGGTGATTGCCCGGCCGTCAGTGCGACGGACTGAAAAGGAGAAGACGGAACTGGCCGAGCTCTTTCGCAAGGTGACGCCGCTGCTGCGGCGCGAGCGCGAGCGGGCGAAGCAGATCGAGGAGACGCTTGACGGTCTGGGCATTGTCAAGGCGCTGATTATGCGCGAGAAGCCCGGCTTTGACCGACCGGCGACGTGGGTCAGGGAGCGTGGCAACTTTGCCACCAGGGGGGAGAAGGTCTATGCCGGAACCCCGGCGGCACTACACCCGCTGCCGGAGAGTGGGCTGCCGAACCGACTTGGGCTGGCGCGATGGCTGGTTGACGAGAAGAATCCGCTGACCGCACGCGTGGTGGTCAACCGGGCCTGGGAGCAGTTTTTTGGCAGGGGGATTGTCGAGACGAGCGAGGACTTCGGTTCCCAGTCATCGCCGCCATCACATCCGGAGCTGCTTGACTGGCTGGCGGTCGAATTTATGAAGCGCGACTGGAGCATGAAGTCGCTTCACCGGCTGATTGTCACTTCGGCGACCTACCGGCAGGATGCCACCACCTCACCGGCGCTGCTTGAACGGGATCCGTTCAACCGGCTGCTGGCACGCGGAGCACGCTTTCGCGTTGAGGCGGAGATGATCCGTGATCTTGGGCTGGCAGCCTCCGGACTGCTCAGTCGCAAAATCGGCGGACCAAGTGTCATGCCTCCGCAACCCGACGGCATCTGGCGCAACCCCTACAGTCGCGACAAATGGGTTACGGCCACCGGCGAGAATCGCTACCGGCGTGGAATCTATACCTTCCTCCGCCGGACATCACCCTATCCGTCGATGATGACACTCGATGGGACGAGCCGGGAGATTTGCACCGTCAGGCGTGTCAGAACCAACACTCCGCTGCAGTCACTGACGCTGCTCAATGACGAGGCGATGATTGAGATTGCCCGTGGGCTGGCGCGACGGATTCTGCTTGAAGTCGATGGTTCGACCAGTGACCGCGTCACTCACGCCTTTCGGCTCTGTCTGACACGGCGTCCCTCGACATCAGAGGCAGCCCGGCTTGCCGCCCTCTACGAGCAGCAACTGGCCAATTACCGGCGCGACAATGGCGCTGCCGAGAAGCTGCTACGGGGCGAAAATCGTGAGCTGCCGGCGCCGGAGATGGCTGCCTGGACGCTGGTTGCCAATATTCTTCTCAACCTTGACGAGATGCTCACGCGGCAATAGCCTTCTGTCCGGCGCGGTATCGCGCATAATCGATCAATCCTGTTTGTCTTTAAAGGAGAATAACAAGCAATGTACCTGAATCGTCTGATGGCACGCTACCGCATGGCGGGCATCGTCGCAATTGCGCTTCTTGCCGGCGCGGCCGGTTCGTGGTTTTATACTTCGGCGCAGCAACGGCGTCAGCCGGCACCGGCGCCGGTGGTCACTCCGCAGGAGTTTCAGCGCATCTACGGCGAGGCGAAGAAGGTTGGCCTGGTCATCCCGCCCTTCGAGTCGCCGGCAACCGCGCCCAAAGTGGTTGCAGCCCCGACTTCCCCGGGTGGTCCGCCATCTGATGCGGTCGTGCTCTTCGATGGTAAGGATCTCTCCAACTGGTCGAGTGTGCGCACCGGTGGCACCGCCGAGTGGGATGTCACCGATGGCTACATCCAGGTTAAGCCCCGCACCGGCGATATCGCCTCCAATTATGAGTTTGGCGACTGCCAGCTCCATATCGAATGGGCCACTCCGTCGACCGTCAAGGGCGAGGGGCAGGGACGAGGCAACAGCGGCATCTTTCTGATGGAGCGCTATGAGGTTCAGGTCCTCGACTCATGGCAGAATCCGACCTACTTTCACGGTCAGGCAGCGTCGATATACAAGCAGCACCCGCCGCTGGTCAATGTTACCCGCAAGCCCGGTGAATGGCAGACGTATGACATTGTCTTCACTGCACCACGGTTTGACACCATGGGCAAGGCAGTGGAGAACGGTCGAATCACTGTGATTCACAATGGTGTCCTCGTTCAGAACAATGTCGGGATTCACGGTAATACCTGGCATGATCGCTCACCCTACTATATCGCCCATGGTCCCAGGGGGTCGCTCAAACTCCAGGATCATGGTGATCTGGTGCGGTTCAGGAATATCTGGGTTCGCCCGCTGTAAGGCATGACGGGATCGATTGAACATACAGGGTCCATATCTTTGTATGTTCAATCAGCCCGATCCCACTCTGTGCCATTTATTATGAGTAGCAAGCAACTATTACAATTTCAGACACGGCGCCATTTCTTCCGGCAGGCTGGCTTTGGCATTGGCGGCATGGCACTGGCGACGCTGGCCAATGGTACTGGCATGGCTGCGCCACTGATGCCGCGGGCAAAGCGGATCATCTATCTCTTCATGGCCGGGGCACCATCGCAGCTTGATCTCTTCGATTACAAGCCGGCGTTGAACAAATACGATGGCGAGCCGATCCCCGAGGATTTCATCAAAGGGGAGCGCTTTGCCTTTATCAAGGGAGTCCCGCGGCTGCTGGGCACTCCCTTTCAGTTTGCGCGCCACGGGCAGTCAGGCCAGTTGATGAGCAATCTGCTGCCGGGGCTGGCGAAGCATGCCGACGACATCGCGATCATCCGCTCGATGCGGACAACACAGTTCAATCATGCGCCGGCGCAGATCATGATGAATACCGGGCATCAGATTGTCGGGAGACCGAGCATGGGGGCGTGGATGAGCTATGGTCTGGGGAGTGAGAACCGCGATCTGCCGACCTTCGTCGTGCTGCTTTCCGGCGAGAACAACCCTGACGGTGGAAAGAGCTGCTGGGGCAGCGGCTTTCTGCCAACGCAGCATCAGGGAGTCGAGTTCAGATCGAAGGGTGAGCCGGTGCTTTTCGTTTCCAATCCTGAGGGGATCGGGGCAGACGTGCGTCGCCAGTCACTTGATGCTTTACGGGATCTGAACATGCTCAACCGGGAAGTGATTGGTGATCCGGAGATCGACACGCGGGTTGCCGCCTACGAGATGGCCTATCGGATGCAGACGAGCGTGCCGGAGCTGACAGATATTGCCAGCGAACCGGCGGCGGTTCACGAGGCCTATGGGACGCGCCCGGGGCAGGCATCATTTGCCAACAACTGCCTGCTGGCACGGCGACTGGTCGAGCGCGGAGTGCGCTTTGTGCAACTCTATCACTGGGGCTGGGACATGCACGGCAACGGCGTCGGAGTCGACATTCCGACAAAGCTGCCGCGGCTCTGCCGCGAGACAGATCGACCGATCGGGGCACTGCTGACCGATCTCAGGCAGCGGGGGCTGCTCGATGATACCCTCGTCGTCTGGGGCGGCGAGTTTGGCCGGACGCCGGTCAACGAGGCGCGTAACGGCTCGAAGCTGCTCGGTCGCGACCACCATCCGCGCGCTTTCACCTGTTGGATGGCGGGTGGTGGCGTCAGAGGAGGCGCGGCGATCGGGGAGACCGACGATCTTGGCTACAATGTTATTACCGATCCGGTCGATGTCCACGACCTCCACGCGACCGTGCTACACCTGATGGGCATTGATCACACCAGATTGACCTACCGTTATCAGGGACGGGATTTCCGCCTGACCGATGTTCACGGTAAAGTGGTTACAAAGATCATCGCCTGAGAGTAATATCCTGAATAATATCCCGAAATACCCGAAATACCCGAAATAATTGAGGAGAATGAATGACAGACAACAGTTCACGACGCGATTTTTTGACAAGGGGGGCCGCTGGTGTGGCCATGACTGCGGCCGGCTGGAGCCGTGCCAGCGGAGCATCTGACCGGGTGAGGCTGGGGGTAATCGGAACCGGCAACCGTGGATCTGATGTCATGAGCTGGTTCCTCAAGGAGCCGGATGTCGAGGTGGTTGCGCTCTGTGACTGTTACGACAAGGCTCTGGCCGGCGGGCTGAAGATGACCGAGGGAAAGGCGAAGACCTACAGCGATTATCGGGCGCTGCTCGATTCGAAGGATGTCGATGCGGTGCTGATTGCCACGCCTGACCAGTGGCATCGGCAGATGTCGGTCGATGCCTGCCGGGCAGGGAAGGATGTTTATGTCGAGAAGCCGCTGACCTTCTCGATCGAGGAGGGGCACGACATTATCAAGGCCGTCCGGGATGCGCGCGCGGTGCTTCAGGTCGGGCTGCAGCAGCGCAGCGGCAATCATTATGCCGAGGCGAAGAAGGAGTATATCGATTCCGGAAAGCTCGGCAAGATCGCCCTCGTGAGAACCTGGTGGCACGGTAATGCCTATCACCTGCGCAAGCCGAACTTCACCGAGAAGCCGGCGGGGCTCGACTGGAAAGCGTTTCTCGGGCCGGTGAAGTATCGTCCCTTCGATGCACACCAGTTTTATAACTGGCGCGCCTATCTCGATTTTGGGGGTGGGCAGATAACTGATCTCTTCACCCATTGGATCGATGTCGTTCACTGGTTCGTCGGTGAGGACCTGCCGGTCGCCGCCAATGCGGCAGGTGGAGTCTACGCCTACAATGACGGGAGGACGGCACCGGACACGATCACCCTCGAGGTCGAGTATCCGAGCAACCCCTCGAGCTGCGACATGTGCAGGAGCGACTCGCAA
>CAIKMY010000036.1 GCA_903828635.1 uncultured Acidobacteriota bacterium
CCGCAACGACTTCTTCGACGCCAACGATTTCTTCAACAACCGTTCGGGCGTCAAGCGGCCGGCGCGTCGTCGCCACTTTTACGGCGGCGCAATCGGCGGACCGGTCGTCAAGGACAAGTTCTTCTTCTTTTACAGCTATGAGGGGTTGCAGGAGAAGCGCGGAGTGCCGGTGACACGAACGGTGCCGCTGGCCTCGCTCGGTCAGGGGATCGTTCGTTATCGTAACGCCTCGACCTCAGCGATCGAGCAATTGACGGCGGCGAACATCGCGACGGTCTTCCCGAACGCGGGAACCAACCCGGCGGCGATCGCGGCGCTGGCTGATGCGGCACGAAGGTACCCGGCCAACGATTTCAACTTTGGCGACAGCGCACCTGGGCGACTGCTGAACACGGCAGGATACCGCTTCAACGCGCCGATCACCGAGGATCGCAACTCGCACGTCGCGCGCCTCGACTACAACCTCGCGGCCAACCACCAGATCTTCGCGCGTGCGAACTACATTTACGACAACCTCGGCAACGTCCAGAACTTCCCGGACACGCCACAGCCCGCGACGTGGAGTCATCCGCTGGGCTTCACCGTCGGCCACACCTGGACGGTGAGCAACAACATCATCAACAACTTCCGTTACGGCCTGACGCGTGACGCCTTCAGCACCCAGGGTGATTCAAGCGCGAACTCGATCTCGTTCCGCTTCATCTTCAGCCCGTTCCTCTTCTCGCGAACGCTCAACCGGACGACGCCGGTGCAGAATATCACCGACGACATCACCTGGAACAAGGGTTCGCACACGTTGCAGTTCGGAACCAACATCCGTGTGATTCGCAACCAGCGGCAGTCATTTGCCAACTCCTTCGACAACGCGATCACCAACCCGTCATTCTACCCGGGTGGCGGCACCTCGATCACCTCGCCGATTCTTGCGGCGGGGTATGCGATTGCCGGCGCGGACATCTCGAACGTCCAGAATGCGGTGACAGCACTGATCGGGCGCTACAGCCAGTTTGCAGCCAACTTTATTTATGCCAAGGACGGCACACTGCTCAAGTCGGGATCGTCGGCTGACCGAACCTTCGCGACCGAAGAGTACGATGTCTACATGCAGGATTCGTGGAAGATTCGTCCGAACCTGACGGTGACCTACGGTCTGCGCTACGGCATCAGCACCCCGGTTTACGAGCAGTTCGGCTTCGAGGTCAAGCCGAGCATCAGTTTTGGCAACTACTTCCAACAGCGGGCAGACGGCGCCAATCAGGGCAAGCCGTTCAACTCGCTTATTTCGCTCGATCTTTCGGGCAAGGCGAATGGAAGGAGCGGGGCCTACCGGTTTGACCGCAACAACTTCCAGCCGCGCGCAGCGATGAGCTGGTCGCCGGACTTCAAGTCAGGCTTCCTGCACAAGGTCTTTGGCGATGTCGGCAAGTCGGTCTTCCGCGGCGGCTTCTCGATGTTCAACGACTACTACGGTCAGCAGCTTGCGGTGTCCTTCGACCTCAACAACACGGTCGGCTTCACTTCAAGCGCGGTAACCTCGGCGAACACCTTCAACCTGACGACCAACCCCGGCCCGCTCTTCACCGGCTACGGCCAGCAGGTTCGTGGTCTTCCGGGCGTGACGGTACCGGGGAACATCAGCTTCCCGCGGACACCGCGGACGCGGGTTTATCCCGGCAACATCGAGGGGAGCCTCGACGATTCGATCGTCGCGCCAACCCACTACAACTGGAACGTGACTTTCGAGCGTGAGCTGCCGTGGAACATGATCGTCCAGGCATCTTACATCGGCCGCAAGGCGCGGAAGCTGCTGGCGACGCGCGATATCATGTCGAATGCCAACCTTCGTGATCCGAAATCGGGCATCGACTGGTACACGGCAGCGGGTCAGCTGGAAGTGCTGCGTTCGCAGGGCAGGTCGGTCTCCTCGATTCAGCAGATTCCATATTTTGCCAATCTCTTCCCGGCCAACCTCGCGGATACACTGGGACTCAACCCGGCCTATAATCAAACGCAGGCCATTTATGCGCTGACGGTTCCGTCGGCTCTGGGTGGTGAAAGCTTCTACAACTACGGCAACGACTGGACGAGCGTGATCTTCGAGATCTCGACGCTGGGCAATGCCGCCTGCAATCCGATTCGTTCATTTGATGCGGCCTGCCACATGTTTATGCAGCCGCAGTGGGGCACGCTGGGCGCCTGGGGCTCGATTGGCAACTCCGACTATCACGGAGGAACCATCTCAATTCGCCAGCGTTTCAGCGACTCGCTGACGCTCGATTTCAACTATACGATGTCGAAGTCGTTTGACGATGCTTCGGGTCTGATGACCTCAGGAGTCTCGTCAGGCTCGGCGTTTATCGTCAATCCGTTCCGGCAGCGTGACAACTATGCGCTATCGGATTTCGACGTCACTCACGTGGTCAACGCCAACGCCGTCTGGCAGCTTCCGATTGGCCGCGGTCGTCTGCTTGCCGGGAAGGCGAACAAGGCGGTCGACGCCATCATTGGCGGCTGGCAGCTGAGTGCGATTGTCCGTGGGAACTCCGGCCTGCCGGTCTTCTCGCCGTACGATGATGCGCGCTGGGCGACCAACTGGAACGTCCAGAGCAGTGCGGTGAGGATTCGTCCGGTGACCACCTGCCCGACACGTGGTGGGGCGCTCTTCGGCTGCAACACGACGCAGGCCTTCCAGAGCTTCCGTAACCCGCTGCCAGGCGAGACGGGAGACCGCAATGTTTTCCGCAACGTCGGCACGATCAATACCGACTTCGGCATCGGCAAGAGCTTCAAGATGCCTTACAGCGAGAAGCATAACCTGCAGCTTCGCTGGGAGGTCTTCAACCTCTTCAACTACCAGGCGATGGGCGCGTTCGACACCGGCCGCAGCGGGTATGGCATTCCGCTCGATCCGCAGACGAAGACGCCTCCGGTCAACTGGAGCCGCTATACTGCAATTCAGGGATCTCCGCGATTCATGCAGATCTTCCTGCGGTACAGCTTCTAAATTAACCGGCAAAGGCCAACAACTATTGCCTTCGGGGAGCGGATCGAGCAATCGGTCCGCTCTCTTTTTTTGGAGCTTCCGGTTTTTGGCGGGTGCGCGGGCCTCCGGCCCGCACTCTTCGGCAACAGATTTAATCTGGTAAGGAGAGGGCCGGAGGCTCGCGCACCCAGGCAGCCCTGCCCCGAATTGCGTATATCCTGTTATTGGTGATTACGCCTCAGGAGAGTTACGAAGGCGAAAGGGTACTGATGATGTTCATCGGCGGGATGGGGTAAGCGTTCGGTCTCGGCCCAGTCATCCGGGTTCCACTGAGGGCAGAAGGTATCGGCGGGGACAGAAGCATCAACCTCGGTAAGGCAGATTCGATGAGTGATGGGGAGGGCAAGGGCATAGATCTCGGCACCGCCGCCAATGAAAAGTTGGGTCTCGCCGCGACGGCGAGCCAGATCAATGGCGTCATCGATCGAGGTCACAAGATCGACCTCGGGCAGCAGCAGCCCGGGGTTTCTGGTAAGGACAATCATGCGGCGGCCCGGAAGCGGGCGACCGATGGAGTCGTAGGTTCTGCGCCCAAGAAGGAGGTGATGCCCCATGGTCAGCTCACGAAAATGGCGCAGATCGGCAGGGAGGCGCCACGGCAGCCCCTCTCTGTAACCGATCCCACGGTTGCGATCCATGGCAACGATCAGTGAGATTTGCATCTGTTCTGTCACCGTTCCCTTCTCATTTTCTATGGGTCGAACTATCATCTGGCCGGATCGAGATCACCGGAGGCGCGACATGGGAATCATCAGAATCTGCCTTATTGCATTCATGCTGGCAATCCTGCCCTCGATGCCGGAGGCCCAGAACCCGGCCAATGCCAATTATGACGAGTCAAAGGTCGGATCATACACTCTGCCCGACCCGTTAGTCATCGGCAACGGGCAACGAATCGAAAAGAGGGCCGACTGGCCGGCACGCCGGCGCGAGATCCTCGAACTCTTCGCCAGTCGGATGTACGGCCGCACACCGGCGACGAAGACGAAGATCGCGCTGCGCGAGGCGTCACGCGAGTCGCGTGCTCTCGGCGGACTGGCGACGCGACGCGAACTGACTGTCCTGTTGACGGGCAATGCGGACGGGCCAAAGATGAGTCTGCTGCTCTACCTGCCCAATCAGCGCCGTGGGCCGGTGCCGGTCTTTCTGGGGATGAACTTTCAGGGGAATCACAGTGTCAGCAGTGAACCGGGGATTGCACTGGCCTCATCGTGGATGCGCAATGATCGCGAGGGGCGAGTGGTCAGGAACCGGGCAACGGAGAAGGGTCGCGGTGGTGAGGCCACGCGCTGGCCGCTGGAGACGATCATTCGGCAGGGCTATGGAGTAGCGACGATCTACTATGGCGACCTCTACCCTGATCATCCCGAGGGGCGTGCAGAGTCTGTCATTGCGCGTCTGGGGGAAGCGGCAGGGCGCTCCGGCAGCGGTGATGAGTGGGGAGCACTCGGCGCGTGGGCCTGGGGGATGAGTCGCGGATTCGACGCGCTCGCACGTCAGACGGAGGTCGACGCGCGGCGGGTGATCCTGCTCGGCCACTCACGGCTCGGCAAGGCGGCACTCTGGGCCGGAGCGCAGGATCAGCGCTTCGCGCTCGTCATCGCCAACGAAAGCGGCGAGGGTGGCGCAGCAATCGCACGCCGTGATTTCGGCGAAACGATCGAGCGCATCAACACCGCCTTTCCGCACTGGTTCTGCGCCAACTTCAAAGAGTATAACCGCCGGCCCGAAGCGCTGCCCTTCGACCAGCACATGCTGATCTCGCTGATCGCGCCGCGCCCGGTCTATGTTGCCAGCGCCGCCGAGGATCTCTGGGCCGACCCTCGGGGTGAATTCCTTGGCGCCAGGGGAGCCGATCCCGTCTATCGTCTTCTCGGCACCGATGGTCTTGGCGCGACGGAGATGCCCGGGATCCACCAGCCGGTGACGACGACGATCGGCTACCATCTGCGTGCTGGCAAACACGATGTCACCCTCTACGATTGGGAGCAGTATATCGCCTTCGCCAACCATCATCTCGGCAGGCCTTGAAGAGCTCAGACAGCCACCGGAGCGCTGATCGGCGGATGCGACCGGTAATCGAGCAGTGTGATGTCCTCATAGCCAAAGGCGAAGAGATCGGTTACCTCCGGATTGAGCCGCAGTCGCGGCAGCGGGTAGGGTTCGCGACTCAACTGTTCACGTGCCTGATCAAGGTGATTACTGTAAAGGTGAGCGTCGCCAAAGGTGTGGATAAACTCTCCCGGCTGCAGGCCGCAGACCTGAGCGATCATCGATGTCAGCAGCGCATATGAGGCAATGTTGAAGGGCACTCCGAGGAAGATGTCGGCCGAGCGCTGATAGAGCTGACAGGAGAGCCTGCCGCCGGCGACATAAAACTGAAAGAGCGCGTGGCACGGCAGCAGCGCCATCCGCTCAAGCTCGCCAACATTCCAGGCACTGACCAGCAGACGTCGCGAATCGGGATTGCTGCGAATCTGTGCCACCACCTCACTCAACTGATCGATCGTCCGACCATCAGCCGTCGGCCACGAGCGCCACTGTGCGCCATAGATCGGCCCGAGATTACCATCTCCATCCGCCCACTCATCCCAGATCGTCACCCCGTGCTGCCGCAGATAGCCGATGTTGGTCTCACCTCGCAGAAACCAGAGCAGTTCGTAAATAATCGATTTGGTGTGGACCCGCTTCGTCGTCACCAGCGGAAAACCATCAGCCAGATCAAAGCGCATCTGGTAGCCAAAGACCGAGAGCGTTCCGGTTCCCGTGCGGTCACTCTTCGTGACGCCGTGATCGAGGACATGCCTCATCAAATCAAGGTATTGCTTCATAAGAAGACCAGGGGTTGCAGCCTACTCCAAGGTTGACGCCAACTGAGCGGTTGGGTAAAGTACAGATTGATATTGCGCCCGGCCGGTAAGGCTGAAAACAGGTAATAACAGGCAATCACAGGCAATCAATGCAACAGTAAGAGATTCTTCACCCTTCAGGCGACGGCCGGATTCTTCCAACGTCTTCATAGATTCTTGTTCACCGATAACTTCTTCAAACATCAGGGATAGTAATCATCCCGGGACGAAATGGAAACCCATGAATAATATACCAACAGATCGTGCTCTGCCGCCGAGGATCGAACGACTTCATGAGTTGGCGCGAAATCTCTGGTGGACGTGGCAGACCGGATCGCGATCGATCTTCAAATATATTGACAAGGGTCTGTGGGAGGCCTGCAACCACAATCCGGTGAAGATGATGAAGCAGCTGCCGGAGGAGCGATTGCACGAGGTAGCGAATGACCCGGTCTTTCTGCGTAACTACGACGGCCTGCTGGAGACCCTTGATGACACGATCGAGCGGCGCGAGAGCTGGTTTGTCCGCCGTTATCCCGAGCATCGCGATCGGACGATCGCCTACTTCTCGGCAGAGTTCGGGCTGCATATTTCACTGCCGATCTACTCCGGAGGTCTCGGAGTACTGGCGGGCGATCACTGCAAGGAGGCGTCGGATCTCGGAGTGCCACTGGTCGGCATCGGCTTCATCTACCCGCTGGGATATTTCAAACAGCGCATCAATGCCGAGGGGCGCCAGGAAGCAATCTATGAGAGGTTCGATTACAACGCCGCACCGATCGAGCCGGTCTTCTCGCACGAGGCAGGCAACGGGCCGCTCCGTTTTCAGATGAACGGGCGCGTCATTCACCTTGCGGTCTGGAGGGTTCGTGTTGGTGCGGTGACACTCTACCTGATGGATACCGACGTCGAGGAGAACGAGCCGTGGGATCGTGAACTCTCGGCAAGACTCTACGGTGGTGACCAGGAGACGCGCATCCGGCAGGAGATCATCCTTGGCATTGGCGGCGTTCGCCTGCTGCACGAGCTGGGCATCGAGCCGACAGTCTGCCACGCCAATGAGGGGCACGCCGCCTTCCTGCTGCTCGAGCGCATCAGGGTTCTCGTTCAGCAGGGGCTCTCATTCGACGAGGCGGCGAAGCAGGTGCGCGAGACGACGGTCTTCACCACGCATACCCCGGTGCCTGCCGGTCACGATGCCTTCCCCTTCCATATGATCGAGGAGCATTTCTCCCACTACTGGGGTGAACTCAGCCTCACTCGCGAGGAGTTTCTCGCGCTTGGTGAGCATCCCGACGGTTACGGCGGAAAGAATTTCAACATGACCGCGCTCGCCCTCCGCTTGTCCGGTCGGCGCAACGGCGTCAGCCGACTGCACGGCCAGGTGTCACGCGAAATGTGGCACTCGCTCTGGCCGGAGGGCACGGTCGATGAGGTGCCGATCGGCCACATCACCAACGGTGTCCATACTCCATCGTGGGTCGCCCCCGAACTGGAGCGGCTCTATTCGCGCCATCTTGGCTACGACTGGCGGCTGCATCACGACGATCCGGCGCTCTGGGACCGGGTGATGGAGATCCCCGACGAAGACCTCTGGAACGTCCACTGCGAATTGAAGGGCCTGCTTCTCGGAGTAATGCGCGAAAGGATCCGCCGCAGCTGGACTCGCGACGCCGTCGGGCCCCTGCGCGCCCTGACGGCCGGCCCCTTCCTCGATCCAAACGCGCTGACCATCGGCTTTGCCAGAAGATTTGCCACCTACAAAAGGGCACTGCTGATCTTCTCGGATCTGGTGCGCCTTATTGGTCTGCTCAACAGCGAGTTCAAGCCGGTGCAGATTGTCTTTGCCGGCAAGGCTCACCCTGCCGACCTCCCCGGAAGATCGCTCATTCAGGAGATCAACCGTCTCGCCCGTGAGCACAATGTCGCCGGTCGCATTGCTTTCATCGAAGACTATGATATGCGCGTCGCCAAATACCTCGTTCGCGGCGTCGATATCTGGCTCAATACCCCGCGACGCCCGCTCGAAGCCAGTGGCACCAGCGGCCAGAAGGCCTCACTCAACGGTGTCCCCAACCTTAGCATCCTCGATGGCTGGTGGTTCGAAGGTTACCAGCAGGTCAATGGCTGGGCCATCGACCCCGGCTTCACCGCCCCAACCGAAGAGGCTCAGGATGCCGCTGATGCCAATGCCCTTTATGATGTCCTCGAATCACAGGTCGTTCCCCTCTTCTTCGACCGCGACAGCCAGGGTATCCCCCGCGGCTGGGTCAGGACGATGAAGGAGGCCATCCGCACCAATGCCCCCGTCTTTAGCACCCGGCGCATGGTCAGGGAATATGCCGAGAAGATGTACATCCCCGCCATCCGTGCCGCCGCCGGCCGCGAATGAGTGTCATAAACATAGACCCGCCCGGCACCTGTTGAGCAGGTAGCCGGGCGGGCTCATTTCATTAACAGTAATCGCAGCTGTCGGCCCGTATCCGGTTACTCGGTCTCGGTGATCGAGACAACCGCAATCTTCGCACCGTCAACCTTGCCAACGATCTTGAAGACCGCACCCTTCTCCTTGGTGCTCTTCTCGAGGGCAGCCTTCGCCAGCTCGCAGCCCTTGTCATCAAGCTCATAGAACTTGCCCTCGGAGTAGACACCGTAGCAGCTTGCCTTGCAGTTCTCCGAAAGTGCGCACTTCTTGCTGTGGCCGGCCGCAGCCTCCTGCGGATTGGCGGCCTTGGCGACACGCGCCGAGCAGGCCTTGTCTACCAGGTTGCCGCTGATGGTCGTGTTCTTCCCCTGCGCCAGCACCAGCCCCGTCAGCCCCATTACCACACCCAATGCCAGAGTAATCATCGTCGTTTTCTTCATTGTGATCCTCATCCTTTCAGTTGATCTGTTAGTTCAGTTAATCTGTTAGTTCAGTTGATCTGTCAGTTCAGTTAATCTGTCAGTTCACTTAATCTGTCAGTTGTCGGTTCAACTCAGTTAATGGTCAAGTTCTCTGCTCGGCTGCCTGTTTGATCGATTCCGGCAATCACACACCCTATAAACAGAGAAACCGGAAGACTCGATCACGAACCTGCCTCCCGGCAAATGCCAACTTTCGCCGATGGCTGGCCGATCAGGAACTTTCTCAGTACACTCGAATAATAGCCGCTTTCCAGCCAAAATAGAAACTCACACGGGTGAAAACCAGAAGAGATTCCACCCATTGCGGTCTGGATTTCACCTCATGCATTTATTGCGGTCAGCCAGCCGCACTCACTAATCACTTCAGTGTGGCCTTCTCCCAACCGCTATTCATTCCTTGTTTCAATTCCAAAAGGGTACAGAGCTCTTACGGTAAAGGCCTCGAAAGGCGAAAGGCGAGGCCGAGCCTCCTCTCTCTCAACGAGAGTCCGGCCTCCGGCGCATATCTTCCACCTGGATGGTCACTCAGATCTGTCTTCAGTTCTCCGACCTCCTTTGCGCTCGCTGGTCTCTGGCCGGTCTGGCTGCTTACTCCAATCCTGCTCCAGGCCAGCAGCAGTATTATCAGGATCAGCACTCTTCTTCTCGTTGGGCTCTCTCGTCTATTAACTGGTTTTCTCTGTCAGCAATTACGGGATCGTCTTCTCGACGCTCACTTTAACCACTCAATTCACTGTGAATAAAGTGGTGAATAACAGACGTTTATCACGCGATTTCTCTGGGGGAGAGTAATGGAATGGACTGAAGAATGAAAGGGGGCAGGCTGAAGAGAGCCTGCCCCCGGGAGAGGTATCAAAGTCTCAGGGCAATCATCCGGCAGTGGCCCGGCGGTCCCTGTTGACAATTGGTTGTTAATTACATCGCACGCGGACTGCGATACTGTTCGTAGCGGCGCGTTGGTTCATACTTGTTGGAGGCGAGGGACGGATCCTTACCCGGAGGGCCTTCAAGGCGAATGATCTCGATCGCTTCCTGATAGACGCGCTCGAGGTTCTCAGGTTGAAATCCATTGAGCCGGCAGGCGCGAATATGTGCGCGCACAATCTGATCTACTGCCTCACGGCCAGTCTCGTCGAGTTCCTGGAGCGCACGAAGAGCGTGCGATGATAGCTTCATAGTAAGATTACCGATCCTTTCAAGGATATGCTGTCAGATGCGCGTTGAATGGTACGCTGACAGATGCACTCAGGCCTTTGTCAGGTTTACCCCCACCGTTTGTCCTTTGTTTATATAACCTTAGGGAAGGTCAGGAGGAATATATCACAATTCTGCCCGCTGTCTATAGATTTTTTTACGGTAATATGTCGATTTGATTGCAACAAAGAGGAGAGAGGAGGAGAGCACTACCGTAAAACATTGATAGCATAGCAGTTGCTGGCAAGGAGCGATGATATTCTCAGATACGGTCGATAATGTGATTCGGCTGAGCAGGAAGGGGTGGCGTGGTAGAATCGCAGTCTGTCAGGACGGGATTGTGAAGTAAGCAACCACAGTTGAGAGAGTGACGGAAGGCAGGATGGAATGATCAGGATAGCAGCATCGACATATTTGAATTCGGCGCCGCTGGTCCGGAGTTTCGCGTCTGGGGCGATCGGCGGTTATCAGTTTATCGGGGATGCGGCACCGTCACGATGTGCGGAGATGCTGCGTCGGGGGGAGTGCGAGATAGCGCTGATACCAGTAGTCGAGTATCAGCGAATAGCGGGTTTGCGGCTGGTTCCCGGGGTGGCGGTAGCCTCAAAGAATCGGGTGCGGAGTGTA
>CAIKMY010000037.1 GCA_903828635.1 uncultured Acidobacteriota bacterium
ATCGGCCATCAGTTGAAGAGCCCGCTCCGCCATCTCACGGCTTCCGGCGGGAGGGACCAGAAAGCCATCACAACCGTCAATGATCTGCTCAGCTATCCCGCCAACAGCCGTCGCGATCACCGGAACCCCACAGGAGAGAGCTTCAAGCACGGTCAGGGGGAAATTATCGGCGCGTGCAGCGTGCAGAAAAAGATCGGAGGCCTGATATAACCGTGCAACGTCCCCGGGGTCATGCTGGTGGTTAAGATGACGAATGGTCACCGTGCCGACCTGCTCGCCCCCAGAGTCACCTCCAACGACCAGAAAGGTTATGCGCCGTTGTGAATGTGACGCAATGATCCTCACCGCGTCATCGATGGTCCTGAAATCCTTCAGGGGATTTGTCCGAGCCTTGTTTGCAAGGTACAGAATGACAAAGTCGTCCCGAGGAATCCCGGTCAGCCGACGGGCCTCGTTCCTGTCTCCTCTCATGAATATCTCATGGTCGATCCCGTAGGGGATGACCCGCGACTCAATCACGGCATCACCGAGAACCGAACGCCGCGCCTCATCCATCAGCCATCTGCTGGGAGATGAGAGAAAGAGGCGGGAATTCCTGTATATTGCCTGCTTTTCAGCCAGATTTTGACGGGTACGATCACGCTGAATCGCCGGATAGATCCCCGGATCCGGACAATTGCCACAGCCAGACTCCCAGCGGTTACAGTTGATGGCATATGAGCAGTGGCCGGTCAGCATCCATTCATCGTGCAATGTCATGACGACCGGAATCTCGTGACTCAGCGTGGAGAGTGCTCGCAGATCAAAATAGCCGCCATGGAGATTGTGGAGGTGAACGATGTCCGGGCGCGGGCTGACCAGTGATAATAGATGGTGAGACCCGGGATAGTCGAAATCCTCACAGCCGATCTTCAATGAATGCCACCGTTTGAGCTCCCCCAGATTGGCCATCCAGCCCGCCCCCCTCGCCAGCCGGGGATGTCTGGCTTGTAAAATCTTCTGGCTTCGACGCCACGTTCGTGCCCAGCCATTCCTGTGCTGGTCATTGTCGATCTCAATGACATGTTCATCACCGGCAGATCTTCTGCCGACGACAAGGGAAGACTTGTGGCCAAGCTTCCTGACACCGCGACAGAGGTCGCTGGCAGCCTTCTCAGCCCCACCGGCCCGATCCGCGGTGCTGACAAACACTAGGTTCATTGCTGTCTGTCTCGTCTCTGATATTATCCCGGGGCCCAACCGCCTGAGAGATGACCTCCGACGCTGTCAGGCCGCCACCAAATCATTTTGTCCCAGACCTGATGCCAAAAGCCTCCCGCTGACTGATGGTAATCCCGGAAATTATCATGGGTCATAGTGCAAAATCATCATCAATCCGCCACTTTTAATTCATCTAATGCAATTCATTCAAATTCTGACCATTGAATTCTGTCCATTGAATTCATTAAACCGGGGCTAATTTACCCCGGCAGCACATCGTACATCTCACGGATTTTACCATTCATGCCAATCAAAGCAGAGATCTGTTGCCTTAATCTGCGCCACACCATAAAATCCCGATAGTTCTATCGCCACCCCTCAATCCATTCTGCCAGCCAGATCATCAATGTCAACCAGACTAATGCCTGCAACCGAGACGCAGTTAATGAACGCAATGCGGGCATCTGGTCACTGAGGGCAAGACAACAAATGAAGCCAGACAAAGAATTGAGCAGAAAGCTGAAGAGTGGACAGGCACTTGGCAGATTGGGGGAGAAGCTGGCGCGACAGTATCTTGAGAAACTCGATTTCCGGACAGTCGCCACCAATTTCAGGGCCCCCATTGGCCATCGTCGTGACGGCCATGCGGTCTTTGGTGAGATCGATATCATTGCCTGGGACTATTCAGTCACACCGGCAACCATTGTGTTCATCGAAGTCAAAACAAGGAGTGAAGTGACCCTGGCCCTGCCGGAGTCAGCCGTCAACCAGGGAAAACAGCGCCGTATTCGTCGTACGGCCCGCGTTTTCAGGCGGATAACCCGTCTGACAGAGGTCCCCTGGAGATATGATGTCGTCACGATTGTCATCTCTCCCTGCGGAAGACCGACTATCACATTATTGAGCAACCTCTTCTCAGATCAATAATTTGTGGTGTTGAGATAAATTTGGCTGGTGCCTGTTGACAAGAGACCGACTGATAAGGTAAAAAATCATTTCGATCGCGGGAGTAACTCAGTGGTAGAGTGCAACCTTGCCAAGGTTGAAGTCGCGGGTTCAAATCCCGTCTCCCGCTCCATTTTTGTTTTCCACCTGCAATTGTTATATCCTGCTCAACTGTGAGTCGATGTCGATAATCGACCTCGCCCATCCCTGTTGAAACCTGCGCCAGCTTCGGGCTGACCAGCACCCACCATCGAGGAGTATGCCGAATAGAATTTGGACAACGGAGCGAGTAATGATCGCCGTGGTTGTGGTGCTTGTAACGACTGCTGGTCCGCTGGTTAGGGCGCAGAACAGCGGGGTGCCCCGGCGTGGAGTTGAACCGGCACCTGACAGGCGGCCTGACGAGGGTGAGGGGCCCTTCGCGCGAATGGTCATTCGCGGTGGGACGGTGATCGATGGCACCGGAGCACCACCGATCGGCCCGGTCGATATCGTGATTGAGAGAAACCGGATCACCGAGGTGCGGAGTGTTGGCTTTCCCGGGGTGGCAATCCGTGAAACGGTTCGTCCAGCCATCGGTGAAAAGGAGATCGACGCCTCGGGGATGTACATTCTCCCGGGTTTTGTCGACTGTCACGCGCATATTGGTGGAACGGCGCAGGGAACGCCGGCCGAGTACGTTTACAAGCTATGGCTGGCCCATGGAATCACGACGATCCGTGAGCCAGGATCATTCAATGGAGTTGACTGGACACTGCGGGAGCGGGAACGGAGCGCGCGAAATGAGATCGTCGCGCCGAGGATATTTGCCTATCTTGGTCCCGGTCTTGGTTGGGAGAAGGGGCCGCTGCGATCACCTGAACTGGCAAGGCAGTTTGTTATGTGGGCGAAACAGCGGGGAGTGGACGGATTCAAGATCATTGGTGACGGCCCGATCTATGACCCGGAGATCATGAGGGCCTTTCTCGACGCCGCCAATGCCAACGGACTCGGGTCAACCACCCATCTGGCACAACTGGGAGTAGCCCGAATGAACATTCTCAGTGCGGCCAGACTTGGGCTGCGCTCGATGGAGCACTGGTACGGGCTGCCGGAGTCTCTCTTCACCGACCGCACGATCCAGGACTATCGCCCCGACTACAATTACAATGACGAATCCCACCGCTTTGGTGAGGCCGGCCGGTTGTGGAAACAAGCTGCGCCGCCCGGCAGCAAAAAGTGGAACGAGGTGATGGACGAGCTGATTCATCTCAACTTCACGATCGATCCGACGCTGACAATCTATGAGGCGAGCCGCGACCTCATGCGGGCGATGAATGCTGACTGGCATCAGCGGTATACCCTGCCCTCGCTCTGGAGGTTTTACCAGCCGAGCCGTGAGGCGCATGGCTCCTACTGGTTCAACTGGACGACAGCCGACGAGATTGATTGGAAACGCAACTACCAGCTCTGGATGGCCTTCATCAATGAGTACAAGAACCGGGGTGGTCGGGTGACGACGGGCAGTGATTCAGGCTTCATCTACAAGCTCTATGGTTTTGACTACATCCGCGAGCTTGAGTTACTCCAGGAAGCAGGTTTCCATCCACTTGAGGTGATCCGGTCGGCAACGATGCACGGAGCACAGCTGCTGCACGAGGTGAAGGGTCGTCCGCTGGAGTTTGGCACTGTCCGGCCGGGGATGCTGGCCGATCTCGTGCTGGTCTCAGAGAATCCGCTTGCCAATCTCAAGGTTCTCTATGGAACCGGAGCGCTCCGGCTCAACGATCAGACTAATCAGCCAGAGCGGGTTGGTGGAATCAGGTATACCATCAAGGATGGAATCATTTATGACGCTCGCCGGCTTCTCGCTGATGTCGAGAAGATGGTCGAGCGGGCCAAAAAGGAGGCCAGGTAGCCGGCACCAATGGTGTCCGGCTGTGCTCCGGCCTCCGCACGACAAATAATCCTGGCAATCAGGAAGTCTGCGGCTGAGAGAAAAGTGCCGCAAAAGCTTTCCGTGGGTCCTGTCGCTCAGTTCCCTTTCTTTCAACCCAATCAAGCACGAGATCAACCTTGCGCCGAACGGCCTCGCGCTTTGCCCTCTTTTCCGGCTTCGACACCTTCAGTGCCGGCTGCTCATCGATGGTTCCCTTCTTTATCAATCTGGCTCTTCTGACCATTGTCTTCCCCCCTCACATTTCCCTGCTGTGATTTATCGTTAGTAACTGTCGTACATCAGTAACTGTCACATCTCTTTCGCCTGTTTGACTCATCCGGTGCCTGCACGACTCATCCGGACACCAGATTACGCATGTTACCCATGCATTTTCCATTCCAGACTGATCACTACCACACACACCTGGAATAAATTTGCCGGGAAGAGAGATTGCTCTCGACAAATGCGCAAACTATGATAGACTCGCAAATGTCAAGAATAAGTAGTCGTTACCCCAAGCCTCTTCAACACCGGTCACCGGTCCGATCATCCGTCAGATTACTGGTCAGATCACCGATTGGTTCCCCGGTCAAACGCTGCGCATACAAGAAAATAGCGAAAAAGAACAACTTACGCTGGACACACTGTCGAACGTTATCCGGAAAAGAGCTTGCAGACATTTTCATAACGCTCGGTTCATCAGGAAAAAATGCACATCATCGTGCAAAAAAGTCACAGGCTGAGGACCTGCAACGGGCAGCTTATCGCCACTGATGGAGCAGTTTGCCACCGGAGTGATCCGGTGTTGCAGAGTGGAATGAAGATTGTTTTGAGTTTAAACGAGTGGCCTCAGATCTAACGGGTCACTGGAGAAGAGAATAAATGAAGAAAGCGAAGTTGATCAAGAAGGATTCTCCGATGCAGGAGCAATTAAAGCAGGCGAAGAAGGTAAGAAAAACAAAAGGGAAAAAGCCGCCACAGGCCCGGGCAACAGTAGAAGTGACGAGGGAGTGGCTGCAGGAGAAGCGACAGGGAGCACCCAGCGCCCGCAAAGCCTTTGCCTCACTCTTTGGCGGGAGTGATCCACAGTCAGCCTGACTCACGCAGACCTTGTACAGGGGGGATTCCCTCAGCAGAAATCGACATTTACATCACAGTAAACCGGCCTCACTGGTAACGTGCAAGACCAGACAGAATTGTACATACCCTGCATTGGCCGGAGATCTGTTTGGCCGGAGGGTATGACATTATCCTCCGGCTCTATTTTTTGCTGCCTGTTATGGAACCAATGCTTGTCAGTACTTTGAAGCAGGAGTGATCTCGGCTAGAATCCGACCACTCCGGGCAACGAGAGTCACAGCAGAGTCAGAAGAGGGCCAGGCAAAGGTCTGCAAGGGACTGGAAGAGGGTGGCAATGGAGATGAAGCAAAGTGTACCGCCGGTGTCACGGCGGGAGATATTTGGCTGGTGCATGTACGATGCCGCAGATTCGGCATTCACGACAGTGATCGTGACGACATTGTATGCGCCATATTTCAGCAAGGTGGTGGTTGGGGATGATGGGAGAGCGGACTTTCTCTGGGGTCTGGCGGCATCGGTCTCCGAGCTCTTCGTCGCCATACTCGCGCCAATGTTAGGAGCCATTGCCGATTTCTCGGGCAGCAGGAAGAAGTTTCTTGCGGCTTGTGCGCTGACGATCATCTTCTTCACGGCCTCACTCTGGCTGGTGACTCCCGGTGCAGTAATGCTCGGCTTCTGGCTTTATGTTATTGCCAACATTGGTTTTGCCGGCGGCGGAGTCTTTATTGACAGCTTTCTTCCGGGAATTTCAGACGAGGGCAATGTTGGAAAGATCTCCGGAATCAAATGGTCAATCGGCTATCTGAGCGGAATGATCTCACTTTTGCTCTGTTATCCGCTGGCGGGCAGCATTGTGGCCAATCCAACCCCCGATCAATTGAGCCAGGCAAGAATGATCCCGGTCGTCGTTGCTATCTACTATCTGGTGATGTCGATACCAACATTTACCTATCTCCGGGATCGGAGCATCAGAAAGCCGTTGCCGCCAGGGAGCAACTATCTGACAGTCGGGTTTCGCCAGGTGGTCGTAACAATGAGGCACGTCCGCCAGTACCGGGAACTCTTCAAGCTGCTGATTGCCTTTCTGGTCTACAATGACGGAGTGGTGACGGTTATCTATTTTGCGGCGCTCTATGCGACAGTGACTATCGGCTTCACGGCAAACGAATTGGTAGTGATGTTCTTTCTGCTGAATATCGTGGCCGCAGCCGGAGCCTTCGGGTTTGGCCATCTTGCTGACCGGATTGGCCAGAAGCCAACGATTCATATTTCACTGCTGCTCTGGATAGGGGCAGTAATCCTCGCCTGCTTCGCTCACAGCAAGGCTGAATTTTATGGAGTGGCAACGCTTGCCGGTCTCGGGCTGGGATCCTGTCAGTCAGTCTCGCGCAGTCTTCTGGCGCTCTTCACGCCGAAGGATAATGCAGCGGAGTTCTTTGGGTTTCTGGGGATTGCAGGCAAGGCGCTGGCCTTTCTCGGCCCCCTGCTCTTTGGAGCGATTTCGAGCCGAACCGGCAGCCAGAGACCGGCGATCCTCGCCATTGGCGTCTTCTTCGTCGTCGGGATGGTGCTGCTTTCACGTGTCGATGAGAAGCGGGGCAAGGAGGCAGCACTGATACCGATCGGAGGGCACCAGCCTTTAAGCTATTAGTATTTATCGACCTGACGACTATCAATCTGGCGAAGTGCCTCGAAGAGAACGATGGCGACAGCATTTGCGAGATTGAGTGACCTGATTGCCGGGTTGGCAATGGGAATATAGACACAGTGATCGGGGTTTTCCGCAAGCAGTTCAGGTGGCAGCCCCTTCGTCTCTCGCCCGAAGACGAGACAGTCACCAGCGTAATATTCAAAATCAGTATAGCGCCGGGCAACACCGGTCTCGACGCAGATCATCCTCGAATCAGGGAGCGCGAGGCGGAGTGCGTCGACAGAGCGGTGGTATTCAATGGTGACTTGGTGCCAGTAATCAAGCCCGGCGCGCTTCACAGCCTTGTCGTCAACACGAAATCCCAGTCGGCCAACGAGGTGGAGTGTGACATTGGTTGCCGCACAGAGCCGAGCGATATTGCCGGTGTTGGGTGGTATTTCCGGCTCGATGAGGGCGATGTGGAGCATAGAGACGGGCATCAATGACGCCTGCTCGCCGACGGCAGCCAGATCCCGACGAAATGGGCAATGGCGAGAGCCATCAGAAAGATCGGCAGAAAGAGGATACTGATCCCGCTTCCGCCCTTGCCGCTGCTGACAGCAATGAGAGCAATCTTCCGGTTGATGAAGAGCATCCCCGCAAAGATCACCGGCATGACCAGAAACGGCAATGAGTTACCCTCTGCCCTGATAGGGACAAAGCGCAAAATAACTGCAAAAAAGAACAGCAGTAACGAGCTGATAGCCGGAAGAAAGAAGATCATCCACCGCGGCCCCCATCCATCAAATCTTCCAAGGATATTGAAATGGATCGGGATACGCGGAGGCAACCCCGGGAAATCGCGAACGGCCCGGAACCAGACTGCCAATAGCAGCAGGGTCGAGAACAGGGCCGCCGGGCGATTGATATTCATGGTTGAGCCTCAGTTCTATGACAAAATCTGACGCAGAACGTAAGGCAGTATTCCGCCGTGCTGATAATAGTCGATTTCGATCGGCGTATCGATACGGAGCATCACCGGCACCTGCTCGACGCGGCCATCAGTCCGGCGAATCGTCAGACTGAGATCCATGCGTGGAGTCACTTCACCGTCAAGTCCCTCGATATCGAAAACCTCCGTACCATCGAGGCCGAGCGATTGTGCAGTGACACCTTCGGGGAATTGCAGTGGCAGAACTCCCATGCCGACCAGGTTACTGCGATGAATGCGCTCGAAGCTCTGGGCGACGACGGCTCTGACGCCAAGCAGGCGCGTGCCCTTGGCAGCCCAGTCGCGCGAGCTTCCGGTACCGTACTCCTGACCGGCAATGACGATCAGCGGCGTCCCCTCTGCCTGATACTTCATCGCCGCATCGTAAATGCTCAACTGCTCGCCGCCGGGGTAGTATCTGGTTACCCCGCCCTCGACGCCCGGAACCATCAGATTCTTGATGCGGACGTTGGCAAAAGTTCCGCGAGTCATGACCCGATCGTTGCCGCGACGTGAACCATAACTGTTGAAGTCGGCAGCTTCGACACCGTGTTCAATCAGGTAACGACCGGCGGGTGAGCTGGACTTGATCGAGCCTGCAGGGCTGATATGGTCGGTGGTCACCGAGTCTCCGAGGATTGCCATCGGACGCATACCGTGGATGCTGGCAATCGTTCCTGCTGACATACTGAAATTGTCGAAGAATGGGGGCGGTTGAATGTAGGTCGACTCCGGATCCCACTCATAGACGTTGCCGAGGCTCGCCGGGATCTCGTTCCAGAGAGGGTTCTCGGAAGTGAAGTCGGAGTAGAGGCGGCGGTAGGTCGCGGGATCGACGGCAGCATACATCGTCTCACGAACCTCATCGAGCGACGGCCAGATGTCGCGCAGCCAGACATCCTCACCATCAGTTCCCTTGCCAAGCGGCTCATTGGTCAGATCGATATCTACCCGGCCGGCAATAGCAAAGGCAACCACCAGTGGCGGACTCATCAGGAAGTTGGCCTTGATGTTCTGGTGAACACGCGCCTCAAAATTGCGGTTTCCCGAGAGCACCGAGGCGGCAATCAGGTCATTCTTTGTCACCACCTCCTCGATCTGCGGATCGATCGGACCTGAATTCCCGATGCAGGTCGTACATCCGTAACCGACCACGTTAAAACCAAGCTCATCAAGAAATGGCTGTAGACCGGTCCTCGCGAGATAGTCGGAGACGACCCGCGACCCCGGTCCCAGTGAGGTCTTGACCGTCGGCCTGACACGCAACCCCTTCTCCACGGCCTTCCTTGCCAGAATGCCGGCAGCAAGCATCACACTGGGATTCGAGGTGTTGGTGCAGGAGGTGATCGCCGCAATCAGGACATCACCGTGACCGAGATCGACCTCCACCCGGGGCGCGGAATCATCATTGTGCAACTGAACGAGGCTGGTCCGCTCGGCCGCGACAGTCGTCGCAAAGCGTCGTCCCATCTCCTCTGCCGCCTTGCCATAGCCGCTCTCCGCCACCGGCTTGCTGAAGAGATCCGCAAACTTCGAACCGAGCCTGTTCAACTCAATGCGGTCCTGGGGACGCTTCGGCCCGGCAACGCTCGGAACAACATCACCCAGATCGAGATCCAGAGTCTGGCTGTATTCGATCTCGCCCTCGCGCGGAATCCCGAAGATCCCCTGCGCTTTGAAATAATTGCGAAATGTTTCAACCTGCTCCACCGTACGGCCGGTTGCCAGCAGATACTGGCAGGTCTCCTCGTCAACGCCGAAGAAGCCCATCGTTGCTCCATACTCCGGAGCCATGTTGGCGATGGTGGCACGGTCAGTCAGTGAAAGTGACGCAGCTCCCTCACCGAAATACTCAACAAACTTCCCAACCACTTTCGCCCGGCGCAGCATCTCCGTCAGCGTCAGGACGAGATCTGTCGCCGTCACCCCCTCGCGCAGACTCCCCTTGAGGTGGACCCCGATCACATCCGGCGTCAGGAAATAGACCGGCTGGCCGAGCATCCCGGCCTCGGCCTCAATCCCGCCAACTCCCCAGGCGACAACACCAAGCCCGTTGATCATCGTCGTGTGCGAATCAGTTCCCACCAGTGTGTCTGGATAGAAAAGGCCATCACGCTCCAGCACGCCTCGCGCGAGGTACTCCAGATTGACCTGATGGACAATCCCGATACCCGGCGGCACCACCTTGAAAGTGTCAAAGGCCTGCATCCCCCACTTCATGAACTGATAGCGCGCCCGGTTACGCTCAAACTCAATCTCCATGTTTCGCTGCAGCGCATCCCCGGTACCGGCGACATCGACCTGAACCGAGTGATCGACCACCAGATCGACCGGCACCAATGGCTCAATCAGCTTCGGGTCTCTCCCAATCGAGGCCACCGTCGACCGCATCGCCGCAAGGTCAACCAACAGCGGCACCCCGGTGAAGTCCTGCAGAACGATCCTCGCGACGATGAAGGGGATCTCCGCTGTCCGCTCGGCCCGCGCCTGCCAGTTTGCCAGTGCCCGTACGTCCTCTTCCCTCACCTTGCGCCCGTCACAGTTGCGCAATACCGACTCAAGCACAATCCTGATGCTGATCGGCAGCTTTGAAATCGGTCCGATACCCTCGCTCTCCAGCTGCGGCAGACTGTGAAAATGGCCGGTTGTCCCGGCCCCCGTAACGAATGTCTGATATGTATTAAAAAGATTATGCGCCATACCAATTCACCTGATTCTGATTGCTTTTTCCGCACAAATCGACAGCCGTCGGGGAGAGTCTCTCACTGCTGTCGCACGTTACCAAACAAAATTCACCTGACTATATTCACCTGACTATATTCACCTGACTATATTCATTTGACTATATTCACCTGACAAGGCTCATCGAAGCAGACTCGTCAAAGGAGACCAATGATCATTCAAAACGTAAATATTGATACTAAGTGCCGGCTGCCTGCAGCGTCAAGCAAAAGGGTGTGGTTTGAACGGCCTTGACTGAACGAGCCTTGTCACTCCGGCAGAATCATGCCAGTTGCGGCTCATCGGTCGCACAGTGCTCAATAACCCAAAAAAGCACTTGCATGTTTCGGTAAATTTCGGTATCTTTTCGGTGGCTTTATGGAATTGAATTCAGCTTGAATTCAATTCAGCTTGAATTCAATTCATATCAATTCAAGCACATCCGGGGGCACGGTAAACTTGCAACCTGAATTCTTTGAAACCGGGAGCAGACTGTGGCGTTGTCATCATTCCGATGGGAGATCTCAGCCGCTGGCGGCTTCCAGTCCATTGCCACTAATGCTCATTCATTATTTCAGTCAACAGCCCCGACGATCAACCTGACAATCAACCTGACAATCAACCTGACAATCAACCTTACAAGAGGAGGGCCAACAAATGCGAAATCCACGAAAGACAGGGAATGCCCGGAAAACTCATAAAATCGTCAGCACCCCGCCAGCGACGGGGAGCATTAAATCAGCCATTAAACCTGGCGTTGAATCCGGCAGCAGCCACGCTCAGAGACCGCTGGCAGTCGTTGTTCGCCACTATGGAACCGGCCTCTACCGGGCAATCGTCAGTCCGGAGGCCGGCACCTCAGTGACCATTGGCGCATATCGGGAAGAGGCTGAAGCCATTGCCCGCATTGCCCTCTTCCACAGACTACTGCTTGAGGGATTGATCTCTCGCCCCGAGGACCTGATGCATCTCGATCGCGGATCGAAAAGCTGTGGAGAACTGCCTTCAGATTCATCTCATCATACTATCCACTCGGGGAATCCCCCAGAGTCGACGATCCCGGCGGCGATTGCCGCCTGACCAGCATCTCGATGCCGCCTCGATAACCAACAGGACTTACGCATATGCGAGTTACGTGGTGGCATTCATTCAGATTGATCTCACACGAATTGATCTCACACGAAGCCATGAAGTCACCAGGGTGCAGGAATTCAGGGACGAGAATGGGATTGCTCTGTCCGGAGTGGTCTGAATGCGCAAGTCCCGGAAAGAAATGAAACCAATCTGAAGGATTTTGCATATTCTGCTTTTCAAATATTGGTAGAGAGTACAATATCTTTATCTTACAGTCCAAGTCATCGCAGTCCCGATGCCCGGCAGGCCGCAGATCGTGAAACGACTTGCAAATGAATTGCAACCGCTTTCTTGCTTCATCCGGACAACAGGGGACGAAAGCAGATCAGGAGCTGATAAACAGTGCAAGTGTCAGTGCAATAGTCAATAAGCCAAACAGAGGAGGAGCAGAAGAGAATGGCTGGAAGTGGGAGCAGTGCAATCCAACGAGTGAAGTTTTTATCGTCATTCAGCATGGTCATGGCGATAATGACCGTAGCGGCAATAACGTCAACAATGGCAATGGGCCAGGAGCCGCCGACCGGCGCACCGGGTGGTGCACCGGGTGGAGGCGACCGTCCGGGCTTTCCGGGTCAGTCGCGTGAACCGGAGATCAGACCCTACGACCGTGTCATCACTAAAGATGCCAAATCGGATCCGGGGATCTTCACGGTTCATCGAATCAAGGAAAGAGTCTACTACGAGATCCCCAGGAAAGAGCTCGACAAGGAGTTTCTCTGGGTCAGTCAGATAGCGAAGACGACGCTGGGAGTTGGCTATGGCGGGCAGGCAGCGGGCAATCGGGTAGTCAGATGGCAGCGCCACAATAACCGGATACTGCTGCGGTCAGTATCATACAGTGTCGTTGCCGATCCGAAAGCGCCAATCTCGGCAGCGGTCAAAGCAGCGAACAATGATCCGATCATTATGGCATTCAACATCGAGGCACTGGGCAAAGATGAAGCACCGGTGATCGAGGTGACGAGGCTCTTCACGACGGAGGTGACGGAGTTCAGTGCGCGGACACGGCTGCGGGCACGCGGCTTTGACGCCACACGCTCATTCATCGAACGAACGGTCTCGTTCCCGCAGAACATCGAGGTTGAGGCGACGCACACCTTCACCAATCCGCCAACCGAGGGGCTCGGCCTGCCGACGGCGCCACCAAACCCATTTCTTGGGGCGGGCATGGGCACAGGAAGCGCGAGTGTGCTGATGCACTTCAGTATGGTCAAACTGCCGGAGAACCCAATGATGCCACGCATCTTCGACGAGCGGGTCGGTTACTTCACCATCCGGCAGACAGATTATGGCAAGGATGAGCAGCGTGCACCGGAAAGGACCTACATTACCCGATGGCGCCTCGAGAAGAAGGATCCGCAGGCGGCGATATCGGAGCCGGTCAAGCCTATCGTTTACTACATCGACCCGGCAACGCCGACCAAGTGGGTACCGTTCATCAAAAAAGGAATCGAGGACTGGCAGCCGGCATTTGAGGCAGCCGGTTTCCGCAATGCAATCATCGCGAAAGAGGCTCCCGGAGACGACACCGACTGGAGCCCGGAGGATGCGCGCTACTCAGTGGTCCGCTGGCTGCCATCAACCATCGAGAATGCTTCGGGGCCACACATCCACGACCCGCGAACCGGAGAGATTCTCGAATCCGATATTCAGTTTTACCACAATGTCATGAACCTTGCGAAAGCCTGGTATTTCGTCCAAGCGGGCCCGCTCGATCCGCGGGCACAGAAATTACCCTTGCCTGATGATCTGATGGGAGAGCTGATCCGCTACGTTGCGGCGCACGAAGTTGGCCATACGCTTGGGTTTCAGCACAATATGAAGGCAAGCTCGCTCTATTCACTTGAGCAGGTGCGTGACCGTGAGTGGGTCAGGAAGATGGGCCATACGCCGACACTGATGGACTACTCCCGTTTCAACTATGTCGCGCAGCCGGAGGACAAGATCGCCGTTGAGGATCTGATTCCGAAGATTGGCCCGTATGACAAGTGGGCGACGATGTGGGGTTACAAGCCGATTCCGGGGGCGACATCGGCCGAAGATGAGAAGAAGACGCTTGATGAATGGGCGCGGGAGCAGGACAAGACGCCTTACCTGCGATTCTCGACTGCCAAATCACGAGGTTCAGACCCTGGTGAAAACACCGAAGCAGTGGGCGATGCCGATGCGGTCCGGGCAACCGAGCTCGGTGTCAGGAACCTCAGGCGGGTCGCCGATATGCTGCTGACGGCGACAACCGGGCAAAAGGGCGAGCCCTACGATGAGCTTGAGGAGATCTACGGGCGAATGCTCGGCCAGTGGCGGCTGGAGATGGGCCACGTCGTGCAGTTGGTTGGTGGATTCAACTCACAGCAGAAGCATATCGGCCAGGATGGAGTGATCTTCACACCGGTGGCGCGCGAGCGTCAGGTTGCGGCAGTGAAGTTCCTCAACGAGAATGCCTTTGCAACGCCGACGTGGATGATCCGGCCGGAGATACTGCGTCGCATCGAGACCGACGGAACACTGGCTCGGCTGAAGATGACGCAACAGGGATTGCTCAACCAGCTTCTCAGCAGCTCGCGCTTCACGCGACTGCTCGAACAGGAGGAGATGGATCGCGGCAGTTACCGGGCCATCGACCTGCTGGCCGATGTCAGAAAGGGTGTCTGGAGTGAAATCGGCGGAGCAGGTGCGGTGAAAATCGATGCGGTGCGCCGCAACCTGCAGCGAAGCTATCTCGATCTGATGAACGAGAAGCTGAACGGCAGAGCTCCGGCAACCGATGATCAGCGCCCGATGATCCGCGGCGAATTGCGCTCACTCTCGGCTGAAATCGCGAAGGCGACTGCCAGGGCAACCGATCGGGCCTCGCGGCTCCACCTCGACGATGCCCGAGACCAGATCGCAAGGATCCTCGATCCGAAGTTTGTTCCTCCGTCTCCGGCAGGGCCAACGATTGGTGGTATGGCCGGGCGCGGGTTCGGAGAAGAGATCGACACATACATCAAAGGTGCGCTCAGTTGCTGGCCTGATTACTTCATCGGCCCACAGCAGGATCACCGCTAAGTGTCGATATCCCCAACTATCCGGAATCATCAATTCCGCTAATTTGATCGAGTCATCTGACCAGGTCATTCAATCGAGTGAGGACGGCCCGGCCGTCCTCACTCACTTTCCCGAGTATTTTTCTGGTGAGAACATGTTCAAGGGATCTGCTCAAAGATTTATCAGGAGGCATTGGTCAGGGTTCCGGATGCTTCCCCTGCTGCTCCTGCCAATTATCGGTCTGGCAGAGGCATTGGCCCAGGTCCAGGCACCAATGCCGGCGCCAATGCCGGCGCCAATGCCGTCACCAATGCCGGCGCAGATGATCCGCCAGCGGCTGCAATCAGAAATCGAGAGGGTTGTTCACAATTTCGATGGGGTGATGGGGGTGGCAATTGCGGACCTCACCTCGGGAGAGGAGATGCTGATCAACGCCGACCTCACCTTCCCGACTGGCAGTTCGATCAAGGTTCCAATCCTGATTGAACTGGAGAAGCAGGCAGCCTCGGGCAGATACTCTTTAAGTGACACCAGGCAAATAGACGAATCCAATCGTGTTGGTGGCAGCGGCGTCATCAATAATTTCCTCGTTGGCAGCTCGCGGCTGAGTCTGCACGACCTTGCCGTGCTGATGATTGCCCTCAGCGACAACACCGCCACCAACATGTTGATCGATCAGACCGGGATGTCCAGAGTCAACCAGACACTCGATGAGGCCGGGCTCGGGCAGATCAGATTGCAGCGCAAAATGATCGACACCGCCGCCTCGGCGCGTGGCATCGAAAATCTGGCAACTCCACGCGAGGCAATGAAGCTGATGCGCCTCCTCGCTCGCGACGAGATGGTCAGTGCGGAGGTTAGTCGCGAAACCCTGAAGCTGCTGCGAATACGCAAGAACAGCCCGATACCAATGGCAATCCCCGCCTCGGTTCCGGTTGCCAACAAACCTGGCGGCCTTGAGGGCGTCTCTTGTGACTGGGCCGTCGTCGAGATCCCGGACAGGCCTTTCGTGATCGTGGTCATGACCACCTTCAACGGTCAGAATGCCAATGCCGATGCCGCCATCACCCGAGTTGCCGGCCTTGCTTATGAATTCTTCTCGCGAATGTCACGGTCAACAAAGTACGGGGTGCGCGTACCACCAGCAAGTCGCCCAAAGTAGTCGCCCACGATCAGCGGACGCTCACTTCTCCCTGCTCTTTGAGAAGGTCGATGAAGGCCCTCGCCGCCGGGCTGAGCGGTTTTGAGCGACGATGAATGATCCCGATTGGTCTGGTAAAGTTACCTTCAGTGAAACGCCTGGCAATCAGCAGACCCGCCCGTACTTCATTCCCGACTGCCCTTGCCGGCAGGATCGAGACGCCATTTCCAACCTCGACCGTGCGCTTGATCGTCTCGATGTTGTCAAACTCGATCACTGTTCGAACAGCAACCCGGTGCTGCCGCAGAATCTGATCAATAGTCTTGCGTGTCGGAATGTCCGGCTCGAAGGCGACGAAATCCTCCCCTTCCAGTGATTTCAGACTGAGGCGTGGAGGGTTATTCTCTGCCACCCCGCTTCGCTCTGATTCTGCAAAACCATCGAGATGATGTCCGGGGCTGCAAACAAAGACCAGTTCCTCATCACGAAAAGGGATAACCTCGACATTCGGCTTGCGGAGTGGCAGAGCGATCAGGCCAAAATCGATTGTCTGATTGCGGCACGCCTCGTAGACCTTGTCTGTTCGGCTATATTCAACGTGTATTCTGACCTGCGGGTGGAGCCGGACAAACTCCTTGACATAGGGTGGAAGTTCGTAAAGGCCGATGCTGTAAACAGTGGCAACGCGGATCGTACCGACAATCTCGCCCGTCTTCTCCTTCATCCTCGTTTCGACGGCCTGATAACGATCGACAATCCCCCTGAACTCGATGAAAAGGATCCTGCCGTCCTCGGTTGGCATGATATTTCGCCGATTGCCCCGTTCGATCAGCCGGCAGTTGTACCTCAACTCCAGCGCCTTCACCTGCTGGCTGACCGCAGACTGGGAGATGTAATTGAGAGCCGCTGCACGCGAAAAGCTGCCGGTCTCGACCAGATCACAGAAGGTCTTCATCGTTTCAATATGCATCGTTCTCTCTCAAGCGGGGAATATTTATTAGCCAGGCTTATTTATGGTATTAACTTTTTCCATTTTACTTAATCATATGAGACTGATAATTTACCTGATTGTTGTCAGATTGCCAGTGTATTATTGCAAAACCAATCTGAACAATACTGATCTGAACAATACTGATCTGAACAATACTGA
>CAIKMY010000038.1 GCA_903828635.1 uncultured Acidobacteriota bacterium
GCTGACTCCGGTTGCCGACCTCGTGATCTCGCTGACCAATAATCAGACGAAATCCATTCCTGGCACAACTACCACCTACCGGATCGAGATCAGAAACAACGGCCCGAGTGATGCGGCAGGGTTCAGCATCTCGGATGTGCTGCCAGACTCGCAGACGCTCGTCAGTACCAACTGCACGGCGATCGGTGGTGTCTGCGGAACAGCGACGACCAGTACCAGCCGGATGACTTACAGCGGAGTTCAGCTGGAGGCCGGAGATGGTAAGCTCATAGTCATCAACCTTGTGGTGACCAACGCGTCCGGAGCGGCCGGGACTGTGGTCAACACCGCGGAGATCATTATCCCTGCTGGTGCCGGCTTCACCGACCCCGGTCCGGGAGTCAACACCGCCAGCGACATTGATCAGCTGACTCCGGAGGCCGACCTGACAATCACCAAGTCCAGAGATGTGACCTCACCGGTACCCGGCGGAACCATCACTTATATGGTGATGGTCAGGAATAATGGGCCAAGCGATGCGGTTGGCTTTGGTGTCATCGACCTGCTGCCGGGGGTAATTACTCCGATCAGTGTCAGTTGTGAGGTAATCAATGGCAGCTGCGGGTCCAATATTTCTCAGGGTGGGCGCATCGAATTTACCGCAGCCACTCTCAGAGCAGGGTCAAACAACAGCCTGCGACTGACGATCGCCGGGAGGATCTCTCCGGCGGCCACCGGCAAACTGAGCAACACCGCTGGGCTGGTCATCCCGGTTCAGGGCGCGGGTGGGGGCCTTTCGTCGCCCCTTTCAACCAGTGGGTTTGTCGATCCAAAACCCGGTGACAACAGCGCAACCGACGAAGCGCTCCTGGCACCGGAAGCCGTTATCAGGATCTCCAAGAGCAACAATAACACGAAGATCGTTCCCGGTTCACCGATCACCTACCGTGTCGAGCTGACCAATGATGGACCGAGTGATGCGACCAGTGTCAACATCGTTGATGCCGTCCCGGAAAGCTTCGCTATCTCGGGTATCAGCTGCACGGCAACCGGAGGTGGTTGCGGAGTTAACGCCAGCAGTGGCAATCAGGTGGCCTTCAGCGGAGTCAACCTGAGGGCGGGTGCCGGCAATTCAGTGGTGGTGACCATCAATGGTACTGTCAAGCCTGACGCCGTCGGGACTTTCACCAATACTGCGGCGCTCGTTATTCCGTCACCGCCTGCTCCGCCGAGTGGCAACCCGTCGGACACGAGCCCTCCGCTGAAAGCGCTCCCCGGGAGTGCCTTAAGTTCCAGTGACTCGGATCAACTGACCCCCGAGGCCGATCTGGCGATCACCAAAATACCAGCGAGCCCGACAGCGATTGCCGGCACTTCGGTATCCTACACCATCGAAGTGGTCAATAATGGCCCAAGCTTTGCCCGTGACGCCAATGTCGTCGACACCCTCCCGTCAGCCATGTCGGGAGCAAGCTGGACGTGTGTCGCAACTTCGGGTTCAACGTGTGCGACACCATCAGGATCGGGCAGCCTGACGACCCTCGTCAGCCTGCAACCGGGAGGTCGCGCCACCTACCAGGTGACGGGCACAATCTCGCCATCATTTGCCGGAATAATGGCGAACACCGCCTCTGTCACTCCGGCAGTCGGGACTGAGGATCGTTCACCCGGCAACAACTCTGCCTCGGCACAGATCGAGGTCAAGCAGAGCGCCGACCTGCAGCTGGTTAAATCATCCTCTGCCTCCAATATCCAGGCGGGCAAAGAGGTGACATTGACAGTCAGGGTCACCAACCTCGGGCCATCAGTGTCAAAGGATGTCAAACTGACCGGCATCATTCCTGACGGGGTCGAGCTGAAGTCGATTTCGGCCAGCAGCGGGACCTGCAGCGGCACCACGACTCTGGTCTGCGCGGTCGGGGATCTTGGTGTCGACAGCGGCAACAACTCAGCGGCGGTGACCATCGTCATCAGGATACCATTTACCTTCACTCCGGGCCCGCTGAGCACAACAGCAACGGCGACAGCCACGACTCCCGACCCAAATGCGGCCAACAACTCGGCGACGGCCACCGTTCAGGTCGGCCCTCCTCCGGCAGCCCGTTTCAACAACATCGCCGTCAATGTCTCCAATCCATCGCTCTGCTTCGGCTCCGACAAGATCGTCACCGTCACCGTGACGATCACCAACACCGGTGATGGCCCGCAATTCGACAATGAAGGGGCCGAGCTGATTATCTCCCATCCGGTGCAGATGAACAGCATTTATGGGTCGTGTACTGCCTCTTCGGGCAATTGTCGGACAAGCAGCAACGTCATTGAGTGGAATGGCGAGCTGCTCCCGGGTCAGTCGCTCTCCCTCGAATATCAGGCTCGTGTCAGGTCCAACACCCCGGTTGGCATTCGTCTCTGTACCAACTACAAGGTCTTTTACGATACCAACAGTGACCGGGTGAACGATGCAGTGACCTCATACGATAACTGCCTGCTGACCGATTGTCAGACGGCGGCTCCCTGCACCGGCCCGAACTGCAACCTCGTCGGCCCCGGGGTAATTCTGGGCGATCGCAACGACCCGGTCAGCAGCGGACAGTTGCCGGGATCGCTCCTGATCTTCCCCTTCTACGCTTCGCGATCCGTGCAGAGCAATCTCGAGAATACGCGGATCACACTGACCAATGTCGATCCTGTCAAGCCAACATTTGCGCATCTCTTCTTCGTCGATGGCAGCAGTTGCACCGTCGCCGATAACTTCATTTGTCTGACACCCAACCAGACGACCAGCTTTTTGATCTCGGATCTCGATCCGGACGTCAACGGCTACATCATCGCGGTCGCCGTTGATGAAGACGGCCGGCCGATTCGGCAGAACAGCCTGATCGGTGAGGAGTTGGTGCGCCTCGCCACCGGATACAATGCGTCGATTCCGGCGGAGTCGGTGATGGCACTGACCGATCCCAATTCCCCGCCGACAGCAACATCGTTCGTGCTCAACCTCGATGGAGTGCAGTATGGACAACTCGCGCGCACCCTCGCGCTCGACAGCATCCCCAGCGAGGCCAACGGCAACAGCACAATGCTCGTCGTCGACGCCATTGGTGGCAATCTGGCCAGTAATGGGTCAAGCCTCGGCTCACTCTTCGGACTGCTTTACAACGATGCCGAACAGGGCTACAGCTTTACCGCTACCGCAGGCTGCCAAATGATGCAGACACTCAGTTCCAGCTTCCCACGATCGACTCCGCGCTTCACCTCCATCGTGCCTGCTGGTCGCTCCGGATGGCTCAAGCTCTGGACTCAAAGCAGCAGCGTCGCCATGGTCGGGCTCAGCCTGCTCAAAAACAATGAACCTCGCGACTTCCGTGGTGGTCATAACCTACATAAACTGACACTAACCACCACCACTTTGAACATACCAATCATCAGGCCAACCTGTCAGTGACAGGTTGGCGCTCTTGATCAGGCAAACTCGCTCAGGAACAATGGATAGTTACCAGTCTCGGGAGACTTTGACTGATAACTATCCATTCCTTTTGTAATGTGATTATCGCCTGTCAGCAATCAACCTTCCCTCTCTTGCTCTTGCGGTGAATCCTGTTATGATGCGACAGCAATATCTCATCTGAATGCATCGGCATCAGTTTATCTATTAGACCAGTCTCTGTCAGACCAGTCTCCGTTGGACAAGACCGTTACCAGCATTTTGCGGAGGTTCCCAGGTTATGAGCAATCGTCGTGGTATCCCTTCCCTGTTAGTCATCGTCATCGTCAGCCTCCTTCTCTCGGCTTCCTGCAGGAAACCTGAGTCTGGTCAGGTGGCAACACCGTCACCTTCACCCTCAGGCAGGGAAGTAAGGATAGTGCGCCTCGATCCGCGGCTCGATGCCATCGTTGCTCCCGGATCACCAATCGAGACACTTGCCGATGGTTATAAATGGACCGAGGGGCCGGTCTGGAATCCTCGTGACAACTACCTGCTCTTCACCAATATCCCTGGCAACGAGGTCCTCAAATGGCAGGAGGGGGCTGGTGTCAGCCAGTTTCTCCATCCCAGTGGCTACACCGGAACCGCAACTTTCACCGGCAATGAACCCGGAGCCAATGGCCTTGCCTATGATCCGCAGGGCAACCTCATTCTCTGCCAGCACGGTGATCGACGCGTCGCCCGTCTCAACCCCGCCAGCCAGGGCTTCACGACCATCGTCGACTCTTTTGAGGGGAAAAGACTCAACAGCCCTAACGACCTTGTCTTTAAATCAAATGGTGACCTCTACTTTACCGATCCCCCGTATGGCCTGCCAAAACAGATGGATGATCCCGCCCGTGAACTCGATTTCTGCGGCGTCTATCGTCTCTCAAAATCAGGCTCCCTCTCACTCCTGACCCGTAATATCACCCGCCCCAATGGCCTTGCCTTCTCTCCCGATGAATCGGTACTCTATGTCGCCTCCTCTGATCCCGGTATGGCTGTCTGGTGGTCCTTCAAAGTCCTTGAGGATGGCACGTTATCAGACGCAAAGATCTTTTTTGATGCGACGAATTGGGTGAAAGAGGGGCGGAAGGGGTTACCGGACGGGATGAAAGTTGACCGGGCGGGTAATCTCTTTGCGACAGGGCCCGGGGGAGTAATAATTTTCGGGGCAGACGGGACGCATCTGGGAACGATTGAGACCGGGGTACCAACAGCCAACTGTGCGATTGGTGAGGGTGGTAAGGCGTTATATATTACAGCAAACACGGCATTATTGAGGGTGGGTCTGGCAGGCAGCAATCAGAAGCAATAATGGAGGTGGAAGACGCATGCAGATAGGAATGGTTGGGCTTGGACGGATGGGAGCGAACATGGTTCGGAGGCTGATGCGGGGCGGGCACGAATGTGTCGTCTTCGATCTGAATCCGGAGAATGTGAGAGGCCTCGAGGCAGAGGGAGCGATTGGAGCAGCGTCACCTGAGGAGTTGGTCAGGCGGTTGGCGGCTCCGCGAGCGGTATGGGTGATGGTCCCGGCGGGCGAGGCGACGGAGTGCACGGTCGAGGGATTGGCCGCAGTGATGGAGCCTGGGGATATGATCATCGATGGTGGCAACTCC
>CAIKMY010000039.1 GCA_903828635.1 uncultured Acidobacteriota bacterium
CACTGCAACCAGCGCCAGGATCCTGATGGCAGCTCGACGGTAATCGCGCAATAATCCCGATGCGGCAAATGCCCGCAGCCAGAGTATGGCGAGAATTGCATATTCGGTGACATGCCCGAGCTTCCGGGTAAGCAGATTGAGCCATCCCCAACTGATCACATCCCCCGCAAATATAGCCGCAATCAATTGATCAACGAATGATCCGGTCTGCTCGCTCGAAAAACGGTCGGTCGAAAAGTAAAAGATCACGCCCATCCACAAAAATGGTGGCAGCCAAGTGAGAATGATTCTCCGCGCCAATCCTTGCATAAAACCTCAGGTCATAACACTGTAGGGCATAACTCCCCCTGGATAACTCCCCTTGGATAAAACAAATCCGGAAAGCGTCAGACACTCTCCGGATCAGCTTTGCAGCAATGAAGATCTCAATATAAACAGGCAACAGACGATTCTGCCACACCGTGTCGCAATGTTGCGTGTGCCACTTTAACTAAAGGGCTTCAGCGCCGCTGACTACCTCGATGATTTCGCGCGTGATGCGTGCCTGGCGAACCCGGTTCATATTGAGAGTCAGGCGCTCGATGACATCATTGGCATTCTTGCTGGCAGACTCCATGGCTGTCATTCTCGCTCCAAGCTCGGAAGCGACCGATTCGAGCAGTGCGTGATAAACCTGGTTCTCGACCAGCTTCGGCAGCAGCTCAGTGAAAATCTGCGTCGCGGGCTGCTCATAGAGATAATCGGTGAGTGACTCGCCAGCGGCCTCTTTGGAACCACCGGCATCATCATTGCTGTCCCCAAGGGCGAGGCGACGAATGGGGAGCAGTTGCTCGACTACCGGTTGCTGCGAAAGCGCCGACTTGAACTCATTGTACAGAATGAAGACAGCATCAACCGGACGCTCGTCCGAGAGGTAATCATCAATCAACTGACGGGTTAGCGCGGTGACATCGGAGAGTGCAACTTTGCCAGTCCCGGTGACACCAATATGTTCACGCCGGATATTGACCGGGCGGCGGCGAAAGACATCGACTCCCTTGCGGCCGATCAGCACCAGATCGACCTCTACCCCGGTATGAGTTCTGAGGTAGTCCTGCGTAGTTTTAATCAGATTGGTATTGAAGGCCCCACACAATCCCTTGTCGGCGGTCACGAGCGCGAGGATGATCCGGCCTGCTGCCTGATCGCGCTCATGCCCGGTCAGCAATGGATCGCGATAATCGACCGTGCGATGAGCAGCATCACCAAGAATCTGCATCATCTTCGCCGTGTATGGGCGGGCGGCAGTCACGCGCTCCTGGGCACGCCTCAGGCGCGCGGCGGCGACCATCTTCATCGCCTTGGTGATCTGTCGCATGTTCTTGACGGCACGAACGCGCCGTCGTAAATCCTGAATGCTTGGCATAGTGGTCAGACTCGTGAATCAGGGGGAGTCACCCCCCTGATTGCTGGTATATCAGGCCCCGGCGCTGCTCGCCTGCGCCGCAAACCTCTTCTTGAACTCGTCAAGCGTGGTGCGAAGCTGCCCCTTGACATCATCATCGATGGCCCGCTTCGTGCGAACCGTCTCAAGCAGTGTCCCACCGGCGGTATCGAGATATTTGTACATCTCTGCCTCGAACTGGCGCACATCCTCGACCGCAACATCGTCAATATAACCATTCGATGCCGCCCAGATGGCAACCACCTGCTTCTCAACATCCATCGGCTCATACTGCGGCTGCTTGAGCATCTCTGTCAGCCGCTGCCCGCGCGCCAGCTGGCGCTGCGTGGCCACATCGAGATCCGAGCCGAACTGCGCAAAGGCTGCCAGCTCACGAAACTGGGCCAGCTCAAGGCGCAGCGTTCCCGCGACCTGTTTCATTGCCTTGATCTGGGCATTTCCACCAACGCGGCTCACCGAGTTGCCGACGTTGATCGCCGGGCGAATACCGGAGTTGAAGAGGTCGGCTTCAAGGAAGATCTGGCCGTCGGTGATCGAAATGACATTCGTTGGAATGTAGGCCGAGATATCACCCGCCTGGGTCTCAATTACCGGCAAGGCAGTCAGCGAACCGCCACCACGGGCATCGCTGTACTTGGCCGCACGCTCGAGCAGGCGCGAATGGAGATAGAAGACATCTCCGGGATAGGCCTCACGTCCGGGCGGACGCCGCAGAAGCAGTGAGATTTCGCGATAAGCCGCCGCGTGCTTCGACAGATCGTCATAGACGACCAGCACGGCCTTGCCGCGATCCATGAAGTATTCGCCGATGGCACAGCCGCTGTAGGGCGCGATATACTGCATTGCCGCCGGCTCCGAGGCGGAGGCAGCAACGATGATCGTGTAGCTCATCGCATCATAGCGATCGAGCGTCGCCTGAACCTGGGCAATCGTTGAGGCCTTCTGACCGATGGCGACATAGACGCAGACCACATCCTTGCCGCGCTGGTTGATGATCGTGTCGAGGGCGACGGCAGTCTTGCCAGTCTGGCGGTCACCGATGATCAGCTCACGCTGGCCACGACCAATCGGAACCATCGCGTCAACGGCCTTGACACCCGTCTGCATCGGCTCCTTCACCGGCTGACGATCGACAATACCCGGAGCAATTCGCTCGATCGCCATGAACTGATCCGCAGCGATCGGCCCCTTGCCATCGGCCGGCTGGCCAAGAGCATTGACCACTCGCCCAAGCATCGCGTCACCCGCCGGCACCTCAATAATGCGGTTGGTTCGCTTGACCGTGTCGCCTTCCTTGATCGCCTGATAATCTCCCAGCAACACCGCGCCGACCTTGTCTTCTTCAAGGTTGAGCGCAAGACCGTAGGCCCCCTTCTCGAAGTCGAGCAGCTCGCCAGCCATGACCCGCTCAAGCCCGTGAACCTCGGCAATGCCATCACCAACCTTGATGACCGTTCCGACCTCGGCCACCGTCACATTCGCATCGAAATTCTCGATCTGCTGCCGGATTATTTTGCTTATTTCGTCTGCCCTGATTTCGTCTGCCATATCCGCTCCAGTACCTGTCTGCCCCGATCGCAAATTCTCGCGCAACCAGACGGGAGACAGAGAGTAAAAGTGAACTTCCCAGAGACTTCCTAGAGGCTGGCGTTCAGCAATCGCTGCCTCATCTGTGTTAACTGATTCCTGATGCTGCCGTCATAAACCGTACTGCCGATCCGGGCCACGAGGCCACCCAGAATCTCCGGATCGATGCGGTAACTGAGTCGCACCTGCTTGCCGGTAACTGCCGTCAATTTCTGGTGCAGCTCACTCTTCTGCGCTTCATCCATCTCGCGAGCCGTGACAATCTCGGCCGAGACGACATTGCTGCGCGCATCGAGCTCGCGCCTCAGCGCCCGCAACATCTGCTCTAGCTGGTGAAGCCGGGAATTGCGGAGAAGCAATTGCAGAAAATTGACGCTCGTCGGGCGCAGGTCGAGCCTTGCCAGAAGATCATTGAGTATCGCCCGCTTGCGCTCGACGGCAATCACCGGACTGGCAAATATCTCACGCAACTCGGCGTGGCCCGACTGAAGATCGGCAAAGCTCCCAAGATTGGCCAGCACCTCGCCGGCCTCACCGCGCTCGATGATCACATCCGCCAGCGCGCGCGCATATCGATTGGCTACAGTCGCGACACTCATAATTATTAAAAGATTACAATTCCTGAAAGATTACCGGACAACTTCGGACATCCCCTCGATGACGCGACGGATCAGCCGGGCATCATCTTCGGGCGTCAATTCGTAGCGTACCATTTCCTGAGCGAGGCTATCAGCCTGATTTGCCGCAAACTCACGCAGCTCGGTGAGAGCCACCAGCTTCGCCGACTCAATCTCGCGCCGCGAAGTCTCCTGCAGACGGGCAATCTCGTGCCTGGTCTCAGCTTCGATCCGCACCCGTTCGGCCTCGATTTCGTCAAGCGTCTGCTGACGGATAGCAGCCAGTTCGGAGTCGAGTCTGGCAATCCGCGCATCGAGATCGGCCATCTTTGCAATCGCCGCCTGCTTCTCGCGTCCTGCGCGATCGAGCATCTCGCGAACACTCGCCAGCCTCGCGGCAAAGAAATCGCGTGCCGGTTTGCGCACCAGCAAATACATGAGTACGAGGAATATCGTCAGGTTGATGGCCTTCGCCAGTGCCGGATTGAGGCTGCCACCACCGGAGAGCAGCAACACCGGCACCGCCGGTGAATATGCACGGGGACCGCTCAGGATTCCTCTCAAAACATTCAACTTGTTCTCTCTCATCGGGATCAGTTGCCTCCGCTGCCGACCGGGCGGCCGTATATCCGCGAGGTAATCGTCGCAGCCATCACCCGCGCCTCAGTCGCGAGACCCTCCCTGGCAACGACGGCCTGCCGGGTAATCTCCTCTCGTGCCGCCGCGACCTGTGCCGCTATCTCTACCCGAACCGCTCCGATCGCCTCCTGACGCGCTGCAAGGGCATCGCGCCGCTTCCCTTCAAGCTGATGGTAGGCCTCCGCTCGCGCTTCGCGCAAACGATCTTCGTACCCACTCAGCTTCCGGTCATACTCCGCCAGCAGATGCCGGGCCTCGGACATCCGCCCGGCACCAAGGTGCTCGCGCTCATCCAGCACCGCATTGATTGGCTTGAAGAGTGTCCGGTTGAGAATGAAGATCAGGACTAAGATCGATATGAAGACGAACAGAAAAGATCCATCGATGCTCAGCACATTGCCGGCCAGGGCCATTCCAGGACTTGTATAGGTCACGACGGGTGGTTCTCCTCTCCTTCTGCTCAATTCATTCTGCTCAATTCGTTTCAACAATTGCGATTTGCGGCATTTGCGCCCGGCTTTACCTTTACACCCGGCCTTGCAGTCGGCTTTTTGGTCGGCTTTTTGGTCGACTTTTAGGTCAACTTTGATCCCCTTTGTCCTTGAACCCGCCCTGGACGATTTGCG
>CAIKMY010000040.1 GCA_903828635.1 uncultured Acidobacteriota bacterium
CCTTTTGCTGGCACATCGCTGGTGGCGTAGCGGGGGAAAGCCAATCTATCTGATTGGTGCCTGCTTCTTTGCCGGTATCGGATTCTACGACAAGATCAACTTTGTCTGGTTTATCATCGCGCTGTTACTGTGCGGTGGAGCGGCATTTGCTATTGACCGTGATCGTCCGCGGCTGCGATTGCTGCCGTCACTGCTGGGAATTGTCGCCGGTCTGCTGGCGATCTCACCATTCCTGATATACAGCTTTTATAATAACTGGCCATTTCTCCAAAAGGTCAGCAAAACCATGACGATTGCTGATCGGCTGCGGGCAATCCCCGAAAGGAGCGCGGCTCTTGCCATGCTGGTCAATGGTGAGGGACCATCTTTCTTATACTTTAACAGTGCCGATCTGGCTGCCCTTCCCATTGGAAGGACTCTGCTGATGCCGCTGTTTATCTTTTCGGCGCTGGTTGTCATCGTGGTGTCGATCAGCAGAAGGAAGTGGCGACTGCTGATCATGCCGGGGATGATTCTGCTGATTGCGTGCCAGATCTATGCCACTCCGGCAAGGATTGGGATACACCATTGGACGATGATCCACCCGCTTCCGCATCTTCTGACCGGAGTGGCCATCATGCTCCTCCGGGAGCGATTGGCAGAGATCCGTGGGGCGAGGGTTATCGGTCAGACGGCATTGGCGCTGCTGCTGCTGGCGACGCTGACGCTGAACTGCCTGGTCGTCTCGCGCTACCACCAACTTCTTGCCAGGACCGGTGGGCGGGGGCTCTTCAGTGCTGCCATCTACGATCTGGCCGACAAGCTGCAGCGCGATTACCCGGAGAGGAAGCTGAGGCTCATGGATTGGGGGCTCAACCATCCACTCTTCTTCCTCTCCTCGGGAAGGCTTTACACTACCGAGCCTTACTGGGAGATGCTCGGTGAGGCTGACAATCGCGCCCGATTTGAGGCTCTGTTGCGCGATCCGCAGAATCTCTTCATCTTCAATGCGCCGGACGGTGCCTTGTTTCCGGTTGTCTGTCAGGAATTTGAGCGAGTGCTCAGCGCCGGCAGGTGGCGCAAAACGGTAGAAGAGAAGGTCTTTGACCGCCAGTCGATCTGGACCTATTCGATCATCGGGGTTCGTGCCGGGGAGGAGACTGTCGGCACCAAATGACCGCCGATTATCAAACGGCGTGAAGGTTCCGGACAGGTTTCTGCCCGGGAAGACTGGCCGGGTGTGGCAGGTTGATGGTCAGTCGCGGATCAGTCGAAGAGGCTCGCCTGGGTTGTCGGGCGGCGGAAAGTGGTCGTGGCATTGGCCTCGTCACCACGTTCTGAGCCGAATCCAAGACGTCGGGCGTGAAGTTCGAAGGTCTTGACGATCATATCCCAGTAAGGACCTTCTCCGCGCATGCGTTGGTGAAACTGGCTGCGGTTGAGGGTGCCACCCTTGATCTCGCGCAGTCGGTTGAGGATTTTGGCTGCACGCAGTGGCAGTCTCTCTTCCAGTCTCTGCTGAAAATAGGGTTGAACGCTGCCCGGCAGGCGCAATAAATTGAAGAAGGCGCGGCGGGCTCCGGCGGCGTGGGCCATCTCCAGCAGCGTCGGTATCTCATGCTCGTTGAGTCCGGGGATGACCGGAGCGATTGCCAGCCCGACCTCGACGCCGGCTTCGGTAAAATCGCGCATGGCGGAGAATCTCGCCTGAGGGCCGGGGGCGTATGGTTCAAGCGCCCGTGTGACTTCATGATCAAGGAATGGGATCGTAAAATAGACCGTGGCGTCGGCCTCGGCGGCTATCCGGGAGATAAGGTCAAGGTCGCGACGGACGAGTGCCGACTTGGTGATGATCCCGATCGGATTGCGGAATTCGAGGCAGACCTCGAGACAGCGGCGCGTCAGCTGATAGCTGACTTCGAGTGGAATGTAGGGATCCGACGTAAAAGAGAAGATCAACCTTGCTCCCCGCCAGCTTTTCTTCAGGAATTCCTGCCGGAGCAGGTCGGGGGCGCGCACTTTGGCGACGATCTTGCGGTCAAAGTCGGTGCCGGCTCCAAAGCCGAGGTATTCGTGTGTCGGGCGTGAGAAGCAGTAGATGCAGCCGTGGGTGCAGCCTCGATAACAATTGACCGAGTACTCGAAGGGGATATCGGGACTGTCATTACCGTTGATGATCGAACGCGTGGCCGTCTCCTCAAAAACGTCGAGCTTCGCCTCCGGCGGTTCGCCAATCCATTCGTGTTCGGTCGTCGCCCACGGATTGGGCGGATTACTGACATATATCATAAACAGATCCTCAATCAATGGTGGATCGATGCAAGGTCTCCGGACTGCCAACAAATAGTATGCATTTCTTATCGTCTGATCGCCACCACAGACCGCGTCACAGACTGTGCCGTTTCGTCGTTTTGATTGGAGCCACACTTGCGCTCATCTCTCCGATGACGGGTGTCGCCGTCCGGGCGCAGCAGGCCCCTTTCCGGCCGACGGTGGCCGGGAGCCGCCTGGTCGTTGCCCCCACACCGGGTCAATCCTCGCCGATGGTCATCCCTGCCGCCGTGACTGGCTATCCGGCGCCATTCATTGCCGTCAGTGTCGGCTGGCGCGACCGCCCGAGCGGGAGCTTTCGAATCTCTCTGCGCAGCTCATTTGATGGCGTGACCTGGAGCGAATGGCGGGAGATTCACCCCGATAGCGACACCGAAGAGTCGGGGACCATTCGTGGGATGATATTTATTCCGGCGGCTGCCCGTTACCTTCAATACCGTCTCGATGTCAATACCGGGGATCCACCACCCGAGCTGTCGCTCTCGTTCTTCAACCCCGGAGAGACGCCGGAGTCACTGCGCGAAGAGTATTTGAAAAGGTTGACAGCAAAGATGAAAGAAGCAGAGGAGCAGTACCTGACGGAGCAGGCAGGGCCGGCTCCGAAACCAGCCATCATTACCCGGGCGGAATGGGGAGTGCCGGCACAGCCGCCACAGCCTCCTTCCTACACGACGGTCACTCACCTGATCGTCCATCATACCGTCGATAATAACCTCTCTTCTGACTGGGCTGCTGCTGTCCGGGCCATCTGGAACTTTCACGTCCTCGATCGCGGCTACAATGATATCGGTTACAACTACCTCATCGATCCAAATGGTCTGATATACGAGGGGCGTGGCGGAGGCGACAACGTCCAGGGGGCCCATTTCAGCGGCGTCAATGGCAACACTATGGGAGTGGCCATGCTGGGAACCTTCACCAGTACCGCGCCCTCGGCAAAGGCGTTTGACAGTCTGAAGAGACTGTTGGCGTGGAAGGCCGGGCAGCGGGGGCTGAATCCATTCGCCGCTGCGACCCATGCCACTTCGGGGCTCCTCCTCAATATTATCTCCGGCCACCGGGATGGCCCTTCTCCAACCGAGTGTCCCGGCGAGGCACTCTACGCCCAACTGCCGCGTCTCCGTGCGGAAACGCACAATCTCCTTGCCGGCAGCAGTTACGTCACCGGTGTCTCGGCGGCGAGTTATGCCGACTCGACGCTGGCCACGGAGTCGATTATCGCCGCCTTTGGCACCAACCTCGCGAAAGCGGCTGCAACCGCCTCGTCACTCCCGTTACCGACATCGCTCGGCGGCGCCACCGTGCGCGTTCGCGATCGTCGCCAGGCCGAATTTACGGCCAGCCTCTTCTATGCCTCACCAACGCAGATCAATTTCCTGCTGCCAGCCGGAGTCGCCAGCGGGCCGGTCCTGATACTGGTCGATAATGGAAGCGGGACTGTCTCCGCCGGCACCATCAACGTCGTTCCGGTCGCTCCCTCACTCTTTACCGCCAATGCCGGCGGCGTGCAGGGTGACGGCCTGCCGGCCGCAACCCTGCTCCGCGTCAGACCGAATGGCGCCTTCTCCTATGGCCCGGTCGCAGTCTTCGACACTAATCTCAACCGTTTTGTTCCGGTTCGCATCGATCCCGGACCGGCCACGGATCAGGTCTTTCTCGTTCTCTTTGGTACCGGGATCAGGAATCGATCCGCGCTCAGTGGTGTTACTGCAAGCATTGGCGGCCTTGCCCTCGAAGTGCTCTATGCCGGCGCTTCCCCGGATTATGTCGGCCTCGATCAGGTCAACCTGCGCCTGCTGCCTGATCTTGCCGGGCGTGGAGAACTGTCACTCAGTCTCAATGTCGACGGACTGGCGGCCAATGTCGTCAAAATCCGGTTTTAATACCCATCGCCGGACCTATTTTTTCGGGTCGAGCCGGTCGAAAGGGGAGGCAATACCAACCACCGCAAGGAATTGCCGATTGTCACGCAGCTCAGCGAAGTCCGGATCACTGATTGACTGTGCGCGAAACCTCGACTGCAAACGAATCGACCTTTGCAGGAAGTCCAGTGCCTGATCGATATTCCCGCTTTGAACGCACGTGGCGGCCAGTGAATAGAGGACGTGCGCCTCATTCGGTTTGATCCGCAGCGCTTCCTCAAAGAATTTACGGGCCTCGGTCAGCTTTCCGAGGTTGAGGGCATAGACTCCGCGATCATAAAGCTGGTCGGCATTTTTCGGCAGGCTGTCAGCTTGTGCCGTCTTCTGATTGCAGACCTGCAGGTAGATGTGAACCCTGGCGAGGATCTCGGACTCATGCGGATGACGAGACTGAAGAGCTTCAAAGAGCGCTTTGGCCTCGGCAAATTTGCGCTGATTGAATGTTTTGACTGCCTGTTCAAAGAGCTTGAGCGCCAGCGCGGTGGGTTGCCGATGCTGAGATTCGACGGTGATCCCCGGTGGCTGCGGCGACAGCGGCACCGAATGTGCCCGGCGCTTCTCCACTGATTTGCCATCCTTTGCCTTACTCTCGCTGCGCTTCTTCTCTGAGCCGGCCACACTGCCCGGCCTGCCTGCCGATCCCTTTGCCGATCCCTTCTTTAAGTCACCGCTGGCCACAGCCGGCTGACGGATCGGTTGCCGTGCTCCACCTGCCTTCTTTCCGGGCTTGCTTTTGTCGTCCTGGTTGCCTTGTGGACTTTTGGGAGTACTTTTGTCTTTTTTGACGGGTTGTGTGGCTTTATTGTCGACTTTGCCGGCTTTGACCTTAGTCGCCGTCTTTCCCCCGGACGGGGATGGCTTTGCTGCCATAACCTGATTCGTGATCTTTTTGTTGTTGCCGGAGGTCGCGGCTTTGGCCGGCACTGTTGTGGCCTTGCCCTTGTCGTCTCTCTTCGTTGCCTCAGGTGAAGCGCCCTTACTCTTCCTGCTGCCGCCAGGCGGAGTCTTGTCTTTCTGTGATGCTGCCTTTGCCTTTGAAGCTTTGTCGGCCGACTCCCTCATATAGGCATCCTTGTTAAGGGGGGGTTAGGGGTTGTTAAAGGTTGTTAGAGGTCGGAGTAATAATGCCAACAACGTGTTTCTTGTCTGAATTTAATATTTACTGCCGAGGCCTCGGAATCCAACCATCAGGTAATGTTGTGGCTGCCTTGTAACAACTAAATTAGGCTTAAATTACAACAGCCAATATTACAACAGCCAATATTACAACAGCCAATATTACAACAGCCAATATTACAACAGCCAATATTACAACAGCCACAATGACATACTGATTCACTATGTCAGTATAAGGTATCACTGCAGTATGCCAGGCTATATAAATAGTTTCCTTATAACAGATTAACCAGACTGCTGTCAATCTATTAAAAATGCGCATCTCAAAATGACACCAGGTCGGCTGGCGGGGGAGGGTCAGAGAGGTTTAACCATCATATAGCCATCAGATCCATTGGAGTAGTAGCGTGAGAGGCGTTGCACGACAGCAAAGCCAAGTTGCTCGTAGAGCAGGATGGCAGCCTCGTTCTCGACACGGACTTCAAGGCGGATGGTGGAGATGCCACGCGAGCGCAAGGACCGTTCCATTTCACGGAGGAGGAGGCGGGCGAGTCCGCGGCGGCGATGTTCGGGGGCGACGCCGATCGCGGTGATGTGGCCGACGCCGTCAATTTCGATGACGGCGACAACGAAGGCGACCATCTGATTGTCGGTTGATCTGATCTGACGGGCGATGGTATTGGGGCTGGTGAGGAGATAGCGGAAGGTTTCGCGCTCGTAGGCTTCACCATCGACGAAGCAGCGCAGGTCGAGTTTCCATACTTCGTCGAGTTCGGCGATGGTAATTGGACGAAGAGTTCCACGAAACTCTGCGGTCTGGTTGGGTTTGGAAACAGACATAATTAAATCAATAACATGCAGTCGCCATAGCTGTAAAACCTGTACCGGTTGGCAACGGCGTGACGATAAGCGGAGATGACGAGGTCTTTGCCGGCGAAGGCGGAGACGAGCATCAGCAGCGACGATTTTGGCAGATGGAAATTGGTCAGCAGGGCATCGACGGCGCGGAAGCGATAGCCGGGATAGATGTAGAGATCAGTTTGGCGCCGTTCGGCTCTGATGGTTCCATCGTCATTGGCCGCGCTCTCAAGGGCACGAACGGAGGTGGTACCGACGGCGATGAGGCGACGACCCTCACGGCGTGCCGCGTTGATAGTCAGGGCGGCTGCCGGAGAGATCTCATAGCTCTCGGCATCGATGCGATGGTCTTCGACCTCATCGACGCGGATTGGTTGAAAGGTGGCATAGCCGACGTGGTGAGTGATCTCGACGATTCTGACACCGGCCTGGCGAAGCTGGTCAAGAATTACCGGAGTGAAGTGAAGTCCGGCTGTCGGTGCGGCAATAGCGCCGCGCTGACTGGCATAGACGGTCTGATAGC
>CAIKMY010000041.1 GCA_903828635.1 uncultured Acidobacteriota bacterium
GTCCATTCTGTCCATAGTCCATTCTGTCCATAGTCCATATAGTCAATATTGTCCATTCTGTCCATAGTCCATACAGTCAATATTGTCCATTCTGTCCATAGTCCATAGTCCATATCCCATATCCCCCGATCTCTTGCGTCTCCGCCACTGAGGGGATAATCTTTTATCCTTGTGCAAAATGGACGATAAACAGGATAAGACCACATGGCAAGTGAAAAAACGAGACTGGGAATTGTCGGAGTTGGGACGGTTGGGACAGGCGTCATCCAGCTTCTGGAAGATGATCCGCGCTTTGAAATCTGCCGGATTGCAGTCAAAGATGCGACGAGGTCCCGTGAGGTCGATCTTTCACGCTTCGAGGTGACAACTGATGCATTATCGGTAGCGACCGACCCGCGAATTGACATTCTGGTGGAGGTTGCTGGCGGCATCAACCCGGCGCTCGAGGTGGTCAGGCAAGCGATCTCCTGCGGGAAGCACATCGTCACTGCCAACAAAGAGATGATAGCCAAACATGGGCCTGAGCTCTTCGCCCTTGCTGCTGAGCGGCAGGTAACGATCCTCTTCGAGGCCGCGGTTGGCGGCGGCATACCGCTGATCTCGACGCTGCAGCGGGGGCTGCTGGCCAATCGCATTTCGCGAGTTGCCGGAATCGTCAATGGAACGACCAATTACATACTCACGAGGATGGAGCGTGAGCATCTCGGCTTTGGTCAGGCGCTGACAGAGGCGCAGGCAGCGGGATATGCCGAGGCTGATCCGACGGATGATGTTGAGGGTCGCGATGTCGCCTACAAGATTGCCATTCTCTCTTCACTTGCCTTCCAGTCATCGGTCGAGGTCGAGGAGATTTACCGTCAGGGGATTACGAGGATCACCGACCTCGACATCAGGCTTTCCGCCGAGTTTGGTTATCGGATCAAGATGATCGGCCTCGCACAGCCCGGCGATGATACGCGGCTCGACGTGCGCGTCCATCCGACGCTGATCCCGCTCGGCCACCCGCTTGCCGGTGTGGATGGCGTCAACAACGCGATCTTCATCAAGGGTAGCGCGGTCGGCGAGATCATGCTCTTTGGGCCGGGAGCCGGGCGACTTCCAACGGCCAGCGCGGTCGTTGGCGACATCATCAACCTCGCGAGCGCCATCAGACTGCCGGATTTTGCCAGCTACTTCCAGCCGACCATTGCTCCGCACGCAGCCAGAATCCTGCCAATCGATGAGACCGAGAACGGTTATTACATCCGCTTCCAGACGATGGATGTCCCCGGGGTGATTGGCAGCCTTGGAACGGCCTTCGGCAATCACGGCGTCAGTCTCCACAGCGTCACCCAGAAGGGAGTGGCCGCCGATGGCAGCGCAACCATCATCCTGCTGACCCATCGTGTCAGGGAGCGACAGGTTCAGGCAGCGCTGGAGGAGATCCGCCAACAGGCGACAACGAGAGAGATTGGCGTTGTCCTGCGCGTACTGATCTGAATTTCAGACGAGCAGCGGCAACCGCACGAGGAACTCGGTTCCACGCCCCGGCTCGCTTCTGAGCTCGATCTTCCCGCCGTGGGCCTCGACGATCCATTTGACGATTGCCAGTCCGAGCCCGGAGCCATTGGCCGTCCGATCGGCAAGTGGCTTCGAGCGTCGGAAGAAGCGATCGAAGACACGGGCGACATCTTCGGGAGCAATCCCGCGTCCGTTATCCCTGACACTGAGCCGCACCTCCCCGTCTCCGGCATCGAGTCTGACGTCGATCGTTCCTCCGGTGTCGGTATATTTGATCGCGTTGTCAACCAGATTGAGCAGCATCTGCTTCAGCCGATTGGCGTCAGCGTTGAGGACGATATCACCGCTTATGCTCGAAATGAATGTCAGCTGCTGATGGCGATGGTGGGCCAGCGGGGCAATGTAGTCGGTCGTCTCCCGACAAAGCCTCGTCAGGTTGGTCGGTCGGCATTCGAGCTCCAGCCTTCCGACATCTGCCCGGGCGAGAATCAGCAGATCCTCGACGAGGCCGGAAAGCCGGATGATCTCCTCAAGGGTTGAGCTGAGAACCCGCTGGTACTCGCTGATCGGTCGCTCGCGGCGCAGTGTGATCTCGATATCGCCACGCATCACCGCCAGTGGTGTGCGTAACTCGTGTGAGGCGTCTGAAGTAAACTGCTTCTGCCGGTCAAATGCTGCCTGGAGGCGCGAAATCATCTGGTTGAAGGTTGCCGCCAACCGCCCGATCTCGTCCATGCTTGCCGGCTCCGGTACCCGCTCGGTCAGGTCTCCCCCGCCGATTCGCTCCGCAGTGCGCGTAATGCGATCAACCGGTCGCAGCGCCTGGTTGGCCAGCAGCAGACCGCCAAAGCTCCCGATGAGGATTATTACCGGCACGGTGATGCCAAGAATCAGCAACAGCCGCAAGCGAACAAACCGGAATCCCTCCATCGACTGGCCAAGGCGAATATAGTAGTTTCCCCGATCCTCAAGCGCTCGCACACGGCGCATCCCCAGCCGCATCGATTCACCGGCGGGAGTCACCACAGTCAAAAATGTCGTCTGCCCCATCACCAGTCGCCTCATCATCGACATATCCACCGGCAGGCGATCCCTGGGGGAGGCAAGAACCTCATCAGAGATCTGCCCCTGCTCATCGATGATCTGCGTCAGATGCGGGGTAATCTGCAGCATGACCTCACGACCATCAATCAGGGTGTAGGCATCCCCCCCGGATCCTCCCATCATCTGGTTTTCAATGCGCTCGATCTGACTGGCAAGCGAGCTGTCAATGACCGTCATCAGACTGCGAGTGAGGTATAAGTAGATAGCGACCCCATAGCCAAGCAGAATGATGAATATGATGGCCAGATAGTAGTAAGTCAGTTTGAGGCGCAACGGGAGCAAGGTCGGGGCATCCTCTCGATTAGCGCGGTTGGTGATAATTATCAGGATGCCTTGCTCTCGGCAACCTGGCGCGACGGCGACAGCGGAGTCCTGAAAAGATATCCTCTCCCGCGTACTGTATCGATCAACCGCGGCTCAAAGTTCCGGTCGATCTTGTTGCGAAGATAGTTGATGTAGACATCGATGACATTTGTCAGGCGGTCGAAACTGCCCTCCCAGACCTTCTCGGAGAGAATTTCACGTGAAAGCACCTCATCCGGGTGGAGCATGAAGCACTTGAGCAGTTCAAATTCCTTGCCGGTCAACTGCACCTCGACGCCGGCTCGCGTCACCCGGCGATTGATTAAATTGAGCGTCAGGTCGCCAATCTGCAGGCGCGTCACATCATCGGTTGTCGTCCGGCGATGGAGCGCACGAATCCTCGCAAGGAGTTCGGCAAAGGCAAACGGCTTGGTGAGATAATCATCGGCCCCGCTATCAAGACCACGAACCTTCATCTCGGTACTGTCATTGGCCGTCAGTATCAGAATCGGTGTCCGGATGCTCGCCGCGCGAAGCTCGCGGGCAATCTCCACACCGTTGCGGCCGGGCAGCCCAAGGTCGAGAACAATCATCTCGTACTCATTCGACTTGCCAGCCTCAAGACCTGATTCGCCGTCGCCGGCGACATCGACACTCATCCCTTCCTCTTCAAGCCCGCGCTTGATCAGGTCGGCCATCTTCTGCTCGTCCTCGATTACCAGAACACGTATTTCCATGATTGTTTACTACTCCTCAATCGATGCTGATTGATCAAAACCGGACCGTCCTGAATGGCAACGCACAGACAAAGACTCAGAAGAGCCCTGCGCGATTATGAGATCCGGAGAGTGTGTATCAACAGCCTGTTTATCAATCGCCGGTTTATCAATTGCCGGAACTGGAGCCCGGTCTGTGGATTTCTGGGGATCGGCTGATAAAACAACATACACCTTTGTTGGCAAGGGGCAAGCGGACACAACCAACTAGCGTTAATCTTTTATCAGTTTACGGCTCTCTTGTCCAGAAAAGAATGTTGTTTCGTACAAATGAGCCTGACGTCAGCGGTCGAGTGACGCGGTAATCCATTTGAGGTAAGCGGTGCTGCCGGCGATAACCGGCAGCGCGATGAGTTCCGGATTACGATATGGATGGTGCTGTTGAACCATCTCGACGAGTGGATCCCAGGCAGACTGACTGGTCTTGAAAAGAATGAGCCACTCGCGTGACTCCTCAAGACGCCCCTCCCATTGGTAGAGAGAGGTGATTGGCGGCAGGATCTGGGCGCAGGCGACAAGGCGCGACTCGACGAGAAGCCGGCAGAGCGAGCGGGCCTGATCCTCGTCCCCAACGGTAGTCATGACGGCGATCGCATCAGTCATCTCCCCGTTCCTCCATCATTTCAAGGTGCCGCTTATCTTCAAAGTCATCAGAGCCGGCAGTGGTCGAGCAGAAGAAAGCGTGAAGGCAATCTCAACCTCCTGAATGATCAGGTTCAATGGTCGCGCTCAACCCTGATCGGGCGCCGACGCGCGCCACTCTCCCGCATAGACGAGGCAGGCCTCACCGGTCTGCCAGACCGTGCCATCATCGCGCCATTCGACGATCAGCTGGCCGGCGACCGTGCGAACATCGAGGCGCCTTTCGGTCAGGCGGTTGCGAATCGCGGCAAGGGCTGCGCCACAGGCCCCGGTTCCGGAGGCGAGAGTCTCGCCACAGCCGCGCTCCCAGAAGCGGACTTCGATCGTCCGTCGATCGATGACACGCACGAACTCGACATTGGTTCGCTCGGGAAAGCGCGGGTGAGTCTCGATCATCGCTCCAAGGCGACGCCAGTCAGGATGATCAAAGCTGTTGACGAAGATGCTGCAATGGGGATTGCCCATGGAAACCGAAGTGAACCGCAGATGGTGACCGTCGACCTCCAGAGGCTGATCAATAACCTCGTCGACAGACGACGGCATGATCACCGGAATCTCTGCCGGGAGCAGGTGTGGCCTCCCCATCGATGTCTCGAAAACCAGCCGATCGGGCCGCCGCATGAGCGGCCGCAGCGTTCTGATCCCGGCACCGGTAGCGATACGCACAACGTCACCCTGCCAGTTGCCAACGAGGTAGAGCCAGGCGGCGACGCAGCGCGTCCCGTTGCCGGAGATCGGAGTCTCTCCGCCATCGGCATTGAAGAGGCGCACACCAAAATCAGCCCCCTCAGGTCTGGTGGCATCGAGCAGGACCTCAACACCATCAGCTCCGGCGCCAAAATGGCGATCGCAGAGCCTTCTGAAGAGATCTTCGTCAAAGACTCCACCCGGCAGATCACATTCGCGAACGACGACAAAATCGTTTCCCAGGGCCTGAAGCTTGTGAAAATTCATTGGTGTCCACACTCCCGGACGACAGCTTCAGATCTCGAAATGGGTGAACTCCTTGAACTGACGGAAGCGGGATCCGATCTCCTCGGGGAGCAGGCGACGCAGGCGATCACAACTGAACTCCTCGACATTGTAGGAGGCCATGACCGAGCCATAGATGACCGCACGACGCACCGTATGGTCGTCAATCGATCCGGCCTGGGCAAGGCAGCCCATGAAGCCGCCGGCAAAACTGTCACCGGCACCGGTCGGATCAAAGACGTTCTCGAGCGGGAAGGCAGGGGTGGCAAAGTAGCTCTCCCTGGTGAAGCAAGCCGCGCCATACTCACCACGCTTGACGACGACGAGGCTCGGTCCCATCGTCAGAATCTTCCGTGCAGCGCGAATCATGTTGGCCTCGCCGGCAAGCTCACGTGCCTCGGCATCGTTGATCAGCAGAGCATCAACGACCGAAAGCGTCTGCAGAAGCTCCTCACGTGCGCCCTCGATCCAGAAGTTCATCGTGTCCATGGCGACAAAGCGCGCATTGACCTGCTCCCTGACGCGACGCTGCAATCCCGGCTGAATGTTTGCCAGAAAGAGAAATGGGGACTGCCTGGCTCTCTCCGAGAGATGGGGATCGAAATCGGCAAAGACATTGAGCTGGGTATCGAGCGTGCGCGCGGTATTCAGATCGTAGCCATATTCGCCGGCCCAGCGAAAGGTTCTGCCGCCCGGGACGTGACGCAGGTTCTCGGTATCGATGCGGCGCTCATCAAAGACGCGCCGATCCTCTGCGGTAAAATCATCACCGATCACGGCAACCACTCCGACCTCGGTAAAGAAAGATGCTGAAACCGAAAAATGGAGCGCCGCGCCTCCAAGGCTGCGCTCACGCTCGCCAAACGGGGTACGGATCGAGTCGATCGCCACTGAACCGACTACAAGCAATGGGTTGGGTGCTGCTGACATTATGTTGATTATTCCCTTCTCTCACATTGTCGATTATTTGCGAGCTTCCGGCCTGACCGATTCGAGCCGCTTGCGCGCCTTCTCGCTGAACTGACTCTCAGGATAGTTCCTGACGACGCTCTCCCAGTCCTCGCGTGCCGACTCAATATCGCCGCCGCGATGATGAACCTCACCAAGCATAAACATGACCTCATCCATCCGCGCAAAGCCCGGATTGGTATCGACAATCTCCATCAGCCGGCTTTCGACCGCCTTGTTGATGCGCTGCCAGCCCTCGCGATCGTTCTTCTCCGGTTTGCGCTTGAAATAGTAGAACTTTGCCACCTCGAGGTTGCGGTATGACTGCTTCTCCAGCTCAACATCGCGTGGGGCGCTTATCGGGCCACGCCCCGGGCCCTGAGCGGTGGCTGTCGGGCCCGATGCGAGCGTGGCAATGACCAAGAGAGTGATGGCCGACACCGTTGCGATGCGGACCATCCCGGACAGTGATCTCCTGCGCTGATTACTCATTGATAGTGCTCCCGCGGCTATTGACCAACATACTTGCCGATGATCGCTGCGAGTCGGCTTCTCGTCGCGGCCGGAACGAGGTCACGCTGTGTGAGGATGGCACTGCGAAGGGCATTGCCACAGCGGCACTCGCGCGCAGTGCCGCTCAGCCGCCTCACGGTTCGGCGGACAATCTCCTGAGCGTTGACGGCATTCTTGTGAAGGTATTCGAGGATCATCTCGACCGTCACCGAGCTGTGCTCCGGATGCCAGCAGTCATAATCGGTGACCAGCGCCATGGTCGAGTAGCAGATCTCGGCCTCGCGTGCGAGCTTGGCCTCCTGCAGGTTGGTCATGCCGATGACGTCCATCCCCCACTGGCGATAGAGCCGCGATTCAGCAAGAGTCGAGAAAGCGGGCCCTTCCATGCAGAGGTAAGTACCGCCGCGATGAATCGTCACACCGGCCTCCTCACCCGAGAGGGCGATCGCCTCGCCAAGCGCCCCGCAGACCGGATGGTCAAAGGTGATGTGCGCAACGATCCCCTCGCCAAAGAAGGTCGAGACCCGACCCCTCGTCCGATCAAAGAACTGATCGGGGACGACGATGTGGGTCGGGGCATACTGCTCCTGCAGCGACCCGACGGCTGAAGCAGAGATGATCCGCTCAACCCCAAGCAGCTTCATGGCATAGATATTGGCACGGAAGGGCAGCTCGGATGGCGAGAGCCGGTGGCCGCGACCGTGGCGCGCGAGGAAGGCGACGCGCTCGCCCTCCAGTGTGCCGAGAATCAGGTTGTCCGAAGGGGGACCAAACGGGGTCTCGACGCTCACCTCGCTGATGTCGCTCAGCCCTTCCATCTGGTACAGACCACTTCCACCGATGATGCCGATGGTCGCTCTTTCACTGGTGCTCATTGAAGATCCTCCCGAGCCGCATAACGCTGCCATTACTTCTGGTTCGGCCCCATCGGCCGCATGGTTCCCTTCTCTCCACCACCAACTCCGGGCACACTGTTGGGCTTGAGTCCGGCGACGTTGACAGGGAAATCAGCCGGCGCATTGACGGGGAATTTGAGGGTCGCATCCTCGATCGCCCGCTTCGCCTTCTCCTGAATCAGCTTGCTCTCAAGCGCATCGGCCTCCTGAGTCGAGAGAAAGATGTGTCGCGCACGAATCTCGTATTCCTGGCCTCCGGCAGCAGCCGATGGATCCGACGGCCCCGCAGCCTTGGCCGCAGCTGGAGTGAGCAGTCGCTTGTCGTCAACCTTGATAATATGAAAGCCAAAGCTGGTCTTGAGCAGATCCTGCGTCATCTGCCCCTTTTCAAGGGCAAAAGCCGCTTTCTCGAACTCAGGATCCATGCGTCCCTTCGGAAACCAGTCGAGGTCGCCAC
>CAIKMY010000042.1 GCA_903828635.1 uncultured Acidobacteriota bacterium
ACGAGAATGGCATTGCTCTGTCCGGAGTGGTTTGAATGGGTAAGTCCGGTGATTGAAGGGCAGAGAAAGAGGGAAAAGGCTCATGCGCGCCCGATACGGACGACCTCGACAGTGCAGCGGGCATGGTTGGCGACAGCGGAGGAGACGCTGCCGAGACGAAGGCGGCCGCCACGTGTCAGGTTTCTGGCACCGACAAAGATGCAATCGGCCTCGAAGCTGTTGGCCTCCTCGACCAGCATCTGGCGGGCATCACCGGGTCTGACAACCGACTCGACGGTGAGGCCGGCCTGCTGGAGAAGCCTCAATGCGAGATCGACAGCGTGGGAGATGCGCTGACGCTCCTCGGAGATCCAGTTGGCAATGGTCAGCATGACGCGTCCGGATCCGGTCGGCGGGAGCGAGTAATCGGCATGGACAACGCGAACAGTGGTTCCGGCCGGCCAGCGACGGCAGGCGATGCTCTGGACGGCGGCATCGGAGATGGGAGAACCGTCGACTCCGACAACAAGACGAATCGGCCCTTCGGCCCGGGCATCGGGGAGACGAGCGATACGGACTGAGCATTGGGCATCACCGAGGACCGATTGTGAGACGCTGCCAAGGACGAACCTTGCCAGCGCCGACCTGCCGTGTGAGCCGAGGACGATCAGGTCGGGCAGCCAGTCATCAGCGACGGAGATGATGGTATTGGCGGGTGAGCCGGGATGGGCCTCGACGCCAATAGTCCAGGCGGGAAAGTCTGCCTGGAGGCGCCGCCTCGCCGTCTCGGCGACTTCGAGGGCATTATGTTCGAGCAGGCGCTGCAACTCCATGGCACCGGCGCTTGGCAGGGTATAGCTCATTGGCGGCGGCAGAACGACCTCACTGACCGAGACGATTCGGGCCTCGACGATATTGGGCAGGCCGGCACGACGCAGGTCGTCGAGTGAGTCCATCGCACATTCAGAGCCATCATACCCGATCAGAACTTTCATCACGCACCTCCCGATTCAGGCCTCGAACAACCAGCGGAGTTCATTCCGCCTCCGTCACCGCGCAGCCGTCATCATCTGAAAAACAATCATCATCTGAAAAACAATAAGCAAGCTGAATGCCGGAGGGGAATGGGGAAAGAGCGACCGGGTATGGTATGTATTGACGCAGAAAAGGGTCGATCCATCGGATAATAGCACTCAGTTGAGATATTTTCCCCAGACAAACCGGGTAATTCCACCCACTCGGAACGAGGCAATTGAGATAAAGTGGCAAAAAGGGGCGTTGGTCGGGCTTGTGCGCTGCGGTATGCCAGTTGCTGAGAGAGAAAGCGTGGGAGTATTTTGTAGTTCTCCCCTTTATCCACCTATATTTGTCGTGCCTGGCTGTGAGGCTGAGAGGCTGAGAGGAAGGGAGTCGCTGATGATTCTCAACTGGTTGTCGATCGTCGCCAGTCTGTTGATGGGAATAGGAGGGCTCCTGCTCTTCATCCAGGCGGTCAGGTGCGACTATTTTCGCAATATTGAAGAGGCGAGATATCAGGTCTTCTGGTCAGATGTCGGGGAGTTATTGGCCTCCTCGGAGGCATTCTCATCTGCGGAGAATGATGAAAGAGCGATGAATCGGCCTGCTGCTGATCTGTGCGCTGATGCTTGCACTCTCCGTTTTCAGGAAGATAGTTTTCAGGAAGATGCTGGAAAGAGTCAGGCCGAGGGAGGGGCGGTCAAATGATAGAGAATTACCAGACAATCAGGAACCGGCTGGTTGGGAGATATGACGAGATTCGTGAGCGGCTGGGACGGGTCTCGGGTGATCTGCGGCACGTGGAGAGTCCGCTCGACAGAATCATGGATGAACAGTCGATCGAGCTGGAGAATGACGATGTTCTCGGCGCACTGGATGAGTCGATCAGAGCAGAGATGGCCCGGATCGAGCAGACGCTGGTGAGACTTGATCGTGGCGAATACGGAGTCTGCGAGCAATGCGGGGAGTTGATCCCGGCAACACGGCTGGAGGCATTACCACTGACGACGCGCTGTGTCGACTGTGAAAAAGAGCGTGAAAGCGTGTCTCGGTCTTCAATCAGTCCGTAATCAATCCGGCAGTCCGTAATCAATCCGGCAGCAAGCTTCCCAGGGGGTTGCCCCGGGCTGGTATGCGGTGTCCCTTTGGGACACGGGGAATGTTCAAAGTTCAGCGAGAGACAAAACTCACGCTTTGTGTCTGGATTTGATTCGAATTGTACGAGACGAAATGGCAGATCACCCTGAATTTCTCCCGAGTTATTCAAACAATACTGAACAATCGATGATCGAGACCGCGACGGTTTAATGTGTTTGTCCAAAGTCCGGTGATGAGAAATCCGGGTTACTTATGCAGATCCGGAGCCATGCGCCTTTCAAGTCTCTCCGTCATTGGCAACTCGATGCGACTCGGGTAACAATAGCCGGGTGAAACGGAGGTCAATGCCACAATGAACGAAAGCAACCGGATCGTCCCCACGTCACCATCGAGCGAGGAGTATTTCCTTGAAGGCCCGCAGCCACGTCGCTCGGAGACTTTGCGGCTTTTTCGTATCGTCAGGGATCTGCTCAACGGGTTTCGCGGCCTCCATTTCGTCGGGCCCTGCATCACCGTCTTCGGCTCGGCACGCTTCACCGATGAACATCAATACTATGCTCTCGCACGTGAGGTTGGCTCGGCGCTGGTCAAACTTGGGTTTACGGTGATGACCGGGGGAGGTCCCGGCATCATGGAGGCCGCCAATCGCGGTGCGAGGGAGGCTAACGGGAAATCGATCGGCTGCAACATCATTCTGCCATTCGAGCAGAAACCCAATCCCTACCTCGACAAGATGCTCGAATTTCGCTACTTCTTCGTGCGCAAGACCATGCTCGTCAAATATTCGAGCGCCTTTGTCGTGCTGCCGGGAGGGCTGGGGACGATGGACGAACTCTTCGAAGCACTGACATTGATTCAGACGGGCAAGATCCGCGATTTCCCGGTGGTGATCATGGGAACACAGTACTACCAGCCGCTGATGGAGTTTCTGCAGGATATGGTCAGGGAGCGAACGATTGCCGCATCCGATTTGCAACTGCTGAAGCTGACCGACTCGGTGCCGGAGGCCATGGCGCACATCGAACGCTACGCGGTGCAGAAGCTTGGGTTCCGCCGAGTGCCCCGCCCGTCACGACTGCTTGGCGAGGCGGTTCGCTGAATCATTGTCCAATATTACGACTTCAATCTGATGCGGGCATCAATCATGGTCAGTCCTTCACCGCGAGGATGAACAATCACCGGATTGAGATCGATCTCGGCAATTTCGGGCACGGCTTCGACCAGGGAGCCAAGCTGGAGGAGGAGATTCTCGACAGCCGGGATGTCGGCCTCCGGTGATCCGCGATAACCGCGGAGCAACTGTCCGGCCCTTGTCGCGTCGATCATCGCGGCGACGTCGCGGTCGGTCAGTGGGAGGACACGAAAGGCAACATCGCGAATGAGCTCGACGAAGTAGCCACCGATGCCAAAAGCAATCAGTGGTCCGAAGACGGGATCGAGCGTCATTCCGGCAAGGACCTCGACTCCGGGTGCAGCCATCGGCATGAGACTTGCGGCTTCAAGCGTAATGCCGGAAGCGGCCAGCTGCTTCTCCAGTTGGCGGTAGCCTTGAGCCGCCCCGGCAGGGTCGATATTGAGCAGCACACCGCCGACATCGGCTTTGTGAAGGATTGCCGGATGCGCAACCTTCATTGCCAGCCGCGCTGCGCTCGACCCGACAGACTGAAGTGCGATTCTGCCAGCCTCTTCAGGTGACCTGACAATCACCGGGCGAACAATCCTGATGCCGGCAGAGGCCAGCAAATCGGCGACATCGTCCGGCGAGAGCCAGACACCCGGCTCGTTGGAGTGGACGACCCTCCGCGCCTCGCTATCATCGACCGGACAGGACTTGAAGCTGCCGATCGGGCCGGAACGCCAGGCACCATAACGCGCTGCCCGGCCCAGCGCGTTGACGGCGGCTTCAGGAAAGGTAAAGACAGGGACGGCCCGCCGCTCGCCATCCTTCCCGACCGGCAGTGAAACCATCGAGGTTGCCGGATCGAAGAAGACGGCGACCACCGTTTTATGAAGCTCCGGACGTGCGGCAAGCACCTCGGCGAGAACGGCCGCGACCTCAGTCGTCGGTGTTGCCAGTGGTGGAATGAAGATGACGACGATGGCGTCGAGTTCAGGATCATCACAGAGAATTTCGAGGCAGTGGCGATATGTCTCGGGACCAGCGCCGGCAATCGTATCGACCGGGTTTCTGACAGAGGCATTGGGAGGCAGTACGGCGCGCAATCGCTGGCGGGTCTCCTCGCTGAGCGCCGGGATCTCAAGACCGGCGGCGACGGCGGCATCGACAGCGATGATCCCCGGCCCTCCGCCATTGGTCAGAATTGCCGTGCGGTTGCCCTCGGGGACGGGCTGCGAGGAGAGCAGGCGGGCGACTGAAAAGAAGTCGTCGAGGGTGTCGACACGAATGATCCCGGTCTGGGCAAAGAGCGCATCGGCGGCACGGTCCGATCCGGCAAGCGAGGCGGTATGCGAAGAGGCCGCCTCGGCACCAACCGGAGTGCGCCCCGACTTGACGGCAACGATTGGCTTGACACGTGAGACGATCCGCGCCGTTCGCGCAAAACGTCGGGGATTGCCGAAGCTCTCCATGTAGAGCAGGATGACATCGGTGGCATCGTCAAATTCCCAGTAATGGAGCAGGTCGTTGCTGGAGACATCGGCACGATTGCCAATGCTGATGAAGGAGGAGACGCCCAGCCCGAGCCTCGCGGCCTGCTCCATGAGCGCAATACCAATGGCTCCGGATTGTGAACTCATAGCAACATTGCCGGCCGGCGGGTCGACGTGAGCAAAAGTTCCGAGCATTCTCGTTGTCGGCGCAGTATTGACCAGCCCCATGCAATTGGGGCCGACCAGCCTCATCCCTGAAGCGCGGCAGATGGCCAGCAGTTCAGCCTCAGCCGCCCTGCCCTGCTCCCCGGCCTCGGCAAAGCCGGCAGTGATGACGCAGAGCGCACGCACCCCGGCGGAGGCCGACTCCCGCGCAACATCGAGCACCCGATCAGCCGGCACGGCGATCATCACCAGTTCCGGCACCTCCGGCAGCTCAGAGACCGAGCGAAAGGCTCTGACCCCGGCGACCGATCGCGCCTCCGGGTTGACCGGATAGAGCGTCCCGGCAAAGCCCCAGCCAAGCAGGTTGCGGAACAGTGACCCGCCGACCGATGCCGGATTGCGACTTGCCCCAACGATCGCCACCGCCGCGGGAGCAAAGACCGCCTGCAAAGAGGCCCGCTCGGCCTGAGCCGCCTGCGCCTCACGGCGCGACTCGGCAATCTCGCTGCGCAGAATCGGGAATTCGAGGTGGGTAACTCCATAACCGATCCCCGAAGTGATCGCGTAGCCCGCCTTGCGAAAGACCGACAGCATCGCACGGTTGTCGGCCAGCACATCCGCGCTGAATCGCGTGATCCCGTTCTCACGCCCGATCTCCGCCAGCGTGTCGAGCAGGACGGTGCCGATCCCGCGTCGCTGCATCGCATCCTCAACAAGGAATGAAACCTCGGCAACGGTGGAACTGCCGGAGAGGGCGTGATAGCGGCCAACAGCGACAATCCGCGACTCATCACCCTCGCCAAACCAGACGGCCAACGCTACGTGGCGCCGCCCATCGACGATCACCAGCCGATCGAGCATGTCATCTGGCAATGAGGCGATCATGCGCAGAAAGCGGTAGCGTCTCGTCTCCGGTGAGCAGCGATTGAAGAGCCCCAGCAGCGCCTCCCGGTCTTCAGGAATCAGTGGCCGCATGTGCAGCACCGAACCGTCCCTGAGCATGATGTCCAGCGGTGTCGTCTCCACTGTGGCCTATTCCTTCCTCATGCTTCGCACCATCTCCACTGTCCGCGCCTCCACCTGCCCGGGATGAAAATGACAGGCACTCACCCCAAGCCGCTCCGTGATCGTCCGCGGAATCCGGTGGCGATTGGCCGCCACCCAGCGATAGCCCAGCCACTCCAGCAGCAGCAGCGGTGGAAAGAGCCAGAGAATGCTCACCAGCAGCCTGCCCGGCCAGCAACCGAATCCAAATGGAAACAGCGGAATCTGCCAGAGCAGATGATTGATCGCGCGATGTCCCGCCAGTCTGTGCCCAGCCGTAGTCACCAGCTGCACCGCCTGCCGACACTCGGCAAGCGTTAATCCCAGCCGGTTGAATGCAGCGGCGTCGAGATGCTGAAAGGGGATAAGGTCGAGGTGCGGAGCCCGCCGCCGCAGCCATTCCGCCGCGGCAAGACAGATCCCGCAATCGCCATCGTAAATCAGAATCGGGTTGCCCGATCGAATCTTCCCTTCCCTGTTCATATCATTACCCGTATCACTCTCAGGCCGTCAGTATAGCAGATATCGACCAGCCTCCCCGAACCTTAAGACAGGACACCCGCATTCATAACGATTCCAGCAGACCGGATCCCGATGTTGCATCTTTCGATTTTGATCAACGTCGTCAACGAGGCGCAAGGGCTCTTGCCGACCTGATCGCTATCGACAATCATCTCTTTTGGTATCATGCTTAGGCATTGATATGGTGTTGTCAATTTCTGATTCCGGAGGTTGAGGATGAGATCTTCAAGGCAGGCGGCGCTGGTCGCCTTGGCCATGCCGCTGATCATGGTGCTGATCATAATGCTGACCAGACTGCCGGATGTCGATGCGCAGCGTGCGCGACAGGCCGGCCCCGGTGGTTTGTCGGCAAAGTTTCGCGGCAACAACTGTGTCACCTGCCATGCGACGATCTCCGAGCCGCTGGCGCTCAGCGCGCACTTCTATCAATGGCGGGGCAGTCGCCACGAGGCTGCGGGGATTGGCTGTGACAAATGTCACGGTGGAGACCCGCAGGCAAAGCAGGCAGCGGCAGCCCACCGGGGAGTCGCTCCACCGGCGCAACCGACAGGCAGCCTGCATCGCCAAAACCAGTCGGCTACCTGCGGAGCCTGCCACCGCGAAGTCACCGAGGCCTTTGTGCAGAGCGAGCATTATCGCCAGCTGCGCAACTCAGCCGAGGGGCCGGTCTGTGCGACCTGCCACGGCCACATGGCGTCGGCGGTCATCTACTGGCCACCGGAGACGGCGAAGCTCTGCGCCAGCTGCCACCGGTCGGGAACCGACAGCGCCGGACTGCCCGCCCGCGCGCAGGATCTGATCTCCGCCTTCACCCGCGCCGACGAGATCCTCGAATGGGGCGGCTTCCTGATCGAGTCCAATCCCGGCCGCCGCGCGCAACTACGCGCCGAAATCGACGATCTCACCCGATTGAAGACAACGCTCAGCGAGGCCAAGCGCGAGTTTCATCGTTTCAATCTCGAAGCTTCGCGCACCAGCGCCGATCGGGTCTTCACTGATGGCTACCGCCTCAAAGAGGCCATCTGGAAGAAGATCCCATCAAGAAGATCCCATCAAGGTAACCGTTCAGAACCAACCCGAGACCAGACAGAGAGACAATGAGACGACCGAACATCACCAGACTGCTCCTGCTGCTAATGCTGTTATCAGGAGACATTTCCGCTGCCTCTCCGATGCAACAGAAGCCGGCCGAGGCGGCCCCTGTGGCCAGTCAGCCCAATCAGGGCAACCAGTCAGCAGGCAGCCAGCCGGGTGGGCGTCGCGCCGAAGGTGCAGCCGACGATTCCCGCTCAAACGATGCCAACCGTCGTGTCGAGATGAACCTGTTGGGCAAGACGGATGCCGCCTCAGGTGAGAGCCGGCGCAATGAAAACGTGCAATTCAACCTCGTCGACAACAACGCGCTCAAGGAGCTGAGTGTCCGACTGGGAACGACGGCGACCATCGTGCGCGAGTTCTCCCCGGCGAGTGGCTACTTTGCCGCCGAGTTTGGCAACGCTCCGAAAAGCTCGATCACCATCCCCGGAGCGCTCCGCTCGGGCTTTCACGGCCAGCTTTCGGAGGCCCACCAGAACAGCATCTTTTCGGCGCGCTCCTTCTTCCAGGTTGGAGAGGTACAACCGGCGCGCGAGAACGACTACGGGCTGAATATCGGCTTTGCAGCAAGCGCACGCACCAAATTGCTGCTCGAAGGCAGTCAGCAGAAGCTGCGCGGGATCGTCAATGGCAACGTGCTGGTGCCAAATCCCAGCGAACGGACGGCGCTGGCCACCAATCCGGCGATCGCCGCACTGGTTGGCAGATTTCTGGCAGCCTATCCCAAACAGCTTCCCAACCGCACTGACATCAATCCGCGCGCGCTCAATACCAACGCGCCTCAGGTCATCGACAACAATCAGGCGGGCGGACGAATGGATCACATCTTCGGCAAGTCGGACCGCCTGAGCCTGCAATATCAGTACACATCGCAATCGGTCGATGCCTTTCAGCTGGTTGCCGGGCAGAATCCGGATACTGACACCAAATCACACCTTGCGCGGATCGCCTGGACACATCCATTCAGCCCGGGTGTCGTCTCCAGCTTCGCACTGACCTATGACCGGCTGACTTCGCTCCTGCGGCCGGAGGAGAATGCCGTTGGCCCCTACGTCTCAGTCGCCGGTCTGACCTCCCTCGGTCCCGATGGAGCAATCCCGATCGACCGCGCGCAGAACCAGGTGCGCACTGCGGCGCAGTGGATCGGCCTTCACGGTCGTCACAACTGGTCGACCGGTGCGACGCTGCTCCGCCGGCAGGTCAATGGTACCGAGACCGATGTCCATCGCGGCTTTCTCTCCTTCTCGAATGATTTCGGGCAGGACGCGATCACCAATTTTCGCACCGGACGCCCCTCGCAGTCGATCACTTCGGTCGGCAACATCCATCGCGGCTTCCGCCTCTGGGAGTTGCAGATCTACGGCGGAGACAAGGTCCGGATCGATCCGCGCCTGACGCTGACCTGGGGGCTGCGCTGGCAGCCGGCAACCAAACCCGTCGAGGTCAACAGACTGACGATCGCGCCGTTTGACAGCGACCTCAACAACATTGCACCGACTCTTGGACTGGCATGGCGGATGCCGGGGCGGCTTGGTGTCTGGCGGGCCTCGGCGGGGACACATTTTGGTGAGATCTTCTACGTCACCTACCAGCAACTACGCTTCAGTCCACCGCTCAACAACAAGATCATCGTCACCGCGCCCGACATTCTCGATCCGCTCAACACACCCAATCCTGACGGATCGAAGCCGCGCCCGCTGCCGACAATCTATGCGCTCGATCGCGAGCTGGCAACGCCATATTCGCACCAGTACAACCTCAGCTGGGAGCCGGAACTGAAGGGGCCGATCCGGCTGCAGTTCGGCTATGTCGGCAGCCGCTCGCATAAGCTCCTCGCGATGTGGTATCTCAATCGCGCCCGTCCGGTCCCGGGGATCGACCAGACGACACGAACGGTTGCTCTGCGCCGGCCCAATCAGGAGATCGCCGACTACCGGCTGGTGGTCAACGGATCGCGTGGCTACTACGATGCGGCCCGCTTCTCTCTGGTGCTGACGCAATGGCACGGGCTTTCGATCGATGCCTCGTACTGGTTCAGCAAGGCGATCGACCTTGGAAGTGCCTACACCAACACGGCCAACGAGGGCGACTCGCGGCTTGGCCGCAGCCAGGCGGAGACCGGCATTCACCGCGATATGAGAGGGCTGAGCTTCTTTGACCAGCCGCACGCCCTGCTGATCCGCAGCAGCTATTCACTCGGCAAAGCGACGGCGCTGCGACAACGCCCCGATCCGGCGTCGCGGGCGCTGGCGGCCATCTTCGGCGGCTGGAGCCTGACAACCATTACCCTGCTCAAGAGCGGCACCCCGTTCAATGTCACGAGTGGTTCGGATGGCCCCGGCTATGGCAATGTCGACGGCAACGGCGGCGACCGCCCGGTAATCGTCGACACCGCGATCCTCGGCCGGACGATCGGCAATCCCGACACCTCAAAGCAGTTGTTGCCACGCTCCGCTTTCCGCTTCATCAATCCGACTGATGTTGCCGGGACGATCGGGCGCAACACCTTCAGAAAGGGGCCGATCCGCAACGTTAATGCCGGCCTCTCGCGAAACTGGACAGTCTTTCACGACATGAGGCTGACGCTGCGCGCCGAATCGATCAACTTTCTCAATACCCCACAGTTTGCCGAGCCGGGATACGAGCTGGCCAACCCGAATTTCGGAGCAATCACTAACACCCTCAATGACGGTCGTACCTTCAAATTCACCCTTCAGGTGGGCTGGTGAGTTACCGAACGGCGATCAGGAGAAGCAACGATGAAGAACAACTTCAAGAGAATATTCGGCATACTGTCGATTATCGGGCTGCTGATGTTGGCAGGGTGCCGCGCGAAACCGCCAGAGGCCTCGGCCAGTGCGCGGCGCTATGATCTCAAGGGAAAGGTCGTCTCCGCGGACAAAGCAAAGATGGAGGTGGTCATTGCTCACGAGGCGATTGCGGGATACATGGAGCCCATGACCATGCCCTTCACGCTGCGCGACGAATGGGTCTTCGACGTGCTCGCTCCGGGAGCCGCAATCACGGCAACCCTCGTCGTCGATGGGGACCGATCCTGGCTCGAAAATCCGACCGTCACCCAGATGGCCGATGCCGGGCAGCCCTCGACTGAAGGAATCGAGCCGGAGGTTGGTGCCGAAGTTCCCGATCTGACACTGACCAATCAGGACGGTCGCCGTATTTCCCTGCACCAATATCGCGGTCGCACACTGATTCTGACCTTCATTTATACCAGATGTCCGCTGCCCGACTACTGCCCGCTGATGATGCGCAATTTCGCCGAGCTTCTGCCGATGCTTCCTGAGCGCACAGAACTCCTGAGCATCAGCATTGATCCGGCTTATGACACCCCTGCCGTCCTGCGTGATTACGGCAGACGCCACCTTCCGCCGGGAGAGAGTTTCCGACGCTGGGAACTGGCCACCGGCACCGATGAGGAGATTCGTGCTGCGGCCGGCTATTTCGGGCTTGGCTACTGGCAGGAAGCCGGCCAGATCATTCACGGGCTGCGCACCGCAGTCATCTCTCCCGCCGGTCGCATCGTCTCGATCCATCGCGGCAACGAGTGGAAACCAGCGGAGATCATTGCCGAACTGAAGGGTCAGACACCCGTCAGCCGGTGAAGAGATTGCGCATGACAAACCAGAGGTTGGCCGGTCGCTCAGCAAGACGCCGCATAAAGTAGGGATACCAGAAGCGCCCATAGGGAACGTAAACCCGCACACGGTAGCCCTCGCGCACCAGACGCTGTTGCAGGTCGCGACGTATCCCGTAAAGCATCTGAAATTCAAAGCTGTCGCGGGCAATCCCCTTCTCGGCAACAAACGCCTGCGTCGCCTCGATGATTCGCTCGTCGTGGGTCGCCAGTCCGTGGTAGATGCCGCTCGTCAGCAGCCTTTTGGTCAGTCTGAGATAGTTGTCGTCGACCTCGCGCTTCTCCTCAAAAGCAACCTCGGCCGATTCCTGGTAGGCACCCTTGCAGAGGCGCACCCGGGCCCCAAGCGCGAGCACCTCGCCGAGATCCTCCCCGGTGCGTCGCAGATAGGATTGAAGAACGATCCCGACAGTGCCAAACTCGCGAAAGAGCCTGGTGAAGATACGCAGTGTCACCTCGGTTCGCGACGAGTCCTCCATGTCGATGCGCACGAAGTTGCCACGACGCTTCGCCTCGCCGACAAGCCGGCGCGTATTCTGGAAACAGAACTCCTCATCAATATCGAGGCCGAGCTGGGTCAGCTTGATCGAAACGTTTGACTGCACCCCCGTTTCATCGATCAGCGCGAGCACTCTCAAATATTCCTCGACATCGGCCACCGCCTCCTCTCGCGAAGTTGTGCTCTCACCAAGATGATCAAAGGTCGCCGTGATCCCGGAATGGTTGAGCTCGCGTATTGCTTCAATGGCGTCCCGGATATTCTCTCCGGCAATGAAGCGGCGGGTCATCTGCCGAAATCCGGGGAAGTATGCAAACTTGTCCTTGAGCCAGAACTGTCGTGAAAGATAGAGAAGCACAGCACGTGTAATCATTGCATCCCCATAGTCTGTAATTGACTTCCCATTAACCCGGCCCCTACAATCCGCGCATCTGCAACACGAGGAGATGCACTTATGATATCAGGCGCCTTTCGGTTTCGAGCTTACCACATCGCGATAATTGTCGTCTTCCTGCTGCCCGCTATCGGGCAGGCGCAGCAGATGGACGAAGACTTTGCCAAAGCGGTCAGGGAATGGACGACACGACCGGAGTTCATCAGCCCGCTGGTCGATCATCTGCCAAAAGGCGGGAAGATCCCCTCGCCCAGGGACACACTCGGCTACCATATCGGCCAGCCGGGCAAGCTGACATCAACTGCTGATATCTACCGTTACTACCGCCTGTTGGAGGCCGCCTCGCCGCGTGTCAAAGTAATGAACATCGGGCAGACCGACGAGGGGCGCGAGTGCCTGGTGGTGGCGATTGGCAGCGAAGAGTCAATCCGCAACCTCGATCAGCATCGTGAGGGGCTGGCGCGACTGGCCGATCCGCGCGGACTCGACGAGTCACAGGCGCGTGAAATCATCACGCGCACCCGACCGATCTACCACCTCTCGGGCGGACTCCACAGCGGGGAAACGGGCCCGCCGGAGATGCTCATGGAACTGGCCTACCGGCTGATCACTGAAGACTCCGCACTCATCAAACGGATCCGTGATGAGGTGATCGTCACCATCACTCCGGTGGTCGAGCCTGACGGTCGCGACCGCTATGTCGAATGGTATTACCGTCACAAGACGAATGAGACCGGAGAGCAGGACTCAATGGGCGGTCCGCCGTTCTGGGGAAAGTACATTTTTCACGATAACAATCGGGATATCAACTACTCGCAGGTGACGATGCGCAACCTGCTCAACTGGTATCTGCAGTGGCATCCGCCAATCATGCATGACCTGCACGAATCGGTGCCATTCCTCTACACCTTCAGCGGCCAGGCTCCGCAGCAGCCGGGGCTCGATCCGATCCTTTACGGTGAAATGCCATGGTTCGCCAACTTTGAGATGGCGCAGATGATCCGTTACGGAATGCCCGGCGTCTGGACGCATGCCTTCGTCGATATGTGGTCGCCGGGCTACCTTGCCTTCATGTCGTCGAACCACAATGGAATGGTGCGGATGTACGAAACCTTCGGCAACGGTGGAGCCAACACGATGAAGCGGCAGGTGGCGCCACCGCAGGGAGGAGCCGGCCAGACGAGCCGCGAATGGTACCGCCCGCTGCCGCCATACCGTGAAGTAGTCTGGTCAATGCGCAACAATACCAACTACATGCAGACGGCGGTTCTCAGCGCGCTGCAACTGACCTCGCAGTTTCCGGGCGTCATCCTCGAGAATTTTTACCGCAAGTCGCGCAACTCGATCGAGGTGGGGCGCAATGAACCTCCGCACGGCTACATCATCCCGCCACAAAGTGACATGACGAGGGTGCAGACCGCCGTTAATCTGTTGCGTCTGCAGGGGATCGAGGTTGGACGTGCCACGGCCGACATCAAACTCAAGGATGGGAGCTATCCGGCCGGATCGTTTGTCGTCAAGCGCGATCAGCCCTATGGCCGACTGGCAAAAATCCTTATCGAGAAGCAGAATTTCCCCGATCCGAGCCTGCGCACCTACGACGATACCGGCTGGACCCTGGGGCTGATGACACAGACGACGATCGCTGAGACGGCCGACCCGGCCATCCTCGGAATACCGACCGAAGCGATCGCGACGCTGGCGATCTCCGGACGGGTGAGCACCCTGCCCCGGGCGGCCGCCTGGATCATCCCCAACCACGGTTCAAACAACCTGATTACGCTCCGCTACCGCCTGAAAGACCTTGCAGTCAGCGCCGCCAAAGAGCAATTCAGCGTCAGGACGGCTGAAAACGGAGCTGAGCGACAGTTCCCGGCCGGTTCGCTGATCATCCCGGCCACCGCGGGCAGCGACACCCTGACGCGCATCCGTCAGGCGGTCGAGCCGCTCGGCCTCGAAGCCGTCGCCGTTCCCGCGATCCCGACGACACCGATGCACACGGTCGATCTTCCCCGCCTCGCAGTCTTCTCCACCTGGGGCAACACTCAGGAGGTCGGCTGGGTGCGCCACGCCCTCGACCGCTTCGAGATTGCCTATGATCTGATCTACAAGGAGCGGATCCGTGAAGGCAACCTCCGGGCGGCTTACGACATGATCATTGTCCCCAATCAGGGGCGCAGCGGGAAGGGGCTCGTCTTCGACATCGAGCCACGCTCGCAGCCACTCGCCTACACGAAGACCGAGCAGTTCAAAACCCACGGAGCCTACGGTTCATCCGAAGATATCACCGGAGGCATGGGGCTGCCCGGAGTGGTCGAGATCGAGAAGTTTGTCAGGGCCGGCGGCCTGCTGGTAACGCTCGGTCAGGCGAGCTTCTTCCCGGCCGAGTTCGGGCTGACACGCCGTGTCGAGGCATCCCGAACCTCGGCGCAATTTTACGCGCCGGGCCCGATCGTCGAGGCCGAAGTCCTCGCGCCAAACCACCCGATCTTCTATGGTTATACCCAGAAGAGCATCCCGGTGCGGTACGCCAACGGGCCGCTGCTCTCCCTTCCGGAGCGAGATAAATCACAGATCATCATGCAGTTTCCCGGAACCGAGAAATCGGTACTCAGCGGGCTGATGCGTGGCGTCGGCGAGACTCGCAATCGTCCGGCAATCGTCGATATCCCGATTGAGGGTGGGCGCGTCCTGCTCTTCGCCACCAATCCATGCTATCGCTGGCAAAACCACGGGGAGTTCAGGATGCTCTTCAACTCGATTCTCCATCACAATGACCTCGGCAGGTAACGGAGTGAAGTTTAGTGAAAAATCGCAATTATCCCGTTATTGGCAGACTGGCACCGGCACTGGTCTTCCTGCTGGTTATATTTCAGATCAGTGTGCCAGCGCAGGAGAGCCGGCGACCGGCAAACGGGCTGGTCATCGACCAGCGAGGTGAAGCGATCTCCGACGCGGCTATTATTTTCCGCAATCCCGATAGCGGGCAAACGATCGAACTGACCAGCGGCCGCGATGGTCAGTTCGACAACGGGCCCGTGAGTGGCGTCTGGGAGGTGAGCGTCAGCGCCAGTGGTTTTGCCGCCTGGCGGGAGCGGCTCGACCTCTCCAGCACCTCCCTTCCGCTGCGCGTCGTCCTCAAACCGGGCACTCTGGCCGATATCGTCACGGTCACGCCGGCACGCACGGAAGTGCGGCTGCTCGATGCCCCGGCGAGCGTCTCGATTCTGACCAGCCGGGATCTCAACGCCGCCGCGGCACAGACCATCGACGACCTGCTCCGTCAGATCCCCGGATTCAGCATCTTTCGCCGTTCAAGCAGCCTCGTCGCCAACCCGACCACCCAGGGAGTCTCTCTCCGGGGGGCCGGCGCCACCGGCGCCAGCCGCACTCTCGTTCTCAACGACGGCATCCCACTCAATGATGCCTTTGGCGGATGGGTCTACTGGGATCGGATTCCGCGTGGCTCGATCGAACAGATCGAGGTTGTGCGCGGTGGCGGCTCCGATCTCTATGGCTCCGACGCCCTGAGTGGAGTGATCAATGTCATCAGCCGGGTCATCAGCCGGCGCAGCACCCGGCCAATCATCGAGGCCGAGACCTCCCTCGGCTCCCTCGGAACCCGTGACCTCAACCTCCTCGCCGGCCTGCGGCATCGCGGACTGGCGGCCATGCTCACCGGTGAGGCACTGCATACCGATGGCTACTACCTGATCGCGCCCAACAGACGCGGTGCTGCCGATGATCGCGCCGGATCGAGCCACCGCCTCCTCGCCCTCCGTCTCGCTCATGACTCGACCATCAGCGGCCAGCCACTCGCGCTCTTTCTTCGTGGATCACTCTTCGACGAGGATCGACGCAATGGCACCCGCCTGCAGACCAACGACACCGCCACCGAATCAGTCTCAACCGGTGCCCGCCTCGCAACCGCTGACGGCAGCCAGTGGAACATCGCCATCTTTGCCAATCAACAGCGATTCCACCAGAGCTTCACCTCCGTCGCCGCTACCCGCGCTACCGAGGCACTGACTCGCCTCCAGTTCGTTCCCTCACGCGATGCCGGCCTCTCACTCGGCTGGTCGCGCTCGGCTTTCGGCTACCAGACACTCGTCGCCGGAGTCGATATTCGCGGCGTCCGCGGCACCAGCGATGAGACCATCTTTACCGCCGGTCGCGCCACCCGCTTCGACAGCTCCGGCGGACGCCAGCGCCGCACCGGATTCTTTCTTCAGGATATCTTCACCTTCTCCCCCAAATGGCAGCTCGCCGCCAGCGCCCGCGTTGATCAGTGGCGTGACTCTTCCGCCGCCAATGTTCAGCGCGCCCTTGCCACCGGCGTCATCACGCCACGATTCTTCACCCCGCGCAGCGCCAATGCCTTCAACCCGCGTATCTCACTTCTCTATCGCCCTGTCGAACAGCTTCACCTGCGATTCGCGGCCTACCGCGCATTTCGTGCCCCGACACTCAATGAGCTCTACCGTGAGTTCCGCGTCGGTGATACCCTCACTCGCGCCAATGAAAACCTGACCGCCGAGCGGCTCTCCGGCGGCGAGGCCGGCATCGCCTGGAGCCTGCCTGCTCGCGCCACCCTTCGCCTCACCAGCTACTTCACCGAAACCACCAACCCGATCGTCAACTTCACCGAATCGGTCACCCCAACCCTCATCACCCGACAGCGCCGCAACCTCGGTCGCACCAGGTCCGCCGGCATCGAGGCCGAATCCGAATTTCGCCTCTCCTCTTTCTGGCGCCTCACCACCGGCTACCTCTTCGCCGATGCCACCGTGCGCCAGTCTCCACAAGATCCACTCCTCACCGGTCTGCGTGTCCCTCAGGTTCCGCGCCATCAGTTCACCCTCCAGTCCGCTTACTCCAATCCCCGCTACCTGCAGTTCGCGATCCAGTTTCGTGCCTCCGGTCGCCAGTTTGACGATGATCGCAACCAACTCCCGCTCGCCGGCTTTGCCATCGTCGACTTCACCGCCTCGCGCTCTCTTGGTCGCTTCATCGAAATCTTCGTCGCCGTCCAGAACAGCCTCAATAAACAGTATGCCGTCGCTCGTACCCCGATCGAGACCCTCGGCATGCCCCGCATGACTCGCGGGGGTCTGCGGCTCAACCTCGCACGTTGAGCCTGACAACCCGGCAATGACCCATTCCGGGCTGACGAAAGCCGGCATTTATCAGGCTTGCCACTCCGCAGAAAGCCGTCAGGAGATCCTCACGCCCTGTCTCCGCTCCGGGGAATGACGAACGTCGCCACCGTCAGTGCCGTCTCGTCTGTTGCCTCGCGCGACAGCCGCGTGTAGACTCCCGCAGCCCTCCCCCCAATCAGGTAGACACCATAATTGGCCAGCAGCCCGTCCGCCTCCGGTCTCACTACAAAGAAGCGCTGGGCGACCCAGTGGCGCGGTATCACCATCTCCAGCGCCTCACGCCAGACCTTTTGATCGACAAACCTTCCGCAGATCACCGAATCCCCCTCGCACCCATAGACCGATTTCAAGACCCATTCCTCCTGCTTCTCTCCACCCGGATTCAATTCTGTCATTCGTCGGGTCTCCGGCAGATAACGCTCGATCCACTCCCGCGACCGACGGCTGAAAAGCTCCCTCCGTTCCCACATCAACGCCATCGAGAGCTTGTTCTGCGTCACCACGCTTCCAAACGGATTGACCACCGTCACCCGCCCCTCCATCTCTCCCCGCAGCACGATCGATAACTCCCGCTCCAATGGCTCCGCATCCGCCCATTCATCCTGATCCCTCCGGATCGGCTGACGTTCACCCCACCAGTCGGTCTTGTAATGGCGCAGAATCAGATCCACCCCCTCACCCATTACCGTCACCCGCCCCTTAACCTCCCCAAGATTGTATGGTGACCCGAGCACTACCCGTGATCCATGCGCTTCAAGCCACCTCCCGTAGATCGCAATCATGCTCAGATCCTCGGGCATATCTGTCGGGTAGACGATTCCAATGGACTCGACCCTGCCCCTTCCACCTCTCGCCCGCCACGAGACCTCGAGCATCTGTCGGAAACGATCCTCAAACCCCTCATTCGGATCGGTCAGTCCGCCAACCGTCGGTGCCAGCAGCCGGTTGAGGAGCACTGCCTCTGCCTCCCCCGAGGGTGTGTCCGAATTCATCTCACATACCCGCACCCGGCCGTCATCACACACAAACAGATCGACTCGCGCAATCCCGTGCCACCTCCCCTCCGAGGACAGCCACATCGCCTTCTGCCATGAGGTCAATCCATAATATTCATCCAGAAGCCGCGGATTCGCGGCCACCACACGCCCCAGCTCGCCCCATACCTCCCCTGCCCCCTCTGCGACGCGGCAAAGCTCTTCATAAATCGCTACCTTCAACCGCTGCGGCTCCTGCCTGAATCGCTCCCGCCCACCAATCCACGGATCCGAGATCACCTGTGTCGCCTGCAAACGCCCTGCCAACTCGCCATAATCTGCCCCCATCTTCACCTCCTTCACCCGAGCCGCTTATCCCGCGGCCGTGGTCAAATGCTCATTCAGACCAATATTATTCGCGTATTGACACTGATCAATAAATAATTTTGGAACAATTTTAAAATAAACCTTGATTCAGCTTCTGCGGACATGCTATAAACTTTTGTGTCTGAGCTTATCTCACACTGGCAAGCATCCCAAGAGAGCTCAAGGCGAAGTGGTTCCGTCAACGCCGGAACGG
>CAIKMY010000043.1 GCA_903828635.1 uncultured Acidobacteriota bacterium
AAAATTGCGACCAACATTACGACCAGGATTGCGACCAATACTTGCAGCAGGTAATTGCAGTCGGTTATTGCCAGTCAGATTTTACGGAGATCGCTGCACGGATCGGGAGTGCGGGCCAGGTCACGCCGGAAAGCAGAATGACCGGAATTGCGCATCAGCCGTCACGTTAATTGACAGGATTGCACTATTCGGGCCGGCTGTCAATCAGCGCAACGGCGTATCATCTCCCGGCATCCAGGTGCCGGAGATGAGCTGGTATCTGTCGTATAATTTGTTGCACACGCAGCGGGATTCAACGTATCATTAGCGCCGTCGGTTCACTTACAATTCTTTAAGCTGGCAGGTGCCGGTCAATGCTGGTTCAAGCCGGAAAAACGCTGGTCAAAGCTGAATAAGGCAAGAGGAGAAAGTTCAAAATGAGCAAGTCCCCATCAGGCTCGGTCGATTCTTCGGCAAAGTCGGCAACTGGCAGCAAAGAGCGGTTGCTGGTGGTTGAGGATGACCCGGCAATTCAGCGCATCATCAGCGACTATTTTCGGCACATGGGCTATGAGGTGATGACGGCCGGCGACGGTGAGACAGGTGTGCGCACGGCGCTGAGCGACCCGCCAACGGCGATGATTCTCGACCTGATGTTGCCGAAGCTTGACGGATTGACGGTCTGCCGCCAGGTGAGGGAGCGCTACGCGACGATGCGGATCATCATGCTGACGGCGAAGGACGATGTGGTTGACAAGGTGCTCGGCCTGGAGATGGGGGCAGACGACTACATGACAAAGCCGTTCAGCCTGCGGGAGCTTGAGGCACGGCTGAAGAGTGTGCTGCGACGGACGCGGGCGAAAGTCGAAGAGAGAGATGATTCGGATCTCGCGCCGATCGTGCGCGGAGATCTGCGCATCGATTCCGCAAGGCGCGAGGTCACCATTGGCGGGCGCATCGTCGATCTGACACCAAAGGAGTTCGAACTTCTCTCACTCTTTGCCTCGCATCCCGGCCGTGTCTATTCGCGCAAATACCTCCTTGAGAATATCTGGGACTACACTTACAGCGGCTATGATCGGACAATCGACTCGCACATCAATCGCCTGCGTGCCAAGATTGAGGAGAATCCTGACGAACCAAGACTGGTAAAGACGGTCTGGGGCATTGGCTACAAGTTTGCGGATGAGAATGAGGACTGAGCGGAGAGTTCTGCCCGGCAACTCACGCGCAAAGTCGGCCTTCCTGACAGACGTTTTCCTGAGGCTTAAGTATCTGATTTACGGGTCTTCGACCTTGCCCTTCTTGCCTTTGCGCTGAGGCTCTGAGGAGGAGGGCTGGGGAGGATTATTGCTCCGGGAATCGGGGCTGACGGTTCTTGGCCGTGCTGCCGGAGCCGGAGAAGCTGGCTGGGCGGTGGCAGATGGACTGGTAACCCGCGAATTTGATGATGCGGCCGGGGGCTCACCGGCCGGGGTGGCGGGCGACGAGACCTGGCTGGCCGCGAGGGGGTCGAGGTCGGGAACCTCATAGGAGTCCGGGAGGATATCACCGCTGAGAGCCGCGAGACGACTGCGCTCGATGGCATGCTTTCGAGCCCGATCACTCTGGACGAGGCGATAGTCACTGTCGGGCTCCGGTACGGGCTCAAAGCGCTCCTTCTCTTTCCCCTTGAAGTATTCGCGCATGAACTCCATCCAGAACGGGAGTGCGGCCGAGGCCCCCGACTCACCGGGGCCGAGCGACTTTTTCTGATCGCTGTAACCGATCCAGACGCCACAAACGACGGATGGCGTGTAGCCGATGAACCAGGCATCAGTGAAATCATTGACGGTGCCGGTTTTGCCGGCCAGCTCGCGTCCGAGTGAGCTGGCAGCGGCGGCGGTACCGAACTGCACTGCCCCACGCATCAGATCGACCATCTGGCCGGCGACATACGGGGAGAGGACCTGCTCACGGCGAGGATCTCCGGAATCGAGAGTATTACCATCACGGTCGACGATGCGCAGAATGCGTGTCGGCTCGACACGGATGCCACGATTGGGGAAGACGGCATAGGCCGAGACCATACTCAGCAGCGGCTCCTCGGTTGCGCCGAGGGCTGATGGCAGAAACGGGGCCATCGGGTTGGGCAGCCGCAGGCGATTGACGAGATCGGCGGCGTTTCTGACGCCGATCTCATCGAGCACTCGAACCGCCGGGATGTTGCGCGAGAGGGCAAGTGCCTGACGCAGGGGGATCGGCCCCATGAACGTATCGTCGTAGTTATGAGGGATCCAGTCACCACGCTGAAAAGGGACATCATCGACGATATCATCAGGACGCATGCCCTGCTCGATCGCGGCGGCATAGATGAAAGGCTTGAAGACCGAGCCCGTCTGGCGGTTGGCCTGGGTTGCGTGATTGAACTTGGTGGTGGCGAAATCATAGCCGCCAACCATTGCCCTGATCTGGCCGGTTTTGACATCGAGCAGCACCAGCGCCGCCTGGACATCAGGCTGCGGGTCAAACTCGACCTCGACCCGGCGACTGGCGACATCGATCGATTTGATTTTGAACGGGGCGAGATCTCCGCGCTTGAAGAGGGAGGAGGGCGGGCGACCGGCGATCCGGGTATTATCGGCGGTGACCGTCGCCGAGTAGTCACCGAAGGTGACCAGAGTTCCGCGATCACTGACCTCACGAATGAGGCCGGTGAGGACCTCATCAACCGCCGGGGCGCTGTTGCCCCACGATGGATGGCGGTACTTTTCCGGAGTGTTGCCAGGCTTCATGCCGATATTCTCAAGTTTGAGCTTCCAGCCGTGACGCCGCTGGTACTGCTGAGCCCCTCGCCTCACCGCCTGAACGGCAGCAATCTGTGCCTCCTCGTCGAGTGAGGTGTAGACATTGAGCCCGGCGCGGTAGACATCCATTGCATCCTGCGAGTGGCGCTCAACAAGGATGCGCTGAAGCTCCTGACGAACCTCCTCGATGAAGTAGGCGTGTGGTGAGCGGTCGTTTTTGCCGCGCTGGTCGTCAGGATCGAGATCGAGCGGCTTCGAGCGCGCCGCTGCCCCATCGGCCACCGAGAGGAAACCGGCCTCGACCATCGATTGCAGCACGAGGTTGCGCCGGTCAAGTGCCGCCTTCGGTCGCAGCAGCGGCGAATACTGCTGTGGGGCCTTGGGCAGCGCCGCGAGCAAGGCGTATTGGTGCAGTTCGAGATCCTTGAGCGGCTTCTTGAAATAGTAATTTGCTGCTGCCTCGAAGCCATAGGCGCCGCCCCCGAGGAAGATCTGATTACAATACATCGTCAGAATCTGATCCTTGGTGTAGACCCGCTCGATCTGCAGCGCAAACATTGCCTCCCGGATCTTGCGAAGATAGGTCTTCTCCCGGTTGAGAAACAAGACACGGGCAAGCTGCTGCGTCAGCGTTGAAGCTCCCTGTGCGCGGCGATTGCGGATGATATTCTGAATCGCTGAGCCGACGATGCGCACCGGATCGACTCCCAAATGCTCGTAAAAACGGGTATCCTCAATGGCGAGGATCGCCTGGCGCAATGGCGCCGGGATATCGCGATACTCGATCGGAATGCGCCGCTCGAGCGAGAGTTCGCCAATCACCCTGCCATTGCTTGCATAGACGCGAGTCACCTCCGGCGGGCGATACTCGGCAAGGGCATCGACCTCGAAGGCATAACTGGTAAGCGAGGCCTGGGAGATCACCGCCAGTCCGGTGAGCCCGCCGGCAATCAGCGCGAGAATCGCCAGTGCGCCGGTATTGCCACGACGCAGATAATCGGCAAAGCGAATCAGCAGTCGCGGCGCGCGGCGCTCCAGTTCCACCAGCCAGCCCGACGAGCTGTGGAGGTCTGCTGGTCGCCTCTGATCCCGATCAACTTGATTCTCACGATTCATGCGGTAATTATAGCAATGTATGGTCGGAAGTAAACTCGCCAGGGTCCGTGCCAGGAGTGGGAGTGATGCGTGATGGGCGTTTGAGGGGAGTGAAGCAGGGCCGCAGTCGGGTTACAATACCTGACCGGGTGAAACTGGTGAAGATAAGTCAACGCAGAGAATGGAGAGAGTCATGAGATCATCGTGGAGCCTGATAACGGCAGCGCTGCTGATCCTCGCCGTCAATTCGAGCATGTCGAGCATGTCGAGCATGGCAGCAAGGCCGATGCCGCCGGCAAAAAAGCCGGAAGTGGCAATTCGCCAGGTGCTTGACGCTCAGGCGGCAAAAAAGCCGGAAGTGGCAATTCGCCAGGTGCTTGACGCTCAGGCGAAGGCCTGGAACGAGGGCAACCTCGAAGAGTTCATGAAGAGCTACTGGCAGTCGGAGAGATTGACTTTCTTCTCCGGAGCCCGCCAGCTGCGGGGCTGGGAGGCGACGCTCGAACGGTATCGAAAGACCTACCAGGCGGATGGCCGGGAGATGGGGCATCTCGATTTCTCCGATGTCAGTATCGAGATGCTTGGCCCCGCCGGTGCCCTCGTCAGGGGGCGCTATCACCTCAAATTCAAAGATGGACGCGAGGCGACGGGCATCTACACCCTCGCTCTTCGTCGCTTTTCCGATGGATGGAAGATAATTCACGACCACACATCAGCTGATAATTGAACATGGTTTCACGGCTTGGTCGCCGGGCGATCACGTCGTGGCTCGTCATTGAAACAGAAAGTAACCGCAGAAAGATCAAACCACTCTGAGAAGTCTGAAGATCACATTACCGGAACGCGGTCTCGAGGCTCTTTTCGGGCCATACGACCAGAACATCAAATACCTTGAATCGCTCCTGAGCGTGCGCGTTGGCGGGCGTGGAGCCGACCTGCTGATTGAAGGGGATGAGGCCGACGTGGCGACGGTCGAGCGTATTCTGAAGGACTTCGGCCAGCTCTTCACCGAGGGGCGAACCCCGTCGGCCAGTGAGTTGCGGGACGCCTTCAGGCAGATTGCCGAGGATCGGGCCTCGTCGTTGCGCGAGCTGCTGACGGGCCAGAAGAAGATCAACCCGGGCGGGCGCAAGCAGGTGACGGCGAAGGGGCCGAACCAGAAGCGCTATCTCGAAGCGATCGAAGAAAACGACATCGTCTTTGGCATCGGGCCGGCAGGAACCGGCAAGACCTATCTGGCGGTGGCGATGGCAGTGCAGTTCCTGCTGGCGAAGCGGGTCAACCGCATCGTGCTCGCGCGTCCGGCGGTTGAGGCTGGCGAGAAACTCGGCTTTCTGCCCGGCGACCTCCAGGAGAAGGTCGATCCTTATCTGCGCCCGCTCTACGATTCCCTCTTCGACCTCATGGAGATGGAGAAGGCGACCCGCTTTCTCGAAAAGCGGGTGATCGAGGTTGCGCCGCTGGCCTTCATGCGCGGCCGGACGCTCTCGGATTCGTTCGTCATTCTCGATGAAGCACAGAACACGACATCCGAGCAGATGAAGATGTTCCTGACGCGGATCGGCTTTGGCTCAAAGGCGGTGATCACCGGAGACGTGACGCAGATCGACCTGCCAACAGGGCGCGAATCGGGCCTGATCGAGGCCCAGCGTGTCGTCAGCGGGATCGATGGTATAGTCTTTGTTCAATTCGATGAGCGGGATGTGGTTCGACATCATCTGGTGCAGATGATCATCAAAGCCTATGATGAGCACAACAAAAAAATCGCCCTCTGATCGATCCGGTGGCGGTCAGACTGCCAGCCTGCAGACCGGCAGTCCGCTGGTTGAGGTCGTCAATCGCCAGCGGATGCATCCGATCGATCGTCAGGCGACAGCCCTGCTCTCGCAAGCCGTGCTCGATGCCATTGGAGAGTCGGGGTCTTCGCTGAACATCGCCTTCATTCGTGACCGGCGGATGCGCGAGCTCAACCGCGACTATCGCGGGATCGACCGCCCGACCGACGTCCTCTCCTTCGTTTGTGACGAGGATCAGGGTGCTGCTGGCGACGGTCGTTTTCTTGGAGATATGGCGATCTCGGTTGAGACAGCGGCGCGCTATGCGGAAAAATATGGTATCACCCTTGAGCGAGAGATCGAGCATCTCGTCATTCACGGGACGCTCCACCTTGCGGGCTATGATCACGAGACGGACAACGGTGAGATGAACCGTCTTGAAAAGCGGCTGCGCAAACGGCTGCTGCCGGGCGGGCCCGCCAGCTCGACAAGGCTGTGAGCTCGACAAGTCTGTGAGCTTGATTACGAGGTTGACTAATCGATGGAAGCAGATATAGCGTTGACCAGCATCTCTGTTCTGGTGCTGGTCGTCACGGCAACAGCCAAAAGCGCACTCGATGAGCTGAGCGATGTCTCCCTGCGGCGGCTGGCAACAGAGGCCGAAGGAACTGAACACGCCTCGTTCTGGCAGGTTCTCGAAGATCAGTACCACCTGATCAGTTTCACGCTGACATTCGGGCTCCATCTGGCAATCGCGGCGATCGCCATTCTTGTCAGTTCGCTGATGCATCGTATCAACCACGAGAGGTTCTCGCAGGAGAGGTTCTCGCTGGCGGCCTTCGGGGTAATGATCCTGGTGATCCTCGTTTTCAGGCTGATGCTGCCGATGATGGTCACACAGAATGCGCCGGAGCGGACGCTGTTACAGTTGCGTCATCCACTGCGGCTGCTCTTCGGGATGCTCGGGGTGATAGCCAATCCGATGTACCGGTTGGTGCGTGGCTGGCAGGAAGAAGAGGAGCCGCCGGCGGAAGCCGGTGACGAGAATGGCCATGCCGAGGACAACGGTGATTTACAAGCATTCCTCGATGTCGGCGAAGATGAGGGGATCATCGAAGAGGATGAGGGAGAGATGATCCAGTCAATCATCCGCTTCAGTGATCGCACGGCGGTCGAGGTCATGACACCGAGGACGAGAATCATCGCGATCGACGCCGAGGCGACCGTCGATGAGGTTCGTGACCTGATGATCGATTCGAAGTATTCACGCCTGCCGGTTTATCGCGACCAGATAGACAATATCGAGGGCGTGGTCTATGTTCGGGATCTTTTGCGTTACTGGGCTTCAGGCGAGACGAATCTGAGGGTGAGTGAGATCTCGCGGCGACAATTGTATGAAATTCCCGAATCGAAGCCGATCGACGATCTGCTGGAGGAGATGCAGAAGGCGCGGGTGCAGATGGCGCTGGTGATCGATGAATACGGCGGATTGGCCGGACTGGTGACGATCGAGGATCTGATCGAGGAGATCGTCGGCGAGATCGAGGACGAAGACGAGCCCGATCAGCCTGTCAGCGAGGCGGAGCTGTTGATCGAAAGCAGTAATTCGTGCGTTGTTCGTGGTGACATCGAGGTGGGGAAGCTTGAGCGTCATTTCGATGTCGAACTGGCGGCTGACGATTTCACGACGGTCGCCGGGCTGGTACTCAATCAGCTCGGGCGTCTGCCGGAGGCTGGTGAAACACTCTCTCTGCGTGGATTAAGGTTTGAGGTGATCGAGGCTGATGATCGGCGGATTTCGCGCTTGCGAGTGAGCCGTGAGGCAAATCGGTAATTTCGGAAAGTTTTATTCATGTCATACAAGTCAGGGTTTGTCGCCCTTGTCGGGCGACCCAATGCAGGGAAATCGACACTGCTTAACGCGGTGATTGGCGAGCACATCGCAGCGGTCTCGTCGCGTCCTCAGACGACACGGACACATATCCGCGGGATTGTCAGTCGCCCGGAAGGCCAGATCGTCTTTGTCGACACGCCGGGTATCCACAAACCGGGTTACACGCTCAACCGGAGAATGATGGGGCTGGTGGCTGATGCCCTGGCTCACGACGACCTTGTCCTGCTGATGGTTGACGCCAGCTCACGATTCGGCTCGGGGGACCGCTTCACTCTCGACCTTGTCAGGCAGGCGGCCAAGCCGACATTCCTGTTGCTCAACAAAACAGACATGCTCCGCGACAAATCGCTGCTGTTGCCGCTGATCGAGCAGTATACGAAAGAGTATGATTTTGCCGAGGTGATCCCGCTCTCGGCACTGACGGGCGACAACCGCGAGCTGCTGATCGAGGCGATCTTCAGACACCTGCCCGAGGGTGAGCAGCATTATGATCCGGAGATCTTCACCAGCGAGATCGAGCGCAACATCGTCGCCGAGATGGTTCGCGAGCAGATCCTGCAGATGACGGAGCAGGAGTTACCTTTTGCGACCGCGGTGCGCACCGAACTCTGGGAGGAAGAGGGCAAGACGACCAATATCCACTGCGTGATCTATGTGGAGCGGGACTCGCAGAAACCGATCATCATCGGCCGCGGCGGGAGCATGCTCAAACAGATTGGTATCAGGGCCCGTCGTCGAATCGAGCGGCTGCTCGATCGCCACGTCAGGCTCAACCTCTTTGTTCGCGTGCAGGAGGACTGGCGCAATGATCCGCGCCTGCTCGACGAACTTGGGATTCAGGAATCATAATGGCGATGAAGGTCTGGCATACACTCGAAATCGAAATTGCACGCACTGCCGAGTCGGTGGCGACAGCCGAGCTCTGGGCACATCAGACTACGGGGATCGAGGTCTCTGAGGATCCGTCACACCCTGAAGCGGTGACCCTCAGAGCCTACTTTGATCTCGCTCCGGATGTCGGCGTGATTCACCGCGAGATCCTCGAAGGGCTTGCGCGACTCGGACTGCCGGAGACGGCACTGGCGCGGGTTGACAGTCTGACCATCGCCGATCAGGACTGGATGGCCGAGTGGAAGAAGGGCTACGAGCCGGTGGCCATCGGCGAGCGACTGCTCATCTGCCCATCCTGGAAGCGTGAAACCCTTGGCCCGACCGATCGACTGGTGATCGAGATCGATCCGGGTATGGCCTTTGGCACTGGCACTCACGAGACGACCCGCGGCTGCCTCGAAATGATCGAGCGATATTGGGGTGGCGGAGCGCTGCTCGATGTTGGCACCGGCACGGGCATTCTCGCCATGGCGGCGCTGCGACTCCATCCGGGTGCGCGAGTCACCGGCTTTGACAATGACCCGGAGGCGATTGAGGTGGCAACCGGGAATGCGGCGATCAATGGCCTTGCCGAGGAGCTTGAGCTTGAGGTCAATCGTCTCTCGGCCTATGCCGGCCACGAGTTTGACACTGTCGTCGCCAATCTCACCGCCGATGTCATTGTCCCGCTGGCGCCGGAATTTCCGTCAGTCATGAAGCCGGGCGGAACGCTCATCCTCTCCGGCATTCTGCTGGAACAGGAGCGGCAGGTTCTTGATGCCATCAGTACATCGTATCTGCCTGTCGAGACAAAACGCGACGGTGAATGGGTGACAATGACTGCGAGACTCGGGGGGGGATCACCCGCGACGACCTGACGTCGAGCCTTTTCGACCCTTTTGACCTGAAGATATCAGAGACTGTGCAACGACATCGATTTCATGCGCCGGCAGCCAAGTCGGCTGCAATTGAGGAAGCGGCGACCATTGAGCTTGATCCGGACGAATCACACCACCTTGCCCGGGTTCTGCGGCTGCGCGAGGGAGACACCGTCTTCGCCTTCAACGGGGGTGGGGAGGAGTGGGAGTGCGAAGTGGCCTGCGCCGACAGAACTCATGCCAGACTCACGGTGCTTCGCCAACTTGACAATGTCGTTGAATCACCGCTGAGGCTGACACTCGCTCAGGCACTCGTCAAGGGAGAAAAGTTCGACTGGATCGTTCAGAAGTCTGCCGAACTCGGAGTCTCGCGGATCGTTCCGCTGATTACTGATCACGGAGAAGCCAGACGTCACACGGAGCGCAACGATCACCGTGTCGAGCGCTGGCGACGCATCTCCCTCGAAGCGGTCAAACAGTGCGGCCGTCGCTCACTGGTCGCTATCGATCACCCGCTTCCCCTCCCCGATTTCTGCCGCCGGCTCGATGGTTCACCAGCCGTCATCTTCAGTGAGCGTGGCGGCCACCCGACCGGCCTGCTGCGTGATATTTTTACGAACTCCCAATCACTGACGCTGATCATCGGCCCCGAGGGCGGCTGGAGTGCGGAGGAACTCGATCTGGCCACTACCGCCGGCATCTGCTTCGCCACGCTCGGCCCGCGTATCCTCCGCGCCGAAACCGCCGCCATCACCGCCATCGCTCTCTGTCAGCATCTGCTCGGGGATATGAGATAACAGCTCAATCCGGCGACAGTCGCGGGCGGCAACCTGACAGAACTGACTCATTCACCGCAATTCAGACAGGCTGAGCGCCAGATGAGAACGATTGCGCACCGGAGTCTTTCCGGTCGCTCCTTTGGACCGTGAAAAGAGGCCATCTGCCGTTTCCACAGTCGACCTGGGAGGGGGCAACCGATTCGACCGGGTGGATGGTAAACAGATCTGATGAGAAGCCAGGATGTCTACAGATAATTGCAGCAGAACCGACACACATTCATCCTACCTTGCTGGAAATTGTCAATGAAGGAGAGGGAGGATGAGATTGAGCAGATGGGGTGTAATACTGTGGCTGGTTCTGGGGTTGCCTGGCAGCGGTATGGTGAAAGCTCAGGACACGACCGGAGTTGGTTCAATTACCGGAACAGTCATAGGGACAGATGGTCGTCCCGTGGCTGGTATCAAGGTCTGTCTGGTGGAGCCGATTCGTTGCGCGACCTCGGGGGAGGATGGAGAGTTTCGGATCAACGATCTGCGAACCGGGTTATACAAGCTGGAGGTGATCATCTCGGGCCAGCCGACCCTGCGCAGTGAAGATGTTGAAGTACGCGCGGGGTTGGAGAGTCGGATCGAGATTGCGCTGCCGAAGCTTGAAGCGATTGAGCAATCGGTGACGGTCAGCAGCCCCTCCTTCATTGCCCCGGAAGAGGTCAAGAGTTCCGGGTATCTGGTTCAGCCAAATGAGATCCTCAAAGCTGCCGGGGCGCTGCAGGACGTTTCACGGTATGTGCAGACACTGCCGGGGGTGGTGATTGGATCGAACGATTTCCGGAATGACATCATTGTGCGTGGTGGGAGCCCGCTCGAAAATCTGTTTATTGTTGACAATATCGAAATTCCGAATATCAACAGTTTTGCCAACTTTGCCTCGGCAGGTGGGACTGTCAGCATGCTCGACCCGATGCTGATCCGGGATGTGACTTTTTTAACAGGTGGATACCCGGCACCGTTCATCAACCGGACATCGAGCGTCTTGCAGATTGCCCAGCGGGAAGGAAGTCGGGATCGGGTTGCCGGACAGGCAACGTTGGGCTTTGCCGGGGCGGGTGGAGTGATCGAGGGTCCGCTGCAGAGTGGGAAGGGATCCTGGGTCGCCTCGGCGCGGCGCAGTTTCATCGATCTCTTTACGAACGATATCGGGATTGGTGGAACACCGGTCAACTATTCCTTCAATGGCAAGGTCGTCTATGATCTCTCACCTCGCGACCGGATCTGGGGTGTCAGCATCAGTGGAATCGACCGGATCCGGCTTGGAGCGGCGGAGGGTCTGGAACCGGGAGATGAGTTGAGCACACTCGACATTCGCTACAAGGGTTGGCGAACTGCTAACGGGCTCAACTGGCAACGAATCTTTGGTGACCGGGGAGTGGGACTTCTTGGCGTCACCCACTCGGAAGCGAGTGTCAGTGCCCGCGTACGCGATCTGGTGCGTGCGGGACTGCCACCGATCGGGACGCCGATTGACCAGCAGATTGCCAATGGTCAGCTCGTCTTTCGTGATGATTCACGCGAAGGGGAGAGCACGATCAAGTACGATCTGACGCTCTACCTGCCAATGCTCAGCAAGGTGCAGGCAGGAGGCAGTGCGAAGATCTTCCGGATCAACTACAATGCCGCCTCACCTTTTGGAGATGACACGCCGTATTCGATCACTCCCGGGGTCAACCCATTTTCACTTCGCAGAGAGTTTGTCAGTTCGCAAACGGGAGCCTACTTTCAGGCAACACAGGATGTGACCAAACGGCTCAACCTGACCCTGGGCGGGCGGTATGATGGATACCAGTATCTCGACCGGAAGCGCTTCAGTCCGCGCGCCGGATTGAGCTACCGACTGACCGACAGCCTTTCGTGGCGGGCCGGTGTTGGTACTTATTACCAGCAGCCTTTCTTCATCTTCCTCTCTGCCTTTCCGGAGAATCGCGGTCTGATTCCATTCCGGGCGGATCACTTTGTAACCGGGTTATCGTATGTGGCGAGCGACTCACTGCGCTTCACGATCGAGGTATACCGGAAGAACTACCGTGACTACCCGGCAGCAACACAGTTCCCCTCCCTTTCGCTGGCAAGTGTCGGGGATACGTTTGCCACCCGTGACATTCTCTTTCCGCTGGCAAGTGCCGGACGGGGCCGCGCACAGGGGATCGAATTCTTCGCCGAGAAGAAGTTTACGACACGATGGTTCGGACAGACCAACGTCGCGCTCTCGAAGACGCGAGTCGCGGGGCTGGACGGGATAATGAGACCGGGCACCTACGACTATCCGTTCGTCTTCAACCTGGTTGGCGGTTATCGGCTGACCTCGAAATGGGAGTTTTCGACCCGTTACGTCCACATGGCAGGCCGGCCATTCACCCCTTTCAACACGGTCGCTTCGCAGGCTCAGCGGCGCGGGATCTTCGACCTCAGTCGCGTCAATGGTGAGCGATCCCCTGACTATGTGCGACTCGACCTGCGGGCTGACTACAATTTTCGCTTCCGCGAGCAGAATGTGCTTCTCTTTATTGGCGTGCAGAATGTGACCAACCGGCAGAACTTTGCCGGGTTGTCATGGGATCGGCGCAACAACCGATCGCGTTTCGATGACCAGTTGGGGATCTTCCCGCTGATTGGTCTGGACTGGAGATTCTGAGCAATAAACCCGATCAGCGCCTTGCGCGTGAGAAAGGCGCGTTGATCCTGCATCTTTGTGACTTCGTGTGAGCCAATCAGTGAGCGCGACGTCTGGCGGCAGAGAAAATAGTGGGGGCCGTGTTATCATCGGCTGCATGGAGAACAGACTTGAATACGCAACGCTGGGGGGCGGCTGCTTCTGGTGTCTCGAAGCGGTCTATCAGGAGGTTGCCGGAGTCGTCGGGGTTGTCTCCGGCTATGCTGGCGGTGAGGTGCCCGATCCGACCTATCAGCAGGTCTGCCTCGGCGCGACGGGACACGCCGAGGTAGTGCAGATTACCTTCGACCCGCAGGTGGTCAGTTATCGCCATCTGCTCGATATCTTCTTCACCATTCACGATCCGACGACCCTCAACCGCCAGGGAGCCGACATCGGCAGTCAGTATCGGTCAGTGATCTTCTGCCACTCATCAGCGCAGCAGCAGATCGCCGAGGAGACGGTTGCCGAGCTTGGGCAGGCCGCTGCCTGGCCCGATCCGATCGTCACCGAGATCCTTCCTCTGACAAAGTTCTACCCTGCGGAGAGTTACCATCAGAACTACTACCGCAACAATCCATGGCAGCCCTACTGCCTGATGGTTGTGCGTCCAAAAGTGAGCAAGTTCCGATCGAAGTTTGGCGATCAGCCCTGAAGCGGAACACGCAACATTGGGACAAGGTCTGCTGGCAGCGTCACCAATCAGGGACCTGTTCCAATATCGACTGTTACTATGCAGGAAGCGTCACCCGGGAAGGGCTGTTATCGGTTCCGAGCGAGACGGGAGAAGAGGTCGAGAGTCTGCGTGGCAGCTTTCTGCCAGGTGAAGAGGCTGGCGCGACTGACGGCCTTGAGTGAGAGCCGCCTGGCCAGTGCCGGATCCCGGAGGATCGCGGTGATGGTTTGAGCGATCTCGGTCGGATTGTGAGGGTCGAAGTAGAGAGCGGCATCAGCGCAGACTTCACGAATCGGGGGGATACCAGAGGCGGCAACGGGGCGGCCCAAGGCCATGGCTTCGAGAAGAGCGAAGGGGCAGTTTTCAGCGAGCGAGGGATAGACTATCAGACTGGAGCGTCGATAAAGTTCGGGCAGCAGCGAGCGATCGATGGCGGAAAGGATGCTGACGTGCTGTCGGAGACCGAGCGATTCGATGGTGTGTTCAATGGCGGCGGCGTAACCAGGATCGTGAAGCCCGCCAACAACTACCAGAGAAAGGGCGGGAAAGTCTTCTCTGGCAACAGCAAGGGCCTCAAGCAGGTTGAGCAGGTTCTTGTAGCGGTGAATCTGCGAGACATAGAGGATCGATGGAGGTGCGGACCCGGGCCGGGTGTCGGTGACGGAGGTTCTCTCTGCCTCTCCCCAATCGATTCCATGGGGAATGACTGAGCATTTCTCGGGGGCGGCTCCGGCGGCGATGAGCAGTCTTTTAACCTCGTGGCTGAAGGCGATCGCGTGGGCACCGCGCCGCATGGCTTGCATTGCCTGACGGCGGAGAAGGGCGAAGCGCCAGCGTCGCAGGCGTGAATGCTCCAGTGACCAGATATCTGGCTGGAACGGAATGGCATTGTGAAAGGCGACGACAGCAGCCGTCCCGTCAGGGAGGCCGCGAGGCACAGAACCTGAGTTTGAAAAGAAGATTGCCGGACGGTGGCGGCGCAGGCTGCCCGGAAGCAGGATCAATCGCCAGAGCGCTCTCAGCAGACCACCGAGCATCCAGCTCGATTCGGCAATTGCCGGGAAGCTGATCAGCTCAAAAGTGAAGTTTGGCGGGAAGGAGCGCCGCTCAGGCACCTGCAGATCACTGGTGTAAAGCACGTGGAAGCGAAATCCACAATCGGTAGCGGCCAAAGAACCGAGCAACGATTCGAGATAAACGCGCCCGCCGCTGCGTGCAGCCGTGGCGTCAATCACAACCACTGGCGGCTGAACTTCTGGCAGAACAGTCGACCTGGCCATCCCCTGAACACTATTTTCATTAGTCATCCGGCCTGCTCCGCCAGCAGCTCGGCCGAGCCGCCGTTCTCCCTCGTTCCAACCACCCTCGAAACCGAAGAGACGAGCCCGATGCTGACGTAAAGGAGCATATCGCCCCCCATATACCCACTGAAGAGTGACTCAACGAACGAGAAGATATAAATGGCGAAAGCAGCGCCGACCGTCCACGATAATTGCTGACCGGCGGTTCGACGAAAGGCAAAGTAGGCCGTTCTCAGGACCTGGGCATGCAGCAGAATGAAGATGGTCAGCCCGACAAGCCCCAGTTCCGCAGCAACCTCGATCACTGAATTATGAGGATAGCCAACTCCACCTGACGAATTGCCGGTTCCGACACCCAGTATCGGATTGCTCAGAAATTCGTCGATCGCGAGATCGATCAGAAAGATACGCTCCTGGATCGAATTGGCCGATGGATTCTGCGTTGGTGAGACTTCAGGGTCGAAGAGAACCTGGTAAAAATTGACCGTCGATGTCGGAATCAGGCTGTACGCGGTGATCAGCAGCGCGGCACCTCCGGTCAGAATCCAGAATTTGATTCGCCGACTGAATTTTCCCAGCCAGACGAGAAAGACAAACATTGTCACGATGAAGCTGATCACCGGACCGCGTGCACCGCTTCTGACCAGCAGAAAGACCGATGGCAGGATGATGGCGATATCGATAAGCCCTGCCCTCCGCCTCTCGGCAATCCGGAAAATCATGACGATCAGCAGGATCGCGTAGGCAATACCGAACTGGATCGGGTTGTCGCCCTTATCCTCGAAGATGTAGATCGAGAATCGACCATACTCCTGATAGAGCGGATTGGTCAGCAGTTCATAGAAGGCGGGGACGATCATGACGATCGACATCAACGCAATGTAACCTATCAGCCTTCGAATCCGCTCGGCGTTGTTGATCAGCATCACGCCGATGTAGGGTGCGACAACCAGCACCGGGGCATAGACCACCTTCTTGTAGGCCAGCGGGTTATCGCGTGACTGCAGAAAATAACTGATGAAGAAGAGCGCGTAGAGCAGAATGAAGAGCAGATCGATCAGTTGCAGATTGAGTCGGCCATTGCGCTTGTCGGAGAGCCAGCCACCAATAATGTAGGAGATGGCAAGGATGCCATAGAAGGCTCCGGTAACCGTGGTCCCACCCTCGATATTGAGCTTGTAGACGGCATAAAGATAGAGAGCGACACCATTGATCTGAATTGCCAGAGCCATCTCCGGGTTGCGCATCAGGAAGACCAGACCGCAGAGAGAGGCAGAAGCAATCGTGAAGGTCACGATATCGGTGAGTAGCAGGACTGTCCCCATTGCGGCGATGGCGAGGGTGGCAAACAGCAGCGGCAGGGTTATTGGTGGTATCGTCCGTGAGTCGTTCATCTGGTTGTGAAATCAGCCCTTCTTCCTGTAGATCGCTGTCACTGAGTGGCCGATGGTTATGCCGCGCGAGAGACGAAAGATAAGCAGATCGATGGCCGCAAGTGGAAGTGAAGCCATCGCCAGCAGACGGAAGAATCGCGTACGGTCGATCAGTCGTGGCTGGTGGCCCGAGATGCGGCCAAGCACTGCAAGGGCGCGGTTGTACGAGCGACGGCGGTAATGAACCGGATCGAGCGCTTCGTGCACGATCGAGAGCAGGTCGAGACGCTGCTGGCGAGCAACGAAGCGCAATGTCTCGTCTGACCACCAGGTGAGGTGATGGGGTGGCATATTAAGAATGCCATTGACGGTTCGGGCGACATAGGAATCGGCACTCGGAACCGAGAAGATGAGCAGCCCTCCGGGTTTGAGACAGGCAATCCCGCTCTCGATGAAAAGACGCGGATCGGTGACATGTTCGAGGACCTGGAATGAACAGACGACATCGTAGCGGCCGGCGTGCTGGCGTGCGTGCTCCTCGACAGTCTCGGCAAGGATGCGCATATTGCCGGCCGGCCGATCAGCCGGCCGATCAGCCGGCCGCTCAGATGGATGATGGTTCAGGGTGTCGAGATGCTTTTCAAGGCCGGTATAGTGCGCCCCCGGAATATGACGCGCGAAGAGCCCCTCACCACAGCCGATATCGAGGACCAGAGCGCCATCGCCGATCAGCGATCGTGCCGTCCGGTACTCTCCCTTCTCGGCGAGGTAATACCATGGGTGGCTGTTCAATCCGCGATAGAAATCGGCCGAGCCGGCAATCATTGGCTGGAAATATCGCAGTGAGCAATCATCGCAGGCAAGAAAGATGAGTTCGGATATCTCGCCAAACTCTGCCGCGACACCGATCCCGAAGCGTGCGCAATAAAGCGCATCGAGATCACCGATGCTGATGGTATCGAGTCGCCTCGATCTGGTGGATTGGCACAAAGGGCAGAGACTCATCAATGTCAGGATTACTCTTTCTGTCGCTTTCCTCGTCACCGGCAGACGAACCGGTTCACCGTGACTTTAACATGCTCCTCAGCAAACTTCGCGCGATATCGCGCAGCCATCCGTGACGAAAATTGTGACGCTGAGTATAGCGATCGGCGAGGGCATCACGGATGACGAACGGTGGCGGGTTGAGTGGAAACCCGAGTGGCGCTGTCTTCATTGAGGCGAAGCGGCTGCGTCGATTGAGCGTGTTGGAAGCGCCATCATCGAAGCCGATATTCGAGATCAGATTGATTGCTGGCAGAATGGTCAGGCCGGACTGCGACCAGCATGAAAGTGTCCAGACATACGACCAGCTGTCGATCTTTCCTGACGAGGTCGCCTCGAAGGATCGGGTCCAGTAGGTGATGGCACGTCGATCACCTTCGAGAAGGTCGGCCAGCAGCCCCCGATCACGAACCATGGGCCAGAGGGTGAGATCACGATCGTAGTGCTGCCAGGCGCGCCTCCACGTTGCCCAGCCCCAGCAATGATTGTAACGCGAAAAGTAGTAGCTGTATGGAGACTGTCGTTGCTCAAACTGCCGGCGACCAAACTGATAGTTGGTTCCGGCGATATGCATGATTCGCTGATCATCGCGGTAGCGCTCAAGCATGGCCTCGCAGAAGGGGAAGAAGTCAGGGTGAGGCAGGCAGTCATCCTCGATGATGATGGCCTCGGCGACCAGAGAAAAGACCCAGTCGAGTCCGCTGGAGACACGTCGCCGACAGCCAAGATTGGTTTGGGAATAGTTGGTGAGGACTTCGCATTCCCAATCGACCTCGTCGATGACGGCACGCGCCGTGGCGCAGCGCTCCGCCTCCCCTGCCCTTCCCGGCCTCGGACCATCAGCAATGACCAGCAACCGCCGGGGTCGCGCCTCTCGAATGGCACCAAGCACACGTCGTGCGGTCTCGGCTCGGTTGAAGATGATAAAGACTACGGGTGTCTGCATGGTCATCATCGGTTGCGCGGCAGTCCGCAATTCAATTGAGATAGTGGCGACTCCACTCCTCAAGCACCAGCGCCTTGAATGAAAGCGGGGCAGTAACGCCGTAGGGGAAATCTCCCCTCGCGAGATCTTTCGCTGCCTCGTGAGTGAGCAGGCCGGTCTCGACCAGCATGCCGCCGTCGAGGTGTGATCCGTGGGCGGCAAAGATCGCACGGTGCCACGCCCTCACCGGTGGGGCAAATCCGCGCTTTGGACGATCGAGAACATGGCGTGGCAGAATGCCGGCAAGCGCCTGTCGAAACCAGGCCTTTGGAGGAAGGTGCGAATCTGAGTTCTGCTTACGCAGGCCGATGACCGTCTCGATCAGGCGATGATCGAGCAACGGCAGCCGCAACTCAACCGAAGCGGCCATACTCAGGCGATCACCCTGGGCCACTCCGTTTTCAAGCAGGTAGGTCTGGCAGAGCAGCCTCGTGATCGAGGTCTCGATATTGCCCCACGGAAGTGGTATCGAGAAGAGATCGGTCGGGGAGTTATCAGCGAGACTCGCGGCAAAGCCCGGGGCATAGCACCCTCTGATCAGGCGTTGCGCATTGGCAAAGTCGGGCACAAGATCATAGAAGACCATCTGCTCCGCCGGTGTCGAGCGATCACGACGCCACGCGGCGAGTGAGCTCTTCAGCCCTCCGTGGTCGAGAGCCCATTTCAGCAGATCGCGTGCGGTGAAGGATGTCGGAAAGCGCAGTTGAAGATAGTCACTCCAATCAGTGCCGGAGCGCGCCTTTCGTGCGGTCTCGACGACGGCACGACTCGACCAGGGGTAGCCCCAGAAGAGTTCATCTCCGCCATGCCCTTGCAGCAACACCGGGACGCCGTGCTCTCGTGCCAGCTTCATGACCGAATAGTAGCCATATCCGGCAATGTCGGCGATCGGATCGTCCTGCCAGAAGACCAGTTCCGGGAAGAAGGCAACCAGATCTCCGACCCGCAGTTCAACCTCTTCGAAGGGGATCCTGAGATAGCGGGCGAATTCGCGAGCATCAGCGCGCTCATCGTTTGCCGGCTGATTGGCATAGCCGACCGAGAAGGCACGAATGACGCCGGGATACTGCGCTGTCGCCAGTGCGGCAATCGCGCTCGAATCGAGCCCGCCACTAAGCGCGACACCCACCGGCACATCCGCCCGGACGATGATCCGGCTGAGGCCCTCCAACTGCTCCCGAATCAGCTCTCCCGGATCACCTTCGAGCGGCGGCGCATCTTCCATGTTCCAGTAGGCCGCCTCGCGACATTGCCACTCGTCGAGATCGACTGTCAGGTAGTGGCCGGCCGGCAGCTTTCTGATGCCGGCCAGTGGCGTCATCGGCTCCGGGACATAGCCATAATGGAAATAGTGGTCGATGGCCACCGGGTCATACGCCAACCGCGAAGCAGCTTCGCTGATGCCAGCCCTGACGATCGACTTCAACTCCGAGGCGAACCAGAGCCGGCCTTCCTCCTCGCGCAGGTAGAGCGGCTTCTCGCCCATTCGATCCCTTGCCAGCATTACCCGGCGGCGGTGCTCATCCCAGAGTGCAAAGGCAAACATTCCGCGCAGATGGCGAAGACACTCGAGCCCAAATTCTTCGTAGAGATGGAGGATCGTCTCGCAGTCACTCCCCGTGCGAAAGTGGTGTCCCCGACCGATCAGCTCCTGTCGCAGCTCGACGTGATTGTAGATCTCGCCATTGGCGACCAGCACCAGCGATCGATCTTCGTTATAAAGCGGCTGCCAGCCACCTTCGAGATCGATGATACTCAGACGACGCATTGCCAGACTGACCTGCGGAGACGAATACTCGCCCTCGCCGTCGGGTCCGCGATGGCGCATCGTCCGCAGCATCCGCCCAATCGGCCTGGCCATCACCGCCCCGCTCTCGTTTGGATGCCGACTGATAACTCCGCAAATCCCGCACATGGCTAGCGCAACGACTCCTTTGCTGACGATCGATGAGGGTGATCCGCGAGGAGAAACTGACTGACATCCCCCTGAAAGAGCCCCATCCTTTTCCCGAGCTTGAACACAATGTACGAAAACGGCGCGTCAACTGCCAGCCTCAGCCAGCGTATGGCTTTCAACAGCAGCCGGTTGAGCGTCGGACTGGCCACCAGCGGCGGAAAACTTTCGCGGTAGCGCTGGCGTGAAATTTCATTCTCCTCGATCGCGACCTCGGTCATTCGCGCCGTCTTTGCCTCACTGTGCAGCCGGAACATCCCGCCATAGCCGCGCAGTCGATCCACCCGACCGTGCACCAGCAGCCTGAGAATGAAATCATAGTCCATGCTGAAGCGCATCCCGGGGTCGATCAGACCAACCTTCTCCATCAATGACCGCCTCCAGAAGAGGGCCTGCTGATGAAGGTCGAGACCAATATGAAAAGTGTAGGCGGGCTGTGGCGGTGTTGCCCAGAGGGCATCAATCACCCGATCATCGGCATCGATCACCAGCAGACCAGCGCCAACGACATCGCTCTCCGGGTGACTGGCAAACCACCTTCCAACCCGTTCAAGAATACCCTCGCAATACATATCATCCGAGTTTATCCAGCCGATGACCTCACCACTGGCACGGGCAAACCCCTTGTTGAGGGCGTCCGACTGGCCCCTGTCGGGCTGACTCTCCCACCAGGCAATGTGCTTCTCGTATTTCCTGATGATCTCACGGCTGCCATCAGTGCTGCCGCCATCGATGATCAGGTATTCGAGATCGGGGTAGCCCTGGTCCAGTACGCTGCGAATCGTTCGCTCCAGATATACCGCCTGATTGAACGACGGGGTAATCACCGAGATCCTCGGCCATTCGTCTCTCCGGGGCTGATGATCAGAGCTGTCGTGTCTATCGTGCATACCAGAGATACCTCCGATCGACCAGTAGATTAACCATGCGCAAACGCCTCTTGACGGCATACTTGAATCGCGAAATCTCCAGCTGCCCTCCGGTCGAGCCGCTGATCCCGGTCTGATCCGGCTCTACCGGAAAGAGACAGACTTGCCGGGCTGCCTCCGGCGGCAGGTTGCGCAGCCGCTGATAGAGAACCCGCTCGATCCAGTCTCCGCGGCGATCGTCACAAAGCTGGTGAATCGAGCGCAGATTTGCACGATAGAATGCGGGGGTGACGCAGAAGAGAGAAGTACGCGCCATCTCCGAGCGCCGGCACTGGTCAATCATCAGTCCGAGCTCGTCTTCACCGGTCTTCATGCGTTGGCGGATGGCATCGAGGATCTCATCGATGTTGCGGTAAATGTAGCGCCCGGTGATCTTCAGCAATCGCGCTGCCGGCGTGGTCTCATCGAGCACCAGACGGTCGATCATCTCGAATTCCTGATATCCCTTTCCGCGCTCAGGCGCGGTTGAGAGCGGCATCCGCACGATCCTGACATTGGGAAGATCGCGGAAAGCGGGATCGTCATCGATCGGATAGATCGAGTTTTCGAGGAAGCAGACTGGTGCCAGCCGGGAATAGCTGCGCAAAGCTTCAAGGTATTCGTCACGCCGCTGGCGCGGATCTGCGTGAAGCGAAGATTCGGCATTGGGAACGATCGTCCCCGTCAGCAGGATGTGGATCCCGGTCGTCTCCAGAGTTCAGCACCTCCCCGGCTCGACCGGGAGACGATGCGAGGCTTCCCGGCCCATCAGGACGATCCAGAATAGTCCAAGGCTGATCGCCGTGGCCCAGGCGACACCGGCGGGGCCGATCGCCTTGCCGAGCAGCAGCGCAAGACCAAGATTGAAGATGCCGGCCAATGGGCCGCAGAGCGCCTGCAGCCTGATGGCTCCAAGACCATTGAGCAGCGTAGCAATACAGCGGGCCGCCGAATTGATGACCTCGGTCACGGCGAAGGCGATTGCCAGTGACCAGTCGGGCGACTGTGGATGGGGCCGCGTCCTCATCAGTAGTTGCAGCAGCAGTGGCAGGGCGACGAGGATCACCAGCGACGCCACAATTGACCACGCGAGACTCAGCCGCAATGACCGCCTGAAGGTTGACGCCACCCATCGGCCATCCTCGCTGGCGATCGCCTCACCGTATGCCGCCCAGAGCGGGGCGACAAATGCCGTCTGAATCGATCCGATGATGGCAAAGAGACGGAGCATCGTCCCGTATCCGGCCACCTCGGCTGCCCCGAAGAGCCGCGCAGTGATCAGAATCCCGATCTGGAACATCAGCACTGCCGAAATCTGTGCCAGCCAGAACTGGCTCCCCTGACGCAGCAGAGATGATGCCTCGCGGCGACAAAAAGCAGTCGGAGATGGCCACAACCACGGTCGCCGCCAGACGAAGAGGTGAATTCCCGCAAAAATATCGCCAAGAATGAAGCCTCCCAGCGTCACCGCCGACAGCACCGGAAGCCCGCCCCCACTCCAAATCGCCACCACCAGCCCAAGCGCCCCGAGCAGGCCGGCAAGGCTGCTCCAGACCTGGTGGAAATAGCCCTCCTGCCCGGCCTGGTAGATGGCCCCGATCATCGCCGTCGGCAGACGCAGCGCGAGGCAGACAATGACCACCAGAACCGACAGGCGAAGCTCCTGCCTCGCCTCTGCCGAGTGAACATTGAAAATTGACGCCCAGTCGACCAGCGGCCACAACACCATCGCCACCACGAAAAAAAGACCGGCAATCAGGCACGAACTCCAGAAGACACTGGAAACCGCGATCACCGGTCGCTCGCGGTCCTGACGCCCCTCCGCCGTCGCCAGCACATTGACCAGGCTGTTGCTCATCCCAAGGTCGAGAATCCCGATCCAGCCAATGAAGCTGCCAAGAGTCAGCCAAAGCCCGTAACGCTCTTCACCCAGATAACCCGAGGCCAGCGGCAGAGTGGCCAGACCAGCGCCAAGCGTTAACCCACGCGCCAGCAGCGTCGTCAGACCGGTGAGCCCGACGCGGGCAATACGCCGCCGGCCACGCCTCTCCGACGCAACCCCGGGAAACTCTCCCTCTTCCGGCATTGAGGCTCTGACCATGGCCCCTGACTGGCTCCTCTCCCCTATGCCCGATAGAATCCGATAATCGCCTCAGCCACCCGATCGAGCTGCTCAACCGTCAGTTCGGGATAGATCGGCAGCGAGAGTACCTCACCGGCAAGCCGCTCGCTCACCGGCAGATCACCCTGCTGATACCCGAGAAACCTGAAGCACTCCTGCAGGTGCAAAGGCACCGGATAGTAGACCTCGGCACCGATCCCGGCTGATTGCAGGGCCCGCTTCAGGTCATCGCGTCGCTCGGCGCGAACAGTGTACTGGTGAAAGGTGTGACGCGCATCCGCATGCACCAGCGGCGTAACCACCTCGCCAATCCCCGCCTCCGCAAAGCGGCGCTGATAATGGGCGGCATTACGCTGACGTGCCTCGATCCAGCTCTCCAAATGGCGCAGCTTGATGCGCAGGACGACTGCCTGCAACACATCAATCCGGCTGTTGATACCGACTACCTGATGGTAATACTTCGGCTGCATCCCGTGAACACGCAGTATCCGCAGCCTCTCAGCCAGATGATCGTCATTGGTCGTCATCATGCCTGAATCGCCGGCACCACCGAGATTCTTGGTGGGAAAGAAGCTGAAACAACCAATGATCCCCATCGTGCCGGCTCGCTCGCCCCGGAAATCAGAACCGATCGCCTGCGCTGCATCCTCGACTACCGGGATGGAATAGCGACCGGCAATTGCCAGAATCTCGTCCATCCGCGCACACTGACCAAAGAGGTGCACCGGCATGATCGCCTTCGTCCGCGGGGTAATCGCCGCCTCCAACTGCCCGACATCGAGGTTGAAATCGTCCTCACGAATATCAACATAGACCGCTCGCGCTCCAAGGCGGGTAATCGCGCTCGTCGTTGCGAAAAAGGTGAAGGGAACGGTGATCACCTCATCACCCGGGCCAATATCCAGCGCCATCAGGGCAAGCAGCAGCGCATCAGAGCCTGAGGCACAACCAATCGCATGCCGAACGTTGCAATAGGTCGCCGCCTCCCTCTCAAAGGCTTCAACCTCGGCCCCCATGATGAACTGCTGACTGTCGAAGACGCGGGTGATGGCGCTCAGAACTTCCTCTCGTATCGTGTGATGCTGCGCGACCAGATCCAGTAAGGGCACATTCATATTTCAGCTGACCATTCCTCTGAAGATCACGTTATTGCCTTCTTCTGCTCCTCCGCCGGTGAGACGACCAGCGAAACGATAAACGAAAATAATAGCGCGTTTGCCGCTATCTGCAAATTGAAGTCAACCAGGCTGTGAATGAGAAGTCCGGCAATGGCCACGGCCGCGCCAATGAAGACAGCACGCTCGTCGGCTTGCAGACTTTCCCAATGCCGCCACCTTCGCCACACCTCGCGAAGGAGCAGACCTATCGCCAGCACACCAATCCCTCCGCCGAGGATGCCGGCGTCGGTCAGAAGCTGCAGATAATCGTTGTGGGCCTGTTCCAGTCGCTCATGCCTTGCCGAGGAGGTGCCATAGCGCGGATAGATCGTCGGAAAGGCCCCTAAACCGACCCCGGCCACCGGATGGTCAAGAAACATCCGCCACGAGGCTTTCCAGTATTCAATGCGCGTCGTCAGCGAGCGCTCATCCGCCCCCTGTCTGACCGTGCCAAAACGCTGGAGCAGCGGCTCGTAACCAACCTGAATGGCAATGACAAGCGCCCCGGCAAGAATCAGCGCTGGAAGAAGAGGATTATGAGCCGGCAGTGATGACGCTGTCCCACGGCGACGGCTGATCGCGCTCAGCAGACCAAAGAGGACTATCTGCGCGCCTGTCGCCAGCATCCCGCCCCGTGAGAGCGAGAAGATGCCGGCGGCAATCATCAGAGTTGTCGCCAGACCAAGAAAGAGACGCTCCTCGACCGCGCAACGAGAGAATAACATTCGGGCGAGCGCCAGTGGAAAGAGCATCTCCACCAGCCCGGCAAAGTGATTGTAGTTGGCGTAGGGCCCATATGGCGCAACATTCGGCGAGACCGCGCGCAGCCAGTAGATTCGGCCATTCCAGGTCAGTCGCTGGGCAATGGCCAGCAGCGAGATCGCCAGCCCGAAGCCGGCGAGAATCCTGATGGCGAGGCGTCTTCGCCGGGTCGCCGACAAGACATGCAGCCCCGTCATCAGGTAGATTGCCAGCGAGAGCAGCTTCATGGCCGCTTCGCGGGTTGCCTGCCCGTCTCGCGTGATCGTCGGTGCGCGCAACAACTCCGGACTAAGCGATTCCGGAGGAGCAGCGCCATCGACGCCAGCCACCGCGGACGGCAGCAGCCTGACCACGTCGAGCGGTGCCAGTTGCAACAGCGCCACGCCCAGCAACAACCAGAGCGGCAGCGAGAAGGCCAGCCGCCATTGGCTAACCTCAGGGCTCAGGGCATAACGCGCCGCGAGCATCAGGCCGCCGAGGAGCGCATTCAACTGGAAAATCAGCAGTGACCACGGCTCGACCGTCCCAAAAGCGAGCACACCAAGGATTACCGCCACCAGCAGATCGGCAAAGAGGAATCGATCGATCCTCTCAGCCAATTCTTTGCCACCCCGTCTCTGATTCATTTCGACAGCCTCTCGCTCGACAGCCTCTTTGCCAGCCTCTGCGTGTCGCCTCGCCCGCACGGATTATGGTGCCTGAACCAGTTCAAAATCATCGAGCCAGAGGTCTCCACGATCAACAGTCGAGACGAAACGATATGCCGGGCTGTGCAGCCTCAGTCGCAGTGCCCGCGTCTCCGGAAGCGTCATCAACCCGATCGACCTTTCCTCCCACCCCGCGGCCTGGCGTGGCAGTTCCACTCGCAACAGGAAGGCCTCCGGTCGGTGAGCGTCGCCAACCTCGATCCACGGCGCTTCTGCCGGCAGATTGACCGCCCGCACCCAAAACCGCAGATTGTAATGACGCGATGGCTCAACCGTCACCAGCCTCGTCACCTGCGCGAACGGTACCTCCATCGGCCGTGAAAAACCAAGATGCAGCGAGCGACGGCCGCTGTGTGACTGTGCATCGTCCCGTCGAACCTGAACCTGCGGGTGCCTGTCGATCAGCCAGTCGAAACCGAGCCCGCCCCGTGTCAGTTGCTCATATCTCTCATCAAGCGGCTGCTCCTCAAAACCACCATTCTCCATCAGGTTGCCGCCTGACTCTGGCGAGCGTCCGGCAAGCCCGCGCAGACGCCCCCAGACCTCGGCCGCCTCACCATACCTTCCCGCCGCCTGAGAAGCATGGAGCAATTGAAAAATCAGATCAGGATAGCCGTTCTCTGCCGACACAGGCAGCCCCCGAAAGATCTCCAGCCCCTGATCGAGCGCGCCATTACCCGCCAGATGCCATGCCAGCCAGGCCTGCGCCGTCGCATCCCCGGGAGCAACACGCCGCAATGCCTCCGGGTTGAGCCCGCTCAACCGCGTCACCGCCTCGAAGACATTGAGCGCGGCACGCCCATTCGTCCTTCCCGGCCGCCCCTCAGAAAACTGCAGCGCGGCCCGGAACTCCGCCAGCGCCGCATCAGTCATCCCCGCTCGCAACTGCAGATTGGCCAGGGTCCAGTGCGTCTCGAAATAACGCGGTGCCAACCCAACCGCACGACTTGTTGCCGCCAGCGCCGCTTCCGTCTGCGCAGACTGCTCATAAGCCCGCCCCAGCTCCAGCCAGTAACGATAATCGTCCGGCACCAGCCGCACCGCCTCGCGCAATGCCGCAATCCCCTCCTCCTCACGCGGAGGCTCCGCACGATAGAAGAGGTGCTTGCCACGTGCGGCAATCACTGATGGATTGCCCGGTGCCCGGCGGACCGCCTCATCGCGGCTCGCCACGTCATCACCATAGGCCGTCAGGGACTCTGCCATGAACTGGCGCAGACTCCAACGACCGGCGAAGACTACCAGCACCAGCGCCGCAAGGAAGAGGCCGAAACGCCAGTTACTCCTTACCCCCGCTGTGGTAGGCATATTTGTAATTGTAATAATATCCTTCTGACTGAAGATCGACGCCATTGAGAACCACGCCGAAGAGCCTCGCATTGACATCGTAGAGCGCCTGCTTGGCTCGCAGCACTGCCTCGCGTGGCGTCTGCCCGCTCTTGACGACCAGCACCACCCCATCGGCATAAGGTGAGATGATCAGCGCATCAGTAACGTGAATCACCGGCGGTGAGTCGATAATGATGTGATCAAACCGCCCCATCAGCTCCGAAATGAGCATCCGCAGCTTAATCGAACTCAGCAGCTCTGATGGATTGGGGGGTATCGGACCCGCCGGCAGCACGTAGAGATTGGGGATCTCGTGCTTCTGCACCACCTTCTCGATGGCAATCTCGCGGGAAAGCCAGGTCGAGAGTCCAAGGTCATTGCGCGTGCTGAGAATCTTGTGACACCGGGGTCGCCTCATGTCCGCATCGAGCACCAGTACTCGTGCCCCTGTCTGCGCCAGTGAAATGGCCGTGTTGGCAACGATCGTCGTCTTTCCTTCGGCCGGATGGCTGCTCGTCACCAGCATCGTCCGTGGTGCATGCTCCGCCGATGAAAGCAACAGCGATGTCCGCAACGCCCGATACGACTCCGCAAACGACGAGATCGTCTCATGGGTCGAAACCAGCTCGCCCTGGGTCGGCGCCAGCGCCATCTTCTCGCTCTGACCGCCACGCCCCCCAAGCAGCCCGCGCCGCGTTGTCAGACTCTCCAGTGACGGAATCGCCCCCAGCGACGGCAACTGCACGATCCGCTCGATATCCTCCGCCGTGTTGATCGTGTTATTGAGGTACTCGATGAAAAAGGCCAGACCAATCCCCAGCGATAACCCGATCAGCAGGCTCAACCCGATGTTGAGCAGCTTGTTCGGCTTCACCGGTGTGATCGGGATCTCCGCGCTCTGCACGATCCGCATGTTTGCCGGACGAAAGTCGCTCTCCACCTCGGCCTGCCGCAGGCGCTGCAACAGATCCTCATAATTTTTGCGATCCGTCTCAACCTTCTGCTTGATCAGGTTGAGCTCCGTTGACTGGCGATTCTGCTCTATCGTCTCACCCTTTGAAAGGCTCAGTGAGTTACGCAAATCATCCTCGCGCCGCCTTGCCACCTGATACTGAGTCTCGATATTCCTGACCACCTTCAGCTTCGCCTCATTCAATTGTGACTCAAGCTGTCGTACCTGCTCCTGCACCTGCTTGACGGCCGGATATACCGGCTGATACTTCGCCGTGAGGTTGGCCAGCTCCTGCTTCTGACGACTCAGTTCGCGCGTCAGCGACTGCACCGTCGCATCGGCAACCACCGGTGGAAGATCGTCCGCCGGCACCTCCTTGCTGCGATAGAAGACCACCTCGGCATTACGTCGCTCATTCTCCGCTTCAACCAGCTGCCGGTTGAGTTCCTCTGTCCGCGCCAGTGCGATATTGCCTCGATCATCCAGTGAAATGATCTTCCGATCCGTCAGAAATCGCGAATAGGACTCCTCTGACTTTCGCAGTTCGTCGCGCGCCTCACCGACACGACGCGTCAGAAATTCACGCGTCGTCCCAATCCCCTGCAACCGGCTCTCCATCGACCAGCCGATGTACTCCGTCGCTACCGTGTTGGCAACATCCGCCGCCAGCTTCGGATCGTAGGCGTCAAAACTGACCGATACCACCCGACTCTGCCGCCCCACCGAAACGTCATAACGCTTCTGAAAGGCATTGACGATCCGCACATCCTTCTCATTCTCGCTCAGCGTGTCGAACTCTTTTGCCTTGAACTCCTCATTCCCGGAAAGATTGAGCCGTTGAATTACCCGCCGTGAAATATCCCGACTCCGCAATATATCGACCTGGGTCTGCAGGTAAAACGGGTTGAAGACGTTGGCCGTCTCGACCTCCATGATTCGCTGTCCCGCCAGCACCCGCTCGGTCTCTTTGCCAATCTCGATCTTTGCCTCTGCCCGGTAGATCGGCCGCGTCATCACCGTCCCTGCCGTGACGATCGAGACCAGCACCACCAGAGTCGCCAGCACCGTCAGCTTGTGCCGGCGGATTATTCGCAGATACTCGCGAACCGAATTCTTCTCCTGTTGAATCGCCGGATAGCGACTATATACCGGATAACCGCTGCCATTCTTTCGACTCTCAAGGCCATTGCCGACACCATTGCCGACACCATTGCTGACACCATTGCTGTTGATGTTTGTCAGAGCGCTCTGCTTTTCGTCGTTATTCTGCATCTCTCTCGATTCGCTTCTGGAAATCGCACCACCCGGAGCTTTAAGATTATGACCAGCGTGTCCACCGGGATCATCACTTCAGACAATCACATACTCACTGCCAGTTCACCGGAATATCCCCCAGCCGAGCGCGCTCGCCAGACCTCCGGCAAATGCCTGGATCAGCGTCTTTGTCTGCTTTGACCTCGTTGATTCGGGCACCATGACGATGTCATAGGGTCTGAGAATGATATCGCGCTGCGGGTCGCTCTCGACCTCAAAGAGGTTGACGATCGTCTCCGTCGCCACCGTCTGGGTTGAGTCGGCCGCCCGCACCAGCCGGATCTCCTTGCGGCGACTGTCAGGGAGGAGCCCGCCGGCCATGGCAATTGCCTGGCTGAGCTTGACCGTCTCCTTTAATGGAAATGCCCCCGGTCTGCTGACATTGCCCGTGACGTAAAAGACGCCGGTCTCCGGCACATTGATAAAGTCGCCATCGCGAATCACCCGGTTGAGTTCAGGCCTCCGCACCAGATCCCGCAGATCAATCAGCTCCATGCTGTCCTCCGGACGGGTGTGGATTAATTGGACAACATTTCCCGCACGATCGGTCACCCCGCCAGCAAGGCTCAGCAGGTCGTAAACACGCAACTCCCGCATCAGTGGAATCTGCTTCGGCTGATTGACCGCCCCGGCAATCGAGGCCATTCGCGCGTGATACTCCTCGATGAAGACCGTCACCTGCGGATCCTTGAGGATCGATGAGAACTCCCGCCGCAGCAAGGTTACCACCTCCGGCTCGCTCATCCCGGCAACCGCCAGATCACGATCAATGTAGGGGAGTCGAATCGTCCCCTTCTCCATCACCTTGATCTTCCTCTGAAGATCAGGCTCGCCGGCCACCTCGATCAGCAGCACATCACCCGCCCCGATCTGGTAATCCCCGCGCCCGGCTGCCCCCGGCGCCTGCGCCATTACCGGCAGCCCTGTCAGCAGCAGTGGCAGTATGCTGAGCAGCTTCATGAACACGATGACCATTGGCATTATGGACATTATTGACATTGTCGACTTTTTCATTGTGGCGGGCTTCTCGGAGATGTGCGGCCGGGTGGATGCCGGTGGCCGATTCTCTTGCTTCATATGTTCATTAAGAGTGTCCTAAGAGTGTCCAGAGCCGGTTTTCAGGATCCTGAAGTATTTCGTTCTGAGGCTCCGATCGTCCCTGCTCCACTCTCCGGCAGGTCTTGTCAGAGGGGCTCATCACCAGGCCTCCGGCACCAGGCCTCTGGTCTGAACAACAACGGTCAGCGTGACAGCTCAGGGTCGCGGAAGCCCGAAGCCCCGGGAATGCGCCGCACTGCCGGGAAGACAGGTGGGGGAATGGCACGAACCTGGTCAGGGACATACCGCAACGAGCATCTGCCTGCGGCGTCACCCTGCAAAACCGAACGTAAAACAGATATAGCGAAAGATGCGCCGGAGCCAGTCATCCGGCTCACGGCGCATTCAATCGGTATGCATTGACTCAAACGGTCGACTGACAGCAGCGACTGGCAGTCTGCCTGCGACCGGCAGCCCTGTTTTGTCTCAGCCTGCCGAAACCGATGTTCATCACTCGGCACTCCGGGAGGGGCCGGAAGCTACGGCCGGAAGCCGCTGACAACGATCGACGAAGGCGTGACATTGTCTGCCTGCGAGGCAGCAATCACCCCGGCGACCGCGCCGCCGACACCGGCGAGGATGAGCGTGGTCAGAGCGGCAGCGCTCATACCAGTGGTCTGGCTGGCAGTAGTCATGCGCGCACAGCGACCAGCACCGGCAGCCTGCTCACCAACAGAGACCTCTCTGCCGGCAGCAACCACCTCGACCTTGCCGGCGGCAGTGACACGGGCATCACTGCGGGCCGCAGCGACCCGGGTATTGCCACAGGTCAGATCGACGACCAGCGCCGAGGCCTTCTCTCCGGTCGATGAAGCCACCGCACCATTAGTGGCAATCGAAATCGAGACACCCGCCGGCGCACTGGCCGTCGCTCGTCCCGCACTCAGCTGACCGCCAAGCGTTCCATCGGAGAAGCGTACCGTCATCTCGCT
>CAIKMY010000044.1 GCA_903828635.1 uncultured Acidobacteriota bacterium
CATTTGTTCATTCTCCATTCTCCATTCTCCATTCTCCATTCTCCATTCTCCATTCTCCATTCTCCATTCTCAATTCTCAATTCTCAATTCTCAATTCTCAATTCTCTCAATCTCATCACGGATTCGGTTGGCGATGGCAGTATAGGCCTCTTCAGGAGAAGCCTCGTTACCTGTGGGGAATGAGTCGGGCAGGATAGGTTTACCGAAGGTGATAGTGACTGGGGAGAAGAGGCGAATGCCATTGCCAACCTTGGACCATGCCTCGAAAGATCCCTCGATCGCCACCGGCACGATCGGCACGTGCAGTTCGTGAGCAAGGATGCCGACGCCTTTTCTGAATACCTGTAGTTCTCCATCGCAGCTCAGCACACCCTCGGGGAAGATCAGCAGATTCTGCTTTGCCTTGAGACCGATTGCCGAGATCTTCATCGCCTGGCCAAGGTTGGTGTCGGTATCGACCGGGACGACTCGTGCGTTGCGTGCGATCCAGTTCTTGAGCCCGGAATCGAAGAATGGCGTGTAACCGAGCGTGAAGAGGTGGCGGATGACGTTATAGGGGAGCGAGGCTGAGACGAGGGGACCATCGAGATAGCCCTCGTGGTTGGGGCAGATCAGAAAGGGGCGTTCGATCTGCAGATTCTCAATTCCGCAGACTCGTAATCTGAAGAAGATCCGGCCGAGCATTCGCAGCAGTCGCAGGACGAGGTAGTGTCCGATACGCGAGAAGAGTGTCGGCTGCAGGATGTAGCGAGCCGCAAGATCATCGCTTTCGGCGGCGGCGATAATCTCGTGCCAGCTGAGGCGCGCCGGAGTCTCGCTGGTGCTGCCCGATCCGCTTTCGAGCCGCTCGGCGATGCGTTGCAGCAGGTCTCTCACTGTCAGACTCTGGTTGGAGACGTCATCGCCGAGAGTTACTCCGATCGCCTTCTCAAGTTGCATGATCACCTCAATCCGCTGCAGCGAATCGAAGCCAAGGTCGAGTTCGAGGTTGAGGTCGAGGTGGATCTCGCCGGTCTGTCGTGATTCCCGACGCAGGAGTGCAATCGCCTGTTGTGATGATGTCAGAGCCACAAGCTGCTCGTCGCCGGGCTGTTGGCGAGAGATGGTCGCGGCGCTGCTGCTATCAGAGCTGCTTTCCATTGCGATGATCTTTGATCGGATCAGCTTGCGGCTGGTCGTTCGCGGTAATGGTTCAGTCCTGATCTCATAGCCAAGGATTCGCTTGTGGCGTGGCAGTGAGGCCGAGTACTCCTCGATGCCCTCCCTGATGATCGCCCGGGCGTTGACGATGCGGTTCTCCTTCATGTATTCAAAATCGGGAACAATCACCGCATGGAGCCGCTCCGATTGCGCATATTCGCCATCACCGGTCAGCCCAAGGACGCACATTTCGCGGATGAACGGGAACTGAGTGTAGTGCTGCTCGATCTCTTCCGGGTAGATCTTCTTGCCGGAGCTGAGAACAATCAGTTCCTTACGCCGCCCGCGAATATAGATATGGCCATGCTCATCGCGTGAGCCGAGGTCGCCGGTATGGAACCATCCGTCACGCAGCACCTCGGCGGTTGCCACCGGATCATCGAGGTAGCCCTGCATCAGGCAGTCTCCGCCGATGACGATCTCCCCGACTCCCGATTCATCCGGATCGTCGATGCGCAGGTCGACTCCGGGCAGTGGCCGGCCGGCCGATCCGATCAGGTTATCGTTATATGGCGTGAAGGTGCCACCGCCGAAGGTCTCGGTCAGGGCATAGCCCTGTTGCACGGTAAAGCCCAGCGCAAAGAAGTCGCCGATGATGCGCGGATCGAAGTATGACGCCGCGCTCACCAGCAAACGCAGCCGTCCGCCAAATAATCGGTGGACTCGTGAGAAGAGCAGGGGCCCCGGGTTGAGCCCCGTCAGCTCGCGGACTCGCCGCGTCAGCGCCAGCATGCCACGAATCAGCAAGCGGGCCGGCAATGGCTGCCGGTCGATCTGATCGAAGATTTTGCGATGCAGAAGGTAGAAGACCTGTGGCACTGCCGGGAAGACCGTTACTCCGGCCCTCTCCATGGTTGTCATGATCTCCTGGCTGTTGATCGTCCGCGGGTAGACAACCGCGCCCCCCTGAATCAGTGGCATGAGGATATTGGCCAGTGAGGCGAAGATGTGATGCGAGGGGATGACCGCCAGCACCTTGTCCTGCGGTGAGACACGCAGATAGCGGATAAGCCCGCCCAGTGTCGTCGTCATGCTGCGATGGGGGATGACAACGCCCTTTGGTTGCCCCGTCGTTCCAGAGGTGAAGAAGATCGTCGCCACCTCTTCCGGGCCGACCTCGGCGGCTGCGCACGGCTCGATCTCTGAACGAAAGATTCGCCCGATGGCGATCGCCTCGCCTTCGTCAGCCTCTTCGTCGAGCAGGAAGATCAGCGGTGACAGCCCGCTCGCGGCGAGGGCGCGACGCATCGGTGCCAGCCTCTCACGCGAGACGAAGACCGCCCGACAGCCCAGCCTTGCCAGAATCGAGCTCGTCTCCCGCTCGTCATACTCGATGTCGAGCGGCACCACCACCACCCCGCTCCGCAGCGCACCAAAATAGGCGACGACCCAGTCCGGGCTCAGCCTTCCCTGAAAGGCTACCCGATCCCCGCGCCCGATCCCACAGGACGCAAGATGCGCGCCGAGCCGCCCCGCAAAGAGCGCCACCTCGCGATAACGATAGCGAATCGCCTCGTCACCACGAAACATCTCCAGCGCCAGCCTCTCCGCATGGATTGCTGCGACCCTCTCAAATTGTGAGCAGATGCCTGAATACATGGTCAGATCGAATGCCGGGAAAGATGCGCTGACCAGGTTGATAGATAATGTCAGACTGAGATCGAGGTCAGCTTAGCCTCTCAGCCAATGCTCGGCGAGCCCCCAGATCTCACGTGGTGTCTGGCGACGAAAGAAGCCGAAATGCCCCATGCTCTCCAGCCCCCAGGCTGCCGGATCGAGCCTCTCCCGGCGCAGTTCGGCATTGGCATAGAGTCGCGTCAGCGCCTCGACCGCCTGTGGTGGCGCATAGTCTTCGTCGTCGGTTACCGTCACCGCCGTCAGCCTGCCGCGATAGTCGCCAAAGAACTCCTCGCGGCTGCGACCGCTCCAGTCGGTGAATCGCCCGTGGCGTCCCCATCTCACCCACTGGCGAATGGCACGACCGGAACAAGGGGCAGGGAAAGTGTGCCGCGATACCGGCAGCCGGCCGAGGCTGATGATCATTGCCGGGAAGAGCAGATAGGCCAGCTCGACCCGCATTCGATTCCATCCCCTGTAAAGACTGGGTATCCCCCGCTGCGCACAGAAAAGCACTGCACTGTCGACCTCATGTCGGATCGGGCTCTGGCCAAGGATCTGTCCGCCAATGCTGTGCGCGAAGATCGCCAGATGGCGTGGATTGGCCCGCCGGCGTACCTCGGCGGCCGCTGCCGGCAGATCACGCTCGATCCAGTCATCGATCGTCACGGTTGCATCATCGCCTTCCATCCGTGAACTGCCGGCACTTCGATAATCAAAGGTCAGCACTCCCCAGCCAGCCTGGGCCAGATAACCGGCGAAGAATTGGAGGTACTCCTGTGGCGCAGCCAGCCCCGGCAGAAAGAGCATGCTCCGCTCGCGGAAATCCGCCCCCTCCCACCAGCGCGCCGAAAGCTGTCGCCCGTCGGCGGCTTCAATTGTGATCCTCTGTCGCGCGATCGCCAAATCGCTTCGCCTCCGGGCTGCTTCGCCTCAGACCGCCATTGCCGTGGGGATGTCGGCCATCTCCACCGCCTTTGTCATCCGGGCCTTCTCCTCACGCTCCCGCACACGCCGGTAATACTTCATCAGCTCGTTCCGGCTCGTCCCCAGCGTTTTCAGCAGCGGGAAGACCGCATGCTGCAGGAAGTACTGTGGGGTGATCCCCACCCCCGCCACCTCCAGTCGATCCTCATACTCCGGAATCAACCCCACTCCCGGCATCTGGAAATTGAAGACCACCAGCGCCAGATCCTCGAGAGCTCCCTCACGATCCTCTTCCAGCTCGAACTGCATGATCCGCTGGTAGAAGCCGCGGTGCGCCGCCTCGTCACGACTCACCAGGAAGTAGATCTGCTCCAGCAGCTCGTTGCCGTTCTGCTTTGCCTTGTCTCGCTGCTGTGCGTATATCAGATAGGTTGCCGATTCCTGCAACGCACCGTAACAGTTCATCTGCCGCCGTGTCGCATAGGGCAGCGTCCAGACCTTCCCCAGCACCTTGTCCTCGAATCGCTGGTACTCCTCCTCCGACCGCAGCCCCGAGCGGATCAGATACTCGCGATAAATCAAGGCATGCTTCGATTCCTCGTAGCCCCACGTCGCCTCGAACCAGGCTGCCCCGAAGAGATGTCTCGTCAGATTGAAGGCGTTCGAGGTGTAGTCCGGTACATACAGCTCGACTCCGCAGAAAGTCTCCAGACAGATAGCATCCTCCTCGCTGTTGAGCGAGGTGTTCAACTTCTCCCATGGCACATCCGAGAACGGATTCCAGCGGCGCTTCTTCTCGCCGGTATCGAAAAACTCGCAATAGGCCCGGTACATCTTCTCGCGTTCAATACCTGTCGCCCCCATCAGCGAACCTCCTCTTCAATTTCAATGGCTCACGTTCAATGGCTCATGGCACTTTTGGCCATTTGATTATTTGTCAAACTATTGTAACTGCCGGCGAATCAGGCCGACGAGTCCGCCAATCGTGCTCAGCGGTGCCAGTTCGTCATCCGGCAGTTTGATGTTCAACCGGTCTTCGATGAAGCCGGCAATCTCCAGCGCCGTGATTGAACTGATGCCAACCTGCGCCAATGTACTCTCAAGGCTCAGCTCGATGCCCGCCTTCTCCGGTGCTGCATCGGCGAGGGCCTCGCCAATCAGACTCAAAATCTCCGCATCCGTCATGGTGATTCTCTGCCTCCATCCACTAAATCACTAACATTATTGCTGCATTGTCAGGATTGCTGCATTGTCAGGGGAAAAGCGACAAAACGCCTGGCCTTCAGCCCCGATTGCCACCTCAATCCACTCGTCGCAGCGCCAACTGCGCCAGCGACTGAAAATTCTTCTCGAAGATCCTCACGCACCCACTCAGGTAGCGGTCATAATCATCATACGTCTGATCACCCCAGCGCTCGCGTATCAGCGCTTCGTTCTGCTGCAGGCGGCGATGCCAGGCGGCGGCCGTCTTCGCGTAGTGTTCGCGCCGGGTTCGCACCTCCATCACCTCCCAGTAGGGATTGGCCGAGGCGATGATTGCTTCAAGACGCGGCGTGATCGCTCCCGGAAAGATCGTGCTTGTTCCCCAGCTGAGGTCGGCAATGTCCTCGCGCTTGCGCGGCAGCAGCGCTCCGATGACGCTCTGCAGCCCGAACCAGGCGCCGGGATTGGTCCACTCCCACGCCCGGCGGAAATAGTCACGATACACCCGGATATTCTCGCCACCGCGCACCTGCTCCGGTGTCGCAATGTGTTCGAACATCCCGATGCTGATTACCGCGTCGAAGCGCTTTGCCGGCTGGTAGTCGAGGTAAGAGATCAGATCGACCGAGATCCCCGGAACCGCCTTCTCTCTGATGGCCTCATACTGCGCCGTTGAGAGCGTGATCCCTGAGACATCCCGCACCCCTTTTTCGAGCGCCAGAAATTCCATCAGCCCGCCCCAGCCACAGCCGATGTCGAGCACCCTCTTGCCCGGCTCAACCCGCGCTTTCTCGTGAAACCAGGCCAGCTTCTTCGTCTGCGCCTCTTCAAGATCGTCGGTATCCTCAAAGACTGCGCACGAATAGATCATTCGCGAGTCCAGCCAGAGCCTGAAGAATTCGTTCGAGACGTCGTATGTAACCTCAATGTCAGCTTTGGTTGACAATCACTGACCCTCCGCGGGATGGCCTCCCGCCGCTATGTTGCCCGCTGCATTGCAGCCTGATGCCGATCGGGCTCGATTGCGTTATTCAATTCGCCGGTTGGTGCTCGTCTCTTGCCACCCTTTTCGGAAGGGCAGCACCCACGCAGATGGCAGAACAACTGGCAAAATAAGCAGATATATCAGGAAAATAAATCGCCATTATAAATTCTGGCGGATTGTATCCGTGACACCCGATGAAGTCAACGATATTAAGGCTGAGAATGGCAGGGCAGGCTGCCATCGGCGTGCATTTGGCGCACTCTGGCGCGTTGCAGCTTGCCGCTGGTTGTTCGGGGAAGGGATCCTGCCGGCATGAGCAGCACCTCACCGACCTCGATCCCGACAGCTTCAAGGATGCGCGATGAGATGATCGCCTCGATGCTCTCGCTCTCGCGTGGATCGACCTCAGCGGCAACGACCAACCGCTCCTGCCCGGCGCTGCCCGCTCCGAAGGCGATGACGTTACCACGCTTGATGCCTGGCAGCTCGCGCAGGAGTGCCTCGATGTCCTGCGGGTA
>CAIKMY010000045.1 GCA_903828635.1 uncultured Acidobacteriota bacterium
AGGGAACCTTCGCCCTGCAGGCACATGATCCGAAGAGCGTCGTTCGCTACCGGAACATTCGGGTGAAGAGGCTCTGAATCGGGGCCCTGCAACATTGGAACACGGCCCGCTCGAATCATCACGGATCAGGGACGTGTTCCAATGTCGGCTGTTGTTATTCAGCTGTTTTTATTTTGGCTGTTTCTATCTGGCTGTTTCTATTACTTTATTTATGAACCGAGACAGGTTGGATCTGGTACGCGGACTGACATTGAGGGACACGACGGCGCTGGTGGTTGGAACGGTGATTGGTACGGGTGTCTTTCTGAAGACGGCGATCATGGCTCAGGATGTCGGCTCGCCCGGTCTGGTGCTGGGAGCGTGGATTGCCGCAGGGCTGCTCTCGCTGGCAGGAGCGCTGACCTATGCCGAGCTTGGGGCGATGCTGCCGCATGCGGGTGGGGAATATGTTTATCTGCGCCATGCCTACGGTGAGACGACGGCCTTCATGTTCGGCTGGATGCGTTTCTCAGTGGCCGGGTCGGGATCGGTGGCGATACTTGGAACCGGGTTTGCGACCTTCATTTCGGCAGTCTTTCCACTGAAGACGGTCTGGGTGGAGCGGCAGTTCAGCTTTCTCGGGCAGACGATCGACTGGCGACTGGGGACATTGCAGGTGGTGGCTGTGGCGGTGATTCTGGTCTTTGCCGCGGTCAACTGTCTTTCGGTATCGATGGGGGGCCGGGTACAGTCGGCATTGACACTGCTGAAGATTGCCGGGATTGCGGTGGTGGTTGGCGGAGTCTTTCTCTTCTCGAACGGGGCGACGTGGAGCCACCTCGCGACGCCATCCGGCGGGCATCTCGGAGGGGTGGCAGCGTTTGGAACGGCGATGATGGCGGCACTCTGGGCGTACGATGGCTGGAACAACATGCCGATGGCGGCTGGTGAGGTCAGCAATCCGGGGCGCAACATTCCACGAGCGCTGATTGCCGGGATGATCGTCGTGACCCTGATCTACTGTCTGGCCAATCTTGCCTATTTCTATGCTCTGCCATTTGATGATGTACTGACATCGAGCTCGACGAGGTACCGTGATGCCCTGCCGGTAGCGACAAGGGCGGCGCAGACCTTCCTTGGTGATTATGGCGGCAGGCTGGTCTCGGTAGCCTTCATCCTCTCGGCGATGGGTGCCCTTAACGGATCGATTCTCTCCAATGCGCGGGTGCCATACGCGATGGCTCGCGACGGCATCTTCTTTTCGGGGATGGCGGATCTGCACCGCGTGACGCGGGTGCCGGTGCGTGCGATCCTGATTCAGGCGGTCTGGGCAAGCCTGCTGGCGCTTTCCGGCACCTTTGATCAATTGACTGACTATGTGATCTTCGCGTCCTGGATCTTCTACGGGCTGGTCACCTCATCGGTCTTCGTCCTCAGACGCAAGATGGCGACGGCGGAGCGCCCTTACCGGACACTTGGTTACCCGGCGGTACCACTGATCTTCGTGCTGGTGGCGCTCTGGCTGGTGATCAACTCGCTCTTTACGCGGCCGGTCGAGGCCTTCTTTGGCATCTGCCTGATTCTGCTCGGGCTGCCGCTCTACCTCTATTTCCGCCGTCGAAGAAAGGCATGAGTCTGATCCCGTGATTGACGGGAGCCGGCTATGGCAAAAGGCTGGAGGCATCGAAATGAACAGTCTGGATCTGGTGATATTGGTTGTCTATCTGGCCGGGACGGTGCTCTTCGGGGCCTGGTTTTCGCGATCGCAGAGGAATGTCAGAGACTACTTCGTCAGCGGGCAGCAGGTACCATGGTGGGCAATCATGGGCTCGATTGTGGCGACGGAGACGAGCACGGTGACCTTCATCAGCGTGCCGGGCTATGCCTACAGCAACAACTTCACCTTCATGCAGCTGGTGATCGGTTACATGATCGGGCGGATCGTGGTGACGATTCTCTTCGTACCATCGTATTTCAAGGGGGAGTTGCTGACGGTCTACCAGTTGCTGGGACAGCGTTTCGGCAGCAGTGTCCGGCGTCTGGCCTCGCTGCTCTTTCTGGTGACGCGCAGTCTGGCGGACGGGTTCCGGCTCTTTGCGACGGGGCTGGTCCTTGCGGCACTGCTGCTGGCCATGCCGGGCATGGAGGCAACCGCGCGGGGCTGGGTGCCCGGCCTCAACCCGACCTACACGCTGCTTATCATTTCAGTGCTGGTGATGGGGATCGCGACGATCGTCTACACCTATCTCGGAGGGATGTCGGCAGTTATCTGGACGGATGTGATCCAGTTGGTAATCTACCTTGTCGGCGCGGTCGTCGCGGCATGGGTGCTGATTGACCGGGTGCCGGGTGGATGGAATGAGATCGTCGCGACGGGCTCGGCGGCCGGGAAGTTTGAATGGTTCAACTTCAGCCGGGATATGACGAAGAGCTACACTTTCTGGTCGGGGGTGGTCGGCGGCGCCTTTCTGACAACCGCGACGCACGGGACTGACCAGTTGATGGTGCAACGCTATCTGTGCAGCAGCTCGACGCGCCAGGCACGCATTGCCCTGCTGACGAGCGGCGTCGTGATCTTCGTCCAGTTTCTGCTCTTCCTGCTGATCGGGGTGATGCTCTATGTATTTTACACGGGGTATGCACCGGGCGAGATCGCGAGCTTCACCCTCAACGGGCGACTGCAGACGGACAGGATCTTTCCCCATTTCATCGTCACGCACCTTCCTCCGGGAGTGGTCGGGCTGGTGATTGCGGCGATCTTCGCCGCTGCGATGTCGACGCTCGCTTCATCGCTCAACTCATCAGCGGCAACGGCCGTCGGAGACTTTTACATGCCGATGACGGGCGGCAATCGTGGAGAGGGCCACTACCTCAATGTTTCACGGTTGCTGACTGCTTTCTGGGGGATGATCCAGATTGCGGTGGCCTTGGTGGCGATCAATCTTTCGAGTCGGGTGGTTGACGAGGTTCTCGGGATTGCCTCGTTCACCAACGGGGTGATTCTCGGAGTCTTCTTCCTCGGGACCTTCACGAAGCGAGTCCGGCAGGGGGCGGCCTTTGTCGGGATCGTTGTCGGGGCAGCCGTCATGCTCTATGTCAAGCTGCGAACGGGGATTACCTGGCAGTGGTATGTGCTGATCGGGTCGACGACAACCTTTGTGGTCGGCCTCTTGTCAAGTCTGCTGTTGCGCGAGGGGCGTGATGCGCTGGCGCCCGATGCCTGAGGGGGGAGAGTGACGATGAGCGGAAGAGTCTGGTTGCTTTTATTGCTGGTCTGCGGGCTGGCGGGGATGCCTGGTCTCCCACCGGCAGGTGAGGCGACTGAACACGATCATCGTCCGTATACCGAGCCGCTCACTGGCAAGGACGAGAAGTGGGTGAGGCAGACGCTGGCAGCGATGACGGTTGAAGAGAAGGTTGGCCAGCTGGTGATGGCTGATGCCAATGTCGTCTTCTGGAATCGGGAGAGCCCGGAATACCAGCGGATGCGCCACCATGTCATCGACAACAAGGTTGGCGGAGTGCTTCTCTTCCGGAGCGATGTCTGGTCAGCGGCAATTCTGCTTGATCGCTGGCAGCAGATGGCGAAGACGCCGCTGCTGACATCGGCCGACCTTGAGATGGGGATGGGCATGCGCTTCAATGACACCCCGTGGTGGGCACCGAATATGGCGGTGGCGGCAACCGGCGATCCGGTCTGGGCACGGCGCCACGGTGAGGCGACAGCGCGCCAGGCAAGGGCTCTCGGGATCAACTGGCTATATGCCCCCTCGGCGGATATCAACAACAACCCGGCCAATCCGGTAATCAATACCCGCTCCTTTGGCGAGGATCCGGCCCAGGTCTCCACCTTTGTCCGTGCTTTTGTTGAGGGTGCGCAGGACGCCGGGGCACTGGCGACGGCCAAGCACTTCCCGGGGCATGGCGATACCGCGACCGATTCGCACATCGGATTACCCGTAGTCGATGCCGACATCGCCAGGTTGAGGTCGCTTGAACTGGTGCCCTTCCGCGCGGCAATCGAGGCCCGGGTTGGCTCGATCATGTCAGCGCACATCTCCCTGCCACAGATCGAGTCAACACCAGCGGCACCGGTCAGGGCGATCAGCGAGCGCGAAGCCGCCGCCGCCGAGTTTGTCTCGCGTACCGAGAGCACCACCAATGTTACCCTGCCGGGCACCCTCTCACCGCGCATTCTCACCGGCCTGTTGCGCGACGAGATGAGGTTTGACGGCCTGATCGTCACCGACGCCATGAATATGGCCGGCATTGCTGCCCGCTACACCCCCGGTGAGGCGGCGGTCAGGGCCGTGCTCGCCGGGGCCGATGTCGTCATCAAACCGGCTGATATCGACGCTGCGGTTGCCGGCCTGCGCGAGGCGGTCGCCAGTGGAGCAATCAGCCGTCAGCGGCTTGACCTCTCTGTTGAGCGAATCCTTCGCGCCAAGGCCCGCCTCGGGCTGCATCGCCGGCGCTCCGTCGATCTCAACAAGGTCGATGCTGTCATCAATGGCCCGGATTTCAATGATCTCTCCCGTCAGATCGCCGAGAAATCACTGACGCTCGTCCGTGACCAGCACCGAATTTTGCCATTGACGAAAGAATCCGCCCCGCCAGCGATCTTTCACCTGACCTTTACCGATGAAGATGACCGGACGATTACCCGCCCCTTCGCCGACGAACTGATATCCCGCGGGGCAAGCGTCGAGAATCATCTTGTCGATAACCGTACCTCGGAAAGGGAGGTCACCGCCATCCTCGAACGGCTCGATCAGAGCAAGGCCCGCCTCGTCGTCTACTCGATACCCGTTCGTGCCCGCAGTGGCAAGGGCAGCATCACCCTGCCGCCTCTCGGCAAAAGGATCGCTGACGAACTGATCGCCCGCAATCGTCCCCTGCTGATCGTCTCCTTCGGTAATCCCTATCTGCTCCTCGCTTTTCCTGAGGCGCCAGCCTACCTCATTGCCTGGAGTCCCTTTCCCGTCAGTCAGCGCGCCGCCGCAAGGGCGATTCTTGGCGAGATCCCCATCTCCGGCAAACTCCCGATCTCACTGCCCGGACTTCACCCACGCGGTCACGGCCTTGCCGTCGAGACTGCCTCAGTCCGGTAACCCGTCATCCTGAAGGTTGTGACTCCATGTCGCTGCTACTCCCCGAGTCGGGATCTACCGCTCCACGTTGTTCTGTCGTCGGGTTGAAATTCCGGCTTTTTCTTCATAAACTCCCAAATGGTGGTAATGATCACTCTTCATCCGGCTGTTTCTTTCGAGGCATATAACTAAATCAGCCGGATAAATCAGACAGGTAAATTAATACATTCATTGGAAAATTAATTTAAGCAGAGTGGTTGTTTTGCGAAGTTTACTGAATTTATTGACAAGCCGTCTGATTGAGCTTATGTTAGCCAAGCTTTGATGCCCGAAGCAACTTCATCTCCGGGCCGGTGCTGAAGTCATCACCAGTGTTATCATCGATGAACAGGGCCACCGATTCATCTAACATCAAATGCCTCAGATTCCGCTGCATAAAACCATCATCAGCGGCCATTCTTGCCTGTAGAGCTGTGTATTAGCATATGTACATTCTTGGATTGACGACGATGGGAGATTCGGCAGCGACGCTGATCAAGGATGGTCAGATCGTTGCATCGGCTGAGGAAGAGCGTTTCTCGCGTACCAAGCATCACATTGGGATACCGTGGCTCGCCACGCAGTACTGCCTCGATCAGGCAGGCATTGGCATTGGCGATGTTGATCACATTTCCCACTACTGGCAGCCGTGGATTCTTGGTCACAAAATCAGGCAGGCCTTGAAATCGCTGTTAATTTCAAGGGAGATGTTTCAGGCGAGGATTGACCGGGGACTGGACCAGATCAGCGACAGTTATCTGGGGATGTTCCGGATCCCGGGGATGATCACCCGCAAATTCGGGCCGGGCAATTTCAAATTCAGGTATCTTGAGCATCATCTTTGTCATGCGGCCAGCGCCTATCTCGTCTCTCCCTTCGATTCCGCGGCGATTCTGACTCTTGACGGATCGGGTGAAGAGACGACAACGCTCTTTGCTCACGGAACCGGTGGCAATATCAGACCTCTCAAGCGAATGAAGCTGCCCAACTCTCTCGGTCAGTTTTACTCCGCCGTCACCAATTTTCTCGGCTTCGACATGTTTACCGGAGACGAGTGGAAGGTGATGGGACTGGCCGCCTATGGCAAGCCTCAATTTTACGATTTTTTTGCTGAAAAGGTCCTGATCAGAAAGAAGGATCACAATTTCACTCTGAACATTCGCGTCATGGATCACCATCTGGCCAAGAGGTATCAATTCAGTCAGGAGGCGATCGCGACACTGGGGCCGCCGCGCAAACCCGGTGAACCGCTCGATGAGCGTCATCAGAACATTGCGGCCAGCGCGCAGCGTGTCCTTGAGGATGTGGTGCTGTACCTGCTTGGTGGTTTGCACGAGATGACCGGGGAAGAGAACCTCTGTCTGGCAGGCGGAACAGCCTTCAATTCGGTGATGAACGGACGGATCGTCGATGAATCGCCATTCAGGCGATTTTTCATCCAGCCGGCGGCGGGAGATGCCGGCTGTTCGCTCGGGGCAGCCTACCTGACTTACAATTCGATATTGAAGCAGCCGCGCAATTTTCAGATGGAGCATGCCTACTGGGGGCCGTCATTCAGCAATGAAGAGTGCGCTGAGGCCTTGCAGCAGGCCAACCTGCGCTTCGAGACGCTGCCGGATGACCAATTGCTGCCGCGAGTCGCGAAGATGATTGCCGATGGCAACGTCATCGGCTGGTTTCAGGGGCGGATGGAGTTTGGCCCGCGAGCATTGGGAGGCCGCAGCTTCCTCGCCGATCCGCGCCGGAACGATATGCGGGAGATCCTCAACAAGCAGATCAAGTTGAGGGAATGGTTCCGGCCGCTCGCACCGTCGATGCTGGAGGAGAGGGCCGAAGATATTTTCGGGGTGCCCAGACACGATCCATTCATGGTGACGGTCTCGGTTGTCGCTGAAGCGATGCGCAGCGTCATCCCCTCGGTGGTCCACGTCGATGGAACCGCTCGTCCGCAGACGGTCAGTCGCAAGACCAACCCGCGCTACTGGGGGCTGATTAACGAGTTCGACAAGCTGACCGGTGTACCCGCCCTGATGAATACTTCGTTCAATATTCAGGAGCCAATCGTCTGCCGCCCGCAGGATGCAATCAATACCTTCCGGAAATCGGGTTTCTACGCGCTGGTCCTTGAGAATCAACTGGTCATTCGCCAGCAGTGACCCGGCAGTGATAATGCCCTGCCATTCCGGGTGACAGGGCCCAATCGGGCCGATGACTGCCGGAAGAGTGCTCGTCCTGGTGGCTCAGTCCCTGGAGGCCAGATACCACTCAACGAACCTGTTGATGCCACGCTCGATCGGCGTCTGCGGGACATAGCCGAGCAGTTGCCGTGCCTTGCCGATATCGGCATGGGTCAGGGGGACGTCTCCGGGTTGCGGGGAGTGGTATTCGATGATTGCCTTTTTCCCGAGCGCCGTCTCCAACAGCCGAATCATTTCGTTGACGGTAATCGTTTGTGACTCGCCGAGGTTGATGATTTCGAACGGGCTGCCGGCATACTCGATCGCCGCCAGAATACCCTCGAGGATATCCTCAATGTAGGTAAAATCACGCCGGGCGGTTCCATCGCCATAGACGTGGATCGGTTCTCCGGTATCGATGAGCCGGGTAAACTTGTGAATGGCAAGGTCGGGGCGCTGGCGTGCGCCGTAAACGGTGAAGAATCTGAGGCAGATGGCGCGCAGGCCGTGAAGGTGGCTGTAGGTGTGCGCGAGGAGCTCGCCAGCGGCCTTGGTGGCGGCATAGGGTGAGATTGGCGAGAGCGGCGCATCTTCGCGGAATGGTGCGACGGCTGCCGGACCATAGATGGAGCTCGATGAGCCGAAGATGAACCCTCGTGTCTGGTGACGCCGTGCCAGTTCCAGCAGATTGAGCGTGCCGGTGACATTGACTTCGTGGTAGCAGAGCGGATCAGCCACCGACGGCCTCACCCCGGCTTTGGCGGCAAGGTGGATAATGGCGTCGAAAGGTTCGGCAGCGAAGATTGTTTCCAGTTGGCGATAATCTCGCAGATCGACATCGTGCAGAGACCAGGCGGGATGGTGGCGATGGGGTGAAATATTGTCCAGCTTGATCCGGCGCGGATAGAAGTCGTCGAAGTTGTCGATGACGACGACCCGTGCCGCTTCCCGCGCCAGCAGACGATCGACGAGATGGCTGCCAATGAAACCTGCTCCACCGGTAACCAGATATCGTTTGTTCTTCATAGGCTGCGATTTACAACACAATTCGAAGTCATGATGGAAGTCATGATGGAAGTCATGATGATCGTTGCGCTCTGGCGACAAACCGATAACCAACGCCGCGAACGGTCAGCAAATGGCTCGGAGACGAGGGTTCGTCCTCGATATATTTACGAAGCCGGACAATGAAGTTATCGATTGCCCGGGTGTCAGTATCTTCGCGCATTCCCCAGACATTCTCAAGGATCGATTTTCGCGAGACCGTCTCACCCTCGTGGCGTATGAGGTAGCGGAGCAGTTCTCCCTCCATCTGGGTCAGGCGAATTGTCTGGTTGTGAGTGCGCAGTTCGAGATTTCTGAAGTCGATGGTTCGCTCAGAGAATTGATATTGCTCTGGTTGCAGCTCGCGCATCATCCATTGCCGCCGTCGCAGGAGGCCGTTGAGACGTGCCAGCAGAATTGAGAGCTCAAACGGCTTTGGCAGGTAGTCATCGGCACCCGCCTCGAAACCGCGCAGCACGTCCTCAGGGCGACTGCGAGCGGTGAGCATGAGGATCGGTGTGTAATCACCCGATCGGCGCAGTCGTGCCGCCACCTCGAAGCCATCGATCCCCGGCAGCATGACATCGAGAATGACAGCATCGTATTGCCGCCCGCCGGAGGTGACTGCCGCGAGAGCCGACTCGCCATCGTGGGCAATCGTCGTCTGATAGCCCTCCATTTCGAGGTTGAAGCGAAGCCCGTCGGCGAGGTGTGGTTCGTCTTCGACAATCAGAATCGTCGTCATGCGGTCTCTCGATTGATAATACCGGTGTTACTGACCGCTGTTGCTGTCGATCCGGGGATGCGGGCAAGGCGTGGAAGCTGGATGGTAAAGGTGCTGCCGCATCCTTCTCCGGGGCTCTCGGCGAAGGCCTTGCCTCCATGCCGTTCAATGACTGAGCGGACGATGAAGAGGCCAAGCCCGGTCCCCTTGATGCGATTGGCCACCAGTCGCTGGACGCGATAGAACCTCTTAAAGATCTGCTTCAGTTCGCTGCGCGGAATGCCGATCCCCTGATCGGTGACACGCACCAGAACCTGCTTCTCGTCAGGAGAATCGACCTCGACGGCAACCCGCACGGTATCGACGGAGTATTTGATCGCGTTATCGATGAGGTTGGAGATCGCCGCCCGCAGGTCATCGACATCACCGCGAACGAGAGCCATGCTGCCATCCGGCAGGCGATTGCTGTAGCTCAGCGACTCCTCTCCGAGGTTGGCGCGTCGCCTCGCCAGCGAAACGCACTCACTCGACAGTGCCGCCAGATCGATGACGGTCTGCGGCTGAACGCTCATGCCGGTTCGCCCCGCTCGCAAAACCTGCTCGACCGTGCTCAGCAGCCGATCACTCTCGTGCAGCATAATGTCACAGAACTCCCGTCGCTTCTCCTCTGTCAGCTCGTGCTTTTTCATCGTCTCAAGGTAGAGCCGGATCGAGGCGATCGGCGTCTTCAGCTCATGAGTCACGGCATTGATGAAGCTGTCGTGCTGCTCGTTGCGTCGGATCTCCCGCACGAGATAGGTGGTGTTGAGCACCAGCCCGGCAATGATCAGCAGGAAGAAGATCACGCCAAAGACGAGCAGCGCCAGCTGTCGCCAGTGGAAGACTACCCATCCAACGTTGAGCGCAATTGCCAGAATGACGAGGCATACCCCGAGAATAGTGAAAAAATAGACAGATTTTCGATTGCTTTGGACCCTCATCGGCCATATTTTAGGCCATGGTAAAAGGAATGGGAATGGGGAGTAACGGAACGGGGGCTGAATAAGGGGCTGAATAAGGGGCTGGATAAATCGATCGGTTAGTCAGTGTTATGCGGCTTAAGGGTTATCTGTTAAACGGTCTGATTATTCTGGTGATGACTGCCGGAGGGTGTCGTGACGGAGGGGTGGAGAGAGAGGGACGGGGTGCAAGAGATGGACGGGGCGCACCGGTTCGTGAGGTGGTCTGGACTGATGATGACAGTGACGGGATGCCCGATGGAGCGGAGCTGACGAGCTACAATGATCAGCAGAGTTTTCGGCGTTGGATGGCGGGGATTGCCGAGATGCAATTTTACCGGATGAGTAATGCCTGGAATCCGGAGCAGCGGGATTGCGCCGGGCTGGTGCGCTTCGCCTGGCGGGAGGCGCTGCGTCGGCATGATCGCCAGTGGTATCAGGCCATGGGCGAGGGCTACGAACCATTTGCGCCCGAGTTGCGCGGCCAGACGCTTGAGCGTCACCTGCTTGGTGAGAAGATTTTTCGCATCAGCTTTGGCTCATTCAGCGAGGGGGATATGGCGGCAGGGCGATTCTCGGACTTTGCCGACGCGCGCACGCTCAGGAATCATAATTCGCGGCTGATCGGGCGGGAGACTGATCGGGCATTGCCCGGAGACCTGCTATTTTTTCATCAGCCATGGGTGCAGAAATTTCCGTATCACGTCATGATCTTCATTGGAGAGGCCCTTCACCAGTCGGAGGGAGCGAGCGACTGGCTGGTCTACCATACCGGCACGGGTGGAGCATCGGGAGAGAAGGGCGAGGTGAAGAAGGTGCGGGTGGCAACGTTGCGCCAGCATCCGGATCCGCGCTGGCGGCCGGTTGCGGCCAATCGACACTATCTCGGGATCTATCGGCTGAATATTCTCGATCAGGATGCGAGGTGAGTGAGCATGAAGGAAAATCAGCGCCTGCAGATCGTCTGCTTCTGGTTGGTAGTCCTCTTGGCCCTCTTCGGGGAGGTAGTGATACGTCAGGGCCGGGTAAAGGCTGCAAGGCAGGATTCGTCAACCGAGTCGGCCTCTGTGCAGGCACCCGCCGCCTCGCCCACACCGGGGACACCGGGGACGAAGAGGGTGAAGTTCTCGCTCTCGACGACGCGGGCCTACGGGACAAACGAGCCGGCGCGATTTTATGTTAACTACCTCGGGGTGGAGACGCTCGATTTTCGAGTCTACCGGGTTGACAACCCCTTTCTCTTCTTTCGGCAGCTTGAGAATCCTCATGTCATGGGCGAGGAAGAGTATGCCGAGGTGAGCGATGTCTCGACCAGGGTCGGGCGTCAGCCGTCGGCGCTGGAGAGAGTGAGAGCCTTCAAGCGGCGGATTTATCAGCGTATCAAGTCATACATTCGCGGCCAGTTAACGCGCAAGTCGCGGACGGCCTTCAATGACAGGTTCATGACGGGTGAGCAGCGGCCACTGTTCGAGGCCGATTTTGCACGGATGCCGCTGCTCAATCCGGATCAGATGGTGCGAAGCTGGCGACAGGTGCTGACGCCAATGGCCAATGAATACGATACACGGATGATCACGCTCGGGAAGAGAGACGCCGGCGTCTATCTGGTCGAGGCCGTGAGTGGCGATCTGCGGGCCTACACGATCGCGGTAGTGACGGATCTGACGGTGGTACAGAAGACGACGAGCGATGGCCATCTGCTGGTCTACGCAGTCGACCGGCAGTCGGGTGAGCCACGTGGCAGCGTCAACATCGAGGTGGTGCGGCGCGGCAAGGTGCTGGCGAGCGGGACAACCAATGTCGAAGGGGTATTCAGAGCGACGGTCGAGCGCGACCTGCCACCGGCAAAGCCACCGGTGGCCCGGGAGGATTTCGATCCCGCGGCAATGGCTGAGGAGCAGAACAGCGATTATCTGATTCTCGCGGGGCGTGGCTGGCATTTTGCTGCCTCTGATCTCTCGGCCTATTCGTTTCGTTGGAACAATCTCTATGCGAGTGAGGGCGGGGCGGATGACATGGCGTCCTACGTCTACACCGAGCGCCCGGTCTATCGCCCCGGGCAGAAGGTCTTCTTCAAGGGGATTGTGCGTCGGATTGCCGAGGAGGGCTATGAGATTCCGCTTGCACGGATTGTGCCGGTGATTGTCCGCGGAGCGGATGACAAGGAGCTCTCGCGTCAGGATCTGACGATGACGATGCGGGGGACTTTCTCGGGTGAGTTTGAGATTCCGGCCAATGCGCCGCTGGGCAACTATCGGATCATTCCACTGATCAACAACGCGCCGGCCGGTGAGGGGAGCTTTCAGGTCGCCGAGTACAAGAAGCCGGAATACAAGGTAACAGTGGCAACACCGCGGAAGTTTGTGCCGGTGGGGGAGAAGGCGACCTTCACGGTTGAGGCGAAATATTTCTTTGGTGAGCCGGTGCGCCAGGCGCAGGTGAAGTATTACATCTATCGCTCGCGCTACTACCATTGGTGGGGGGAGCGCGAGGATGACGGTCTGGGAGCCTCGGGTGAAGCAGACGAGGGGGCGGAGGACCTCTACGGCTACGGCAATGACATGGTGCTCGAAGGGGAGGGGCGTCTCGATGCTGCCGGGCGGCTGACGGTACCCTTCGAGGTGCCAATGAGCGAGAATGAGGTGTGGGACTACACCTACCGGCTGGAGGCGCAGGTCACTGACGCGAGCCGTCGGGAGATCAGCGGTCAGGCCTCCTTTGTCGGGACGCGCGGCCGGCTGGTGGTGACCGCTTCTCCTGATCGATATGTCTATTTTCAGGGTGACACGGCGAACATCACGGTCAAAGCGGCTGACTACGAGGGGCGCCCACAGGCGGCAAAGGTGAGGCTGGTCTTCAGCGAGATCCGCTACGAGCAGGTCGAGAAAGAGGAGGATGGCTACAAGTACATCGAGTACAAGCCGCTGCGGCGCGAGCTTTCATCGACCGAGGTGACAACCAACGCGCAGGGAGAGGGAGCCGGTAAGTATCGGGTACCGATCGTTGGTTATATTCGGATCGAGGCGATTTTCGAGGAGGGGGGGCGGCGGATTCCGTCGCTGGGAGGCTATCTTTACTCGACGGATCGTAACAACGGCTGGGCCGACATGGCCTCACGGGATAGCGGGTCGATCAGGCTGGTGGCCGACAAGGCAGCCTATCAGCCCGGAGATGTTGCACGAGTGCTGGCGATCCTCCCGCATGACAATGTTCATCTGCTGGTGACGACGGAGATGAACCGGATTCTGAGTGTACGGCATGTCTATGCCCAGGGGCGTGTCGCCGTGATCGATCTTCCAATCGAGGAGCGACACGTACCGAATGTCTATCTGAGCGTGACCTATGTGCGCGGCGGAGAGATGTTTGAGCAGAGCCGGAGTCTGGCGGTGCCGGCACGCGCGAAGTTTCTCAGGCTCGATCTGATACCGGACAAGCGGCAGTACAAGCCGCGTGAGCCGGCGTCGTGGACAGTGCTGGCGCGAGACGCCGATGGCAAGCCGGCGGCGGGTGTCGAGGTCAGTCTCGGAGTGGTCGATGAGTCGATTTACAGCATCGCGGCAGATAACTCGGGTGACATTCGTCGGGGGTTCTATGGAACACGCTACAATGGTGTCTCGACCGGTTTTTCGAGCTCATTCACCTTCACGGGATACTCGGGAAAGAAGGAGATGCAGTTGACGCAGAACCGGCGTGCGCGTCAGCTGGCTGATTTCAAGAATGAGAGTCAGTACGCCGAGGTGACGATTCGGAAGGAGTTCCGTGACACGGCCTTCTGGGCACCGGAGGTGGTGACGGGGCCGGATGGCAGGGCGACGGCAAAGATGATATTGCCGGATAATCTGACGACGTGGCGGGCGACAGCTCGGGCGGTGACGGCCGATCTGCGAGTCGGTTCGCGCATTGACCGGGTTCTTTCGCGCAAGGATCTGATACTCAGGCTGGAGACGCCGCGTTTCATGACGGAAGGCGATGTGGTGACAGTCTCAGGGATCGTGCACAACTACCTGCCGACAGAGAAGGTGGCCCAGATTGAGTTGAAGGTGAGCGGAGCTACCCTGCTCAACGATTCACGTCAGACGGTGACCATCGGCAGTCAGGGAGAGCAGCGGATCGACTGGCGGATCGAGGCGTCACAAGTGGGCAGTGCGACACTGACGGCAACGGCGAGAACCGATGTCGAATCTGATGGTGTCGAACTGCCATTGCCGGTGGTGCCGCTCGGGCTGAAGGAGACAAGGGCGGAAGCGGCAGCGCTGACGGGGGAGAGCGTCGAAAAGAGCTGGACGCTCGATCTGCCGGGCAATGCCAGCCCGCAGCTGCGTAGTCTGCGGCTGGAGGCTTCACCGTCGATTGCCGGCGCGCTCTTCGGGGGGCTCGATTATCTGACCAGCTATCCCTATGGTTGCACCGAGCAGACTCTTTCGAGCTTCGTGCCGAATGTGATCGTTGCACGGACGCTGAAGGAGGTGAAGAGTGCGAGCCTGCGCCAGGATAATGACCTGCCGCGCAAGGTGCAGCGAGGATTCGACCGCCTCTATGAATTGCAGCACAGTGATGGCGGATGGGGCTGGTGGAAGGATGACAAGACTGATCCGCTGATGACCGCCTATGCGATCGATGGTTTGACGCTCGCGGCACGCTCCGGCTTCGAGGTTCAGACATACCGGTTGGAGATTGCACGTGATCGCTTGAAGGTGATCCTCGACAGCGGCAGGACTGCCGATGACAAGCCAATCGATCCGGATTCGAGGGCCTATCTGGTTTATGTGATGGCCAACAGCGGCAAGGTTGGCCAGGGGCTGTTGGATGATCTATACGCACGGCGTCGCGATTTACAGTCCTATGGTCTTGCTCTGTTGGCGCTGGCGCTGGATGCCGCCGGTGACAAGAGACGTGCCGGTGAGGTGGCAGCAGAGGTCGAGCAGGGAGCGCGAACGACCGAATATGACGCTCACTGGGAGGCGACACTGAGGCCGCTACCCTCGTACAGCGAGCAGGCAGATACTGAGGCGACAGTTCATGCGCTGAGGGCGCTGGCGCGGCTCAGGCCGGGGAGCCCGTTGTTGCCGAAGGCGGCTCGCTGGCTGGTTGCCAACCGGCAGAATGGCTACTACTGGGAGTCGACAAAGCAGACCGCCTTCGCGATCCTCGGACTGACCGATTATTTGCGCGTCAGTCGTGAGCTGTCAGCCGACTACAGCTTCGAAGTCTATCTCGATGGTGAGCAGGTGCTCAGTCGGCGGGTGACTGCGGCTGAGGCGGTGGGCGGACAGGCACTGGTGGTTGAGCGGAGCGGGACAGGGCTTGGCGGATCAAGCCGGATCAGGGTGGTCAAGCGCGGAGCCGGGACACTCTACTTTTCTGCGGCGCTTGAATATTACCGTCGCGAGGAGAGTGTCGCACCGCGTGCAAGCTCCAACCTGACGCTGACGCGCGAATATCTGCGGCTGAAGGTGAGCGAAGTCAACGGGAAGCCAACGTGGGCGCTCGAACCGCTCACCGGTGAGGTGCGCTCTGGTGACCTGCTTGTCTCCAGGCTCAGGCTGCAGGGCTCACGAGCACGCTACGTCATGATTGAGGATCCCCTGCCGGCAGGCTGCGAACAGGTTGAGCAGGTGAGCGGGATAGAACTGGGCTCTGTCGATGGTCGCTGGAGCGACTGGTATAACCAGCGCGAGTTTCGTGATTTGCGGACGGTCTACTTTCTCGATTATTTTGATGGCAACACGACCTTCCAGACCGCGATGCGCGTTCAGGTACCGGGAAGCTTTAAAGTATCACCGGCGCGTGCGGAGTTGATGTATCAGCCGGCGGTGCAGAGCAACACCGGCAGCGTCAATTTCCGCTTTAGTGATCGTCAGTGAGTGGGAGGCAAAGATGAGCGATCTGATTGTAGGTCAACCCGGCCGCATGCGCCTTGCATTGGCAGCCGTCACTGAGGCGGTGCGCAGGCTGGTATTCAACTGGAAGACGCTGCTGCTCGCCTACCTGCTCTACGGCTTGCTGCTCGGGTTGATCTATTTCTTTGTCACGACACGTGAAGCGACAATGATCCAGGTGCTGCTTGGCATTGTAGTCTTGCCGATACTGGTGATCGTACTCTTCTTCTTCTTGCAGGCACTGGGATTGCACCTTCCGCGTCTCGGAGCCGGCCCCCTGATCAAGTTGCGACTTGCGCTGGCAGATTCTTTGAGACTGCTGCTGGCGACGATTCCGCTGGCACTGGTGGTGTGGCTGATATTGGGAGGCTTTGACCGGCTTGGGGAGTGGTTTGCCGGAGGTGATGGGGATGGATCAAGTCGCTTGTCGGGGGTCATCGATCGTGCGCAGTCAATCGTCATTCTGATTCTGCCGCTCTGTGCGATCCACATCTGGATTGTCACGGTGAGGAGAGGAGCAGTTGCCGGGATTCGATCGATCTGGAAAGATTTACCGCGAATCTTTGCACCGGTGGGGATTGTGATTTACGCGGTGATCGCCGGGTTGACGACCCTGCTGGCGTGGATCTGCCTCTTCAATCGGCCGCCGGTGGACCAGGAATGGATCGAGCTTTATCTCTTTGGCGCACGTGTCGTTCTTGGTCTGACGATCATCTTTTTCGGCTGGCTGTTGCTGCTTGGCTCGATTTGGGAGCACACCGCACAGCTTGACCTCAGGGAAGTTGACCAGGCCGGGAGCCCGGATCACTCCTGAACCTGAAAGGTGAGGCAATGACGAGAGGCGTCGTCAGCGTGCTGCTGCTGGCTGTTTGCTGTGGCGGAGTTGCCAGGGCGGCCGAGCCCTTCGGCAATGTGCTGCAGGATCTCGCGACCGGGGCGCTGGGCAATCGGGAAGGAGCGGTGCTGGTGATGAACCCGCGCAACGGCCGGTTGCTGGCAGTCGTCAATCCGCGACTCGCCTTTGAGCAGTCATATCCACCAGGATCGGCGATCAAACCCTTCACGCTGCTGAGTGCGTTGAGCAGCGGAAGGATCGGGCCAGGTTACAGTCACCGTTGCCACGGCGGGGACCGTGAAGAGGGCCGGAACCTGCTCTGTACCCATCCACGCGCTGACACCCCATTCTCGATTGCTGAGGGGCTGGCCTATTCCTGCAATGATCTCTTCCTGGCGATTGGCGAGCGACTGACGGGAGAGGCATTCAATGCGACGCTGCGGGCCTTCGGCTTTGGTGTCCGCACCGGGTCTGGCAGAAGTGAATCACCGGGGCGACTGGGCCGCGGCGAATGGCGGCGGGAGACTGCCATTGGTGAGAGTGCGTCACTGCTGGTGACTCCGATCCAGCTGCTGCGCGCCTATCAGGGGATGGTCAATGGCGGTATTCTCTGTCGTCCTGTCCGGTCAGACCATGTGGGTGGGCACTGCGTGGCGCCGGCACAGGCTCAGCTTTCACCAATGCATCGCCGCCTGTTGATCGAGGGGATGCGTGGTGCCGTCGATTTTGGAACGGCCTCGCGGGCCGGACTCTCGGCAATCGACGCCCGGATCTTTGGCAAGACTGGCACCTCGACGGCAAGCAACGGTTTTCGGAGGCATGGCTGGTTTGTCGGTTTTGCGGCTGAGCCGGGCAGAGGTGTCCCCGAGCCGCGCGAGGTCAATCTGGCAGTGCTGGTCTTTCTCAAACGTGGCAGTGGGGCCGAGGCCGCTGCGGTCGCTCGTCCGCTTCTTTCCCGCGGGATCTCGACCTTGCGGCAATCGACCTCCATTCCGCACGCCGGCGTGATGGTACGGGTGCGCTCGATCGGCGAGGGGCGAACCCGCCGCCTGCCGCTCGAAGATTACCTGCACGGGGTATTGCGTGCAGAGATCAGCTCAGAGACCGAGCCTGAGGCCCTCAAGGCGCAGGCTGTCGTCAGTCGCACCTTTGCGCTGGCCAACCTCGGCAGGCATGCTGCCGAGGATTACGATTTCTGCAGTACTACCCATTGTCAGCGATTTGAGTCAGGCGAGTCAGGGCGGTCACTCGCCGTGCGACGCGCGATCGGGATGACGGAGGGAGAGGTCCTGCGTGATCTGAGCGGCTCAGTGGCAGAGGTCTATTATCACGCTGCCTGCGGCGGGATGACCGCGAATATCGAGACTCTCTGGGGAGTGAGGTCAACGCAGCCCCATCTTCGTGGGGTGGTTGATTCATTTTGTGTCGGCCGCCGCAGTTGGGACGATCTGATTGCGCTCTCCGACCTTGAGAAGGTGCTGCGTGAAGACCCACGCACCGATGTCGGCGGGCCGCTGCGCGGTATTGCCATCGAGAACGTCGATCGAACCGGTCGCGCCGAGTGGATACGCCTGCGCGGACCGCGGGAAAAGCTGATTCGGGGCTGGGAATTCAGGATGATCATCGATCGTCGGCTTGGCTGGCATCTGCTCAAAAGCTCACGCTTCAGCGTCTCACGCGAAGGTGGCGGTTATCGCTTTCGCGGGAACGGCTTCGGGCACGGGCTTGGTCTCTGCCAGGATGGAAATCACACTCTGGCACTTCGTGGTCACTCCTATCGGCAGATTATCGGCCACTATTTCCCGCGCACGCGGATTACTGCTGGTGCGGCGGGCGATGCCCGTCTGATGGGCCGGCTGCCAGGCGATTCCATGCTCCAATCGATAGCATATAATTTCAATGTCGATGACGACCGACGGCGCCTCGCCAGCGAGGGCTTCATCTGGGAGCTGCCGGCGGCCATGAATCCGCGACAGATCGACGAGGCGCGGCAGATTCTGGAAACGGCATCGCTCGACCTGCGGCATCGGCTGCGTTCAGCCTCAATCCCGTGGGCGATACCCGGGGCGATCGAGGTTCGAATCCATGCCAGCACGGCGGAGTTCATCAGGGCGACCGGCCTCTCGGGTTGGGCAAGTGGTGCGACCCACGACAAGCGCATCGAACTGCAACCACTCAACCTGCTGCGACATCGGGGGCTGCTGGCGAGCACGCTCCGGCATGAGCTGGTTCACGCCGTCCTCGGGATGGGCAGTGATCGCTCATCGCCGCGCTGGCTGCACGAAGGGCTGGCCATCCATTTCGCCGGTGAGGGATCGTCGCTCTCAAAGATTACGCCCATTAAGGGCCTGACTCTCGATGAACTCGATCGCCAGCTTGCCAGTCCACCCTCACACCAGCGTGCGAGGGAACTTTACGCCACCGCCTGGCGTGCGACCTCGAAGCTGATCTCGGAAAAAGGTGAGGCGGAAGCCTGGAGGCGAGTCCGTGGTCAGCGCTCGGTTGCCCTGTGGCGGGCGAAACCCGCGGAGATTCATCATTGATCGATATGCAGTGCAGAGCCGCGATGAAACCGGAGCGACGATGTGGCAGGCCACTTCGCTGCCTGCTCTGCCTCGGCCTGTTGTTGCTGCTTTTTACCTCATGTCGCCGCCAGACTGATATCGCGAAGGAGGCGACAATCACGGTTTACGGGTTCAGCGTTGTCCGGGAACCCCTTGAACAGAGTATCTTTCCCGCCTACCGTCAGCAGTGGCGCGAAAATACCGGCCAGGATCTCAACTTTATTGGCTCATATGCCGGCGCAGAGATCATTACCAATCAGATCATCTCCGGCGCAGAGGCTGATCTGGCCATCCTCGCCGTTGATCGTCAGGCTGATCGGCTGGTCGAGACGCGAACGACCCGCCATCAATGGCAGCGCCTGCCTCACGGAGGCATCGTCAATGTTTCGCCGATGGTCATTCTCGTGCGCAAAGGCAATCCTCTGCGCATTCGCGAGTTCTCTGATCTGGGACGAAGGCGACTTCGTCTGATTCACTGTGACCCGGTCTCATCTGGGGCGGGGCAGTGGTCGCTGCTTGCCGTTTACGGCTCCGAGTTGATGAAGAACGGGCATGATGCGGCGAGGGCACTCGCCGTCCTGCGCAATGTCTGGAAGAATGTAGTTTCGACGCCCGGTTCAGCCCGCGAAGCACGCACTCAATTCGAACGCCAGGAGGGCGATGCGTTGATTACCTATGAGCTCGAAGCCCTTCAACTGCTCGCAAAGTCGAAGGATTACGAAATGGTTGTTCCCGCGACGACCATTATCTCCGAGCATCCGGTGGTCATCATCAATCACGAGAAGCACGGCATGGCACCGGCGCGATACGCAGTAGTCGAGCTTTTCGCCCGTTCTCTCTGGGATCGAGCCGCTCAGGAGGCCTGGGTCAGAGCTGGTTTCCGCTCGGTCTCGGATGAAGGTCTCAACGAGAGATTCACGAAGATCCCCAATCCGTTTCACGTCGCCGATCTGGGAGGCTGGAAAAAGGCCTGGCCGATGATCATCGAAGGCGTCTGGAAGACTCAGATCCAGCAGCAACAGGCAGCGGAGGGTGGGCGATGAGGCGCAGACGCTCCGACTCGCAGCGGCGAACCGATCCCGGTCTGACGAGAGTTACCGGAGTGAGCTTCATTTTGCTGGCAATGCTGCCGCTGGTGATACTGCCGCTCAGTTCGATCTTCATCTTCGGTCTGAGCAAGGGAGCCGGCCATTTCTGGCAGGCCCTGATGGCACCGGCAGCCCTCTTCTCGCTGCGGCTGAGCCTCATGACCAGTGCGGTGGCGACTGCCTGCAACCTCGTTTTCGGGCTGATTGCCGCCTACATCATCAGCCGCTACCAGTTTCGCGGCAGCAATGCCCTGATGGTCGTCATCAGTTTGCCAACGGCGATTCCGACCGCTGTTGCCGGCTTTGCCCTGCTGCTGCTCTGGGGGCGCAGCGGTCTCCTTGGTCAGTTTCTTGAGGAGACCGAATATCAGATCATGTTTACGACGGCGGCGATCATTCTTGCCAATATCTTCGTCACCTTTCCGCTGGCCTTTGGCGTGATCAAGCCGGCGCTCGACAACCTCGATCGTGGATGTGAGGATGCGGCCGAGACGATTGGCGCTTCGCGCTGGCAGACCTTTCGCCACGTCGTTCTCCCGAGCCTGCGTGAGGCGATTCTCACCGGAGCACTGCTCACCTTTGCCCGCTCCATTGGTGAGTTCGGCTCGACCATCCTTGTCAGCGGCAACCTCGCGATGCGCACCCAGACCGCCCCTCTCTACATCTTCACCAAGTTCAATGAGGGAGATATCGAGGGGGCCAATGCCATCGCCGCAGTTCTTGCTATTCTCTCCTTCGTAATCTTCACACTGATTCTGATCATCCGCAGTCGGCTGGAAAAATAGGCTGGTGACGTGGACAATGGATTGCTACACAGGTTACGAGGGATGGAGAGACTGTGACAGATGATAAAGGTGCGGCTCTGGTAGTTGACGGGCTGTGCAAGAGATATGGTGGCGAGATGGTGCTCGACCGGATCGGTTTCTCGATCGCGGAGGGTGAGGTTCTGGCTCTGCTTGGCCATTCCGGCAGCGGCAAGACGACGACTCTGCGCCTGATTGCCGGCCTTGAGGTTCCCGATGCCGGTGAGATCTCGCTTTTCGGTCGTCGCGTCGAGCGGCTCCCGGCTCGTGAGCGAAATCTTGGCGTCATCTTTCAGAACTACGCGCTCTTTCCACGAATGACCGTCGCCGAGAATATTGCCTTCGGGCTGCGAATACGCGGTATTTCGCGTGCTGATCGCGACCGGGTGGTCGCCGATCTGCTCGGGATGATCGGGCTGGTTGAGCAGCGTGAAAAGTACCCTTCGCAGCTTTCCGGCGGCCAGCAGCAGCGCGTGGCCATCGCCCGTGCTCTCGCCTACCGCCCGGCGATGCTCCTCTTTGATGAGCCCTTCAGTGCGCTCGATCCGCGTACCCGGGCAGGCCTCCGTCGCGAAATTCGCTCGTTGCTGCGAAAGCTGCGCGTGCCGGCGCTCTTCATTACTCACGATCAGGAAGAGGCGATGGAGCTTGGCGACCAGCTTGCCATCCTCAATCGCGGGCATCTTGAACAGATAGGCACCCCCGAGGAGGTTTACAGCCAGCCGTGCACCGAGTTCGTTGCCAGATTCCTTGGTGCCGCGAACATTGTTGATGTGGTGATCAGCGGAGAGAGGATCATCCTGCCCGGCGAACGCTGGCTGCCGCTGCCTGCAGGGATGCCGCTTGCCGCGATTGCCGGGAGCCCGCGGCTGGTCTTTCGTCCCGAGGAGGTTGAACTTGGCGGCACTCCGCGCCTCTCACTGGGCGTGGGGCGCGTCGTCGAGATTTCATTCTCCGGCCCGGTCGAATGGCTGACCATTGCCCTCGACGGGCTTTCCGAGGGGCAGATCCTGATCAAGGCTTGTCGCACCCGGTGGGAATCGGGAAGCTGTCGCCCTTCTCAGGGTGATCTCCTCCCGATCGGTTTGAAATCCTTCAGAGTTCTGGGTGAATGAATGATCGATTCCCTGATTCTTCGATGCCATCGATTACTTTGCCGCCTGCTATTGACCGTGGTGTTTCTTGTCACGTTTGCATCAGCGCAGAGTGGCCTGCCCGCTGGCATGCCTCGCGATCCGCAGGCGACTCGCCCCCCGGACCTCGTCGAACTGGTCACACTCGATGCGACAATCCATCTCGATATTCGCTATGCGACGACCAATAATTTTATGAAACAGCGCTTCTACAGCGAAGCGCGCGCCTTCCTGCAGCGGCCAGCCGCCGAGGCACTCGTTCGCGTCCATCGATCGCTGGCAAAGTCGGGTTATGGCCTCGTCGTCTTTGACGGTTTTCGCCCCTGGTCGGTCACCAGGGCATTCTGGGATGCCACCCCGCCCGCGAAGCGCCACTTTGTCGCCAACCCCGCCAAGGGCTCACGTCATAACCGCGGTTGCGCTGTCGATCTTTCGCTCTATGACCTCCGCACCGGGCTTCAGGTTGAGATGCCCAGCGATTATGATGAGATGACCGAACGCGCCTATCCCGGTTATGCCGGCGGCACTTCCGAACAGCGTCGCCGCCGCGACCTTCTTCGTGCCGCAATGGAGGCCGAAGGGTTCACTGTCAATGAATTTGAGTGGTGGCATTTTGATTATCGCGATTGGCGATTTTATCCGATAAGGTAAGATATCATCTCAGGAATAACCAATGAATAATCCGGAAGATATAAAATCACTGAAACTCAATTACACGCTATTCTGTGAAGATGTTCGGGTGGAGGCCTCCGGCCAGTTGAGTCTGATGGGAGTCATGCACCAAATCGTGGTACCGCAGTTTCCCGTAACGCTGATCAGAATGGCGGTGCTCAATCACTGGGAGGGAGACGGCCAGTATCTGACGGAGGTCCGCATCCTGACGCCTGACCGGATGCAGACGGTGGCGGTGTCGCAGCCGGCTGGATTTTCAGTGCCGGCAGGCGGGTATGCTGACAATGTGACCGTCTTTGTCAATACCGTCTTTTATCAACCCGGGCTTTACATTGTGCAGACGCTGGTCAATTCATCTTTGTTTGCCGAGAGGCTGCTGCCGGTGATAATGCCGGAGAAACTGCCTGAGGGGGCCGGACGGGCTTCGATGACTCAAAGCGAGCAGGTAAATTAAACAAAAAGAAGAAGAAGAGGAAGGACCGGAAGAGAGAATCATGACGGAAGTGAACAAGATCGAGGAACAAGCGGTCAATGCGATTCGAGTATTGGCAATGGACGGGGTGCAGAAGGCAAACTCGGGCCATCCGGGGATGCCCATGGGGATGGCGGCGTCAGCGTATGTCCTTTGGACGCGGGTAATGCGCCACAGTCCGCGCCATCCGCGGTGGCCGGGGCGGGATCGTTTCATTCTCTCGGCTGGTCATGGCTCGATGCTCCTGTACAGTATGCTGCATCTGACGGGATACGAGGATTATACGCTTGATCAGTTGAAGCAATTTCGGCAGTGGGGCAGCCTGACGCCGGGCCACCCGGAGTGTGAGATATCGCCGGCAATCGAGACGACGACCGGGCCATTGGGGCAGGGGTTCGCCAATGGAGTCGGGATGGCGATCGGGGCGAACTACATTGCCTCGATGTTTGATCGACCGGGGCACGAGCTCTTCGATTATTACATTTACGCGATTGTCTCGGATGGCGACCTGATGGAAGGGGTGGCTGCGGAGGCGGCGTCGATGGCCGGCCATCTGCGGCTCGGGCGGCTGATCTATCTTTATGATGACAACCACATCTCGATCGATGGCAACACGAGCATCGCCTTCACTGAGGATCGGGCGAAGCGGTTTGAGGCCTACGGCTGGCATGTGCAGACGGTGGAGGATGGCAACGACCTTGACGGGATCGAGGCGGCGATCCGGGTGGCGCAGGGAGACCCGCGACCATCGATCATCTGCGTCAAGGCAACGATCGGCTATGGCAGCCCAAACCGGGCCGGGACATCGAAGGCGCATGGTGAGCCGCTGGGAGTCGATGAGGTGAGGCTGACGAAACAGAATCTCGGCTGGCCGAGCGAGGAGCCGTTCAGTGTGCCGGATGAGGTTATTACCCACTTCCGCACGGCGGTCGACCGTGGTGCCGCGCTCGAAAGCGAGTGGCGCGGGCGGCTCGCGGCCTATGAGGCATCCCATCCGGACCTTGGTGCCCGGTGGCGACAGTGGGAGGCGGGGCAGTTGCCGGACAACTGGCAGGCGGCCATGCCATCATTCCCGCCGGATAAGGCAATGGCGACGCGTGAGGCTTCAGGCAAGGTGCTCAATGCCTTTGCCCGGGTTCTGCCGATGCTGCTTGGCGGATCAGCCGATCTGCGACCATCCAACAATACCTTCCTTGAAGGGATGGGTGAGTACCAGCCGGGTAATTATGGCGGTCGCAATTTCCACTTCGGAGTGCGCGAGCACGGCATGGGCTCGGTGATGAACGGCATGGCGCTGATGCGGCCACTGATCCCGTTTGGCGGGACGTTCATGGTCTTCTACGATTATATGCGGCCGGCGGTGCGTATGGCGGCCATGATGGGCTTGCCGACCATCTATGTCTACACTCATGACAGTATTGGTCTTGGCGAGGACGGGCCGACCCACCAGCCGATCGAGCAGTTGATGGGGTTGCGAATGGTGCCGAACCTGACGATGATCCGGCCGGCGGACGCCAACGAGACAGCGGTCGCCTGGCGAGTGGCCCTCGCCAACAGCCACGGGCCGACGGCACTGGCGCTGACGCGTCAGAAATTGCCGGTCTTCGATCGATCAAAATATGCCTCGGCCGAAGGGGTCGAGCGCGGCGCCTACGTCCTGAGCCCCTCGCCGACCGGCTCGGTCGATGCTATCTTCATCGGCACCGGATCTGAGGTTGCCGTCGCAATCGAGGCGCAGGAGATTCTCGCGGCTGAGGGGATTGGCGCCAGTGTCGTCAGTATGCCCAGCTGGCAGCTCTTCGAGAAGCAGACACCGGCATATCAGCGCGAGGTTCTGCCGGCGGAGGTCACGGTTCGCGTGGCGATCGAGGCCGGTGTCACTTTCGGCTGGTCGAGGTATGTCGGCGAGAAGGGCGCGGTTATCGGGCTCGATCGCTTTGGAGCTTCGGCACCTTACCAGGTGCTGATGGAGAAGTTTGGTTTTACCGGGGCCAATGCGGCGGCTGTCGTGCGGTCGCTGCTTGAGACAAAGAAAGTGTAAATGATTCGCGAGGGCAGGCAGAATGAAAGAGCACAGTCAGCCAAAAGCGTGGCAGAAGATGATACACAGGGTGGTGGCTTTACGTCCGGTGACCTGGATCTTCTCGCTCTGCCTGCCATTCATTGATCGCCAGATCATTACGTTGTCAGGTGGCAGGTCGTCATTGACCAGTCTGCTTGCCGGATTCCCGATAGTGACGCTGAGGTCGATCGGGGCAAAGAGTGGCAAGCCACGGAATGCGCCACTGGTAGGTATTCCGGTCGATGATCGATACGTGCTGATTGCCTCGAACTGGGGGCAGCATCATCATCCGGCGTGGTATCACAACCTGCTGGCTCATCCTGAGGCGCAACTGATGATCAACGGCGAGACGCGCAACTTCATTGCCCGAGAGGTGACCGGCGACGAGCGAGAAGCTTATTGGCAGCGGGCAGTCGAGGTGTATATCGGCTATGCCGCATACAAGGTGCGTGCCGGCAACCGGACGATTCCGGTGATGCTGCTCTCTCCGGCAGACGGCACTGGTGCCGGGTCTCATTCCTGATGGCGGCATGGCCGGCCGTTCATTTCAGGCTAATCCCAATGGAATCGATGGACTCGCTGCAGATTGTGCTTCTGGTGATGCTTCTGATTGCCGTCGGGGTCGGAGTCTATCTCAATTACCGTCGGGAACTGCTCAAGGCGGAATTGCCGGCAATGGTGCAGAGTGGCATCGAGCAGTGGCGGACACGTTTCGAGGAGGAGATTGCGCGGCGCGAGCGTGGTCGTTACGACGAGTGGCGTCAGCATGAAGCGGCGGCGCTCCTTGCCGGCGCGCAGCGTGAAGCGCTCGTCAGCGCTCACCGCCAGTTTCAGTTGTGGTGTGAGCATGAACTCTCGAAGGTTCGTCGCGAGCAGCAGGAAATGGCGACTCGCGAGGCTGACCGCCAGCTGGCAGAGTGGAAGGCTGAACAGGAGAAGTCGATTCGCCAGGATGCCATTCAGCGCAGCCAGGCAGTGACTACCGGCAAGGTGACTGAGCATCTCGTCCCGCATCTGCCCGATTTTCAGTTCAATCCACGCGATGCGCGTTTCATCGGCAGTCCGGTCGATTTCGTCATCTTTGACGGGTTGAATGACGATGCGGCGAATCGTGTTAATGAGGTGGTCTTTCTTGAGGTCAAGACTGGCGTTTCGACGCTGAGTCGTCGCGAGCGTCTGGTGCGGGAAGCAATTCGTGCCGGTAGAGTCAGATGGGTCGAATGGCGCAGCAACAAGGTGATGCCGGAATCGAAGCCCGGTGTCTTCGAATAAATCAAAATCAACAGTCAAGGAGCGGTAAGTTTGAATTTTGCTACGTGGTTTCAGTCTCAGTTTCCAACAATTCCGATCGGCTCGGCCGGGGCCGTGCTGCAACTGGCGGCAGAGGGAGCGACGATCCCCTTCATGGCTCGTTATCGCAAGGAGCAGACGGG
>CAIKMY010000046.1 GCA_903828635.1 uncultured Acidobacteriota bacterium
GCGACGATCTACTTCGGCTCTGATGAATCGACGCGTCAGTTGCAGGAAGTCAGCGAGGCGTTCCAGCACGCGCACGAGCTCGGGCTCTTCACGGTGCTCTGGTGTTACCTGCGCAACCCGGGCTTCAAGAAGGACAAGGACTATCACACCTCGGCTGACCTGACGGGACAGGCCAATCACCTCGGAGTGACGATCGAGGCCGACATCATCAAGCAGAAGCTGCCAACCAATAATGGCGGCTACAAGGCGCTGGCCTCGAAGGAGAATCCTTACGGCAAGATCGACGATCGCGTCTACACTGAGCTGACGAGCGAAAATTCGATCGACCTGACGCGGTATCAGCTGGCCAACTGTTACATGGGCCGTCAGGGGCTGATCAACTCGGGTGGCGAGTCGAAGGGGCAGAGCGATCTGGCCGAGGCGGTGGCCACGGCCGTGATCAACAAGCGTGCCGGTGGCATGGGCCTCATCTCCGGTCGCAAGGCCTTCCAGCGGCCGATGAAGGAGGGCGTCGAGATCCTCCAGGCGATCCAGGATGTCTATCTCGCAAGCGAAGTGACGGTTGCCTGATTCTTTCAATAACGTCGGTTGTCGGGTCACACCCCGGCAACCGGCAGTTCCCTGCCTGCTGACTTATGAAACATATCTTCCTCCCGATCTCCATCATAGTCATCATTATGGCTGGTCTGTTGCCGGGCGTGGCAACGATGACGGGCAGAACGGTGACCGCGCACAGTCAGTCCGCGCAACCAACGGCGTCAAAGTTTGCCTGGCCTGAGGGAAAGAGAGTGGCAGTGAGCCTGAGCTTTGATGACGCACGGGTCAGCCAGGTAGACGTTGGTGCGGCAATATTTGATCGTCACGGGGCAAAAGCGACCTTCTACGTCATGCCGCCGGCGGTGGAGAAGCGGCTCGACGGCTGGAAGAAGATGGCAGCGACCGGGCATGAGATCGGCAGCCACTCAGTGATTCATCCGTGCAGCGGAAACTTCACCTTTTCGCGGACACGGGCGCTGGAAGATTACGACCTTGCCAAAATGCGCGCCGAGTTGAAGGAGGCGCGGAGGTCGCTGCGGGCGATGCTCGGGGTTGAGGCGGAGTCATTCGCCTATCCCTGCGGCCAGAAGTTTGTCGGGCGCGGGCGTCAGACGAAGAGCTATGTGCCGGTAGTGGCGGAGTTGCACCTCACCGGGCGCGGCTGGCTTGACGAGGCACCGAACGATCCCGGCTACGTCGACTTTGCACAGCTCACCGGCATGGAGATGGATGGCAGGGAGTTCGACCAGATTCTGCCGCTGATCGAAAAAGCACGGGAGAACGGCCAGTGGCTGGTGCTGGCGGGACACGAGATCAATCGCGGTGGCAATCAGACAACGCGAGTCTCGATGCTTGAGAAACTGTTGCCCTACGCGCAGGATCCGGCCAATGGCGTCTGGCTGGCACCAGTTGGCGTTGTCGCCCGCTATGTTCGCCAGCAGCGTGGCGACAGGTAACTGAATCGAAAAAGCCTGAATCGGAACAGGCAACATTGAAACACATCCCTGATTCGCGGCGAATCCAGCGTGCAGTGTCCCAA
>CAIKMY010000047.1 GCA_903828635.1 uncultured Acidobacteriota bacterium
CCGCCCGTTCCCATTCCTCCTGCTGCAATTGACCAGTGACCGACTCGCGGCTCTCCCTCGACTGCTCCTCACGGCCAAAGATCTCCCCCTTCCTGACAAAGACCGTCGGCCCGAGGTTGTTATAATCCATCGTCGAATTGAAGAACGCATAGAGCTGGTAATACTCACGATGCGAGATCGGATCGAATTTGTGCGAATGGCACTGCGCACAGCCCACTGTCAGCCCCAGCCAGACCGCCCCGGTGGTGCTTACCCGGTCCATCACCTGCTCGACCCGGGCCTGCTCCGGGTCGACGCCCCCCTCTTCATTGATCACCGTGTTGCGGTGAAATCCTGTTGCCACCAGTTGCGCCTTCGCCTGCCGCGCATCTGCCGGCGACGGCAGCAGGTCTCCCGCCAACTGCTCGATCGTGAATCGATCAAATGGGACATCCCGGTTGAGCGACTCAATCACCCAGTCTCTCCACGGCCACATCACCCGCTCACCATCGATCGTGTAGCCGTTCGAATCGGCATAGCGCGCCTGATCCAGCCAGTGGCGCCCCCAACGCTCCCCGTAATGCGGTGACGCCAGCAGCCGCTCCACCAGCCGGCCATACAACTCATCCTGACGCCGCGGTCCCGCCTTGTCGAAAACCGCCGCGAATGACTCTGCCTCTTCCGGCGTCGGCAGCAGACCGAGCAGATCCAGCGAGAGCCTCCGAATCAGCGTTCTTCCATCGGCCTGCGGCGATGGCGTGATCCCCTCACGCTCCAGTCGCGCCAGCACGAAGCGATCGATCTCATTGCGAACCCATTCCCTGCCCTTCACCTCCGGCGGGCGAACCGATGCCAGTTGCTGAAATGCCCAGTGCCCCTCATAGGCTGCTCCCTGCTCGATCCATCGTCGCAGCAGCCCCACCTCCGCCGCTGTCAACGGCTCCTTCTTCGAGGCCGGGGGCGGCATCACCGCCACAGCGTCATGCGTACTCACCCGCCGCAACAATTCACTCTCGTCCGGCCGCCCCGGGGCTATCACACGATACCCGCCCCGATCCTTCGTCGCCCCCTCAAAGGTGTCCAGCCGCAACCCTGCCTTCCGGTTTCTCTCGTCCGGCCCATGACAGTAAAAACACTTGTCCGAAAGCAGTGGCCGAATGTCACGATTGAATCGCACCTCCTCCGCTGCCCCCACCCGGCCATCCCTGCCCGGCAACATCCAGAGAACTGATATCACACTCAACAGCAGAACAATCAGCTTCGATCTCTTCATGACGACCCTTTCAGGATTTTCCCGGTCTGCTCGGCTTACCACGATCTTTGAGCCCATCGGGCACGAGACTATTGGACACAATTTAGCGATTTTATAACACAGGGGATCAGCTGAGTAGAAGACCTTAAGACAATTTCTCAAACGCCTTTCTCTCACCGATTCATTAATCAACTGTCTAAGTTTTGAGGAATACTATATCCTTTCAGCGTTGCAAATCAGCGCGACTTCGCAACATACCCTGACGCGGGCGTCAGACACAAAACTGCCTCAAAACTGCTTGAAAGACGCATAGTTTATATATGATAATATCTGATTTCAGACTTGCCATTAAAAAAATAGTTCCCCCTGTCCTTAAACGCAATATTCAAAAGCTGGTAATGGGATTCGACTCTTTTGCCCCATCATTTTCCTCTGCCGGAGAGGATATGATCATTCGCCATATTCTGGGATCAGACAAGCAGACGGGATTTTACGTTGATGTCGGGGCCTATCATCCTTCACAGGGATCAAATACATATTTCTTTTACTGTTATGGCTGGCAGGGTATAAATATCGAGGCTCGTCCGGGGAGTAAAGCCCTCTTCGACAAAGTACGGCCTCGTGACATCAACCTTGAAATAGGGATTTCACCTCACAAAGGGGAACTAACATACCATGTGATAGATGAAGCTTCGCCAATGAACAGTTTTTCAAAAGAGTTTATTGACAAGATGAGACTATCTCATTTGGTAAAATACGAGGTAAAGGTTCCGGCAATCCCATTATTAGAAGTCCTTGAATCCTATATATCACCGAACAAGACTATTGATTTTATGAGCGTTGATGTTGAAGGATATGACCTTTACGTTCTCAAATCCAACGACTGGAACAGATTCAGACCAAACCTTGTTATCGTTGAGGATTCATGTATCGATCCACTAAAATCTGAAATCGTTACATTTATGAGCAGCGTTGGTTACACGGTCTGTGCACAGAATACGATCGTCCTCGACGTGGTCTCTGAATACTTTTTCATTGAAGAATCGTACAGAAAACATTACTGGGATAAACATAAATAATTGATGAGTGCCAGATGACAAGATACCCCGGCTCTTCTGCCCCATCAGATGTCATCTCTTTACTTTTCAGTAACAAAGCTGCTTGAGCCATGTCATCATAACGGGGGCAAAGCTGCCGCAGGATCAACTCTGATATCAATTGATTCAATTTAAGTACTTGCACAACCTGCACAAATGAATGTGAGGTATTACATGCCAAAACTATTGATTGCAGTATTATCCTTGCTGATGCTCCCCATCGGAGCAGTACCCGTCACTTTGAGGGCGGGGGCGCATGCCGAATCGATCACGCCTGACCGCTTTCCGGTGCCGATCAATGGCAGCATGCGGGGAGGTTTTGCCAACTCGGTGCATGATCCGATGTACGCGCGCAGCTTCGCGCTTAATGATGGCCGTCGCGAGCTGATCTTTTGTGTCGTCGATTCGTGCATGATTCCCCGCGAAATCTCCGAGAAGGCCAAAGAGACAGCCTCACGGACAATCGGAGTGCCGGCTGCCGCAATGTTGATCTCGGCAACGCATACTCACACGGCGGCAACGATGACTTCCGTCTTTCAGAGTGATCCCGATCCGGAGTATCTCGCGAAGCTGCCGGGGATGATTGCGAAGAGCATCATTCAGGCACACCGCAACCTCGAACCGGCAGAGATTGCCTGGGGAAAGGGCTCCGATCCGTCACAGGTCTTCAATCGAAGGTGGGTGATGAAAGATGGTCAGCAATACAGCAATCCATTTGGCAGTACCGCAGACCGGGTGAGGATGAATCCCGGTTACCAGAACGCGCAGGTCAGCCATCCCGCTGGTCCGACCGATCCGGAGATCACCATCATCACGGCGCGCGCCTTAAGTGACCAGCGGCCGATTGCGCTGCTGGCCAATTACAGCCTGCATTATGTTGGCGGCAACCCGGCGATCTCAGCCGACTACTTTGGCGCTTATGCCAGTGAGATGACAAGGCTGCTGCAAGCGACTGGTGAGCGGTATGCCGGCAAGCCGCCATTTGTCGGCATAATGTCGAACGGGACGAGCGGCGATGTCAACAATGTCAACTATGCCGCACCCGATCCGGGAAAGCGGCAACCAGGCGAACAAATAGAGGTTGTCGCCCGCAGCGTTGCCGCGGCGACGATCAAGGCTTACGAAAAGCTGACCTTTGCACGCTATCTGCAACTTGGCAGCGCAGAGAAGGACATCAGGTTGAAGGTCCGCAAGGCGAGTCCGGCTGAACTGACTGAGGCAAGGGAGTTGATCGAGAAGACGCCGCGCGACAAGGATGGTCAGTTCAGCGGGCAGCCGGCGATCTATGCGCGCGAGGCCGTGCTGCTGAGCCAATATCCCGATGAGGTGCCGGTCAGGTTACAGGTGCATCGCCTCGGCGGGCTGAGCATCGCGGCAATTCCCTGTGAGGTCTTCACCGCCATCGGGCTTGACCTCAGGAAGAGATCCCCATTCGCCGGCCACTTCACCATCTCGCTGGCAAATGGCTACAATGGCTACCTGCCAACCCCGGAGCAGCACCGACTCGGCGGATATGAGACGTGGCGCGCACGAAGCAGCTACCTCGAGGTCGGGGCCTCTGACAAGATCACGGGTGAGTTGGTCGGACTCCTCAGATCGCTGAAATGATTGCGACTCATATGTCTGGCAAAGATTATGACGCTCGATTGGCGATGAGGACTCAGCAATGAAGAGATTGACGCGAAGAGACTTTGGCAGGCTGTCAGCGGCAGCTCTGACAGGGGCAATTGGCAGCACTGCGAACGGGCGAAGCGGACGAATGTGGATCAGCACGCTCGACCGATCACGGCGAATGGCGGAGCAGTCGCCGGTCACTTTCAGCCATGCCCGGCCTGCGGCAGAGAGCCGATGGCGAATCGTCATTGATGCGGAGAAGAGCTTCCAGCAAATGCTCGGGTTTGGTTCGAGCCTCGAACCGGCAACCTGCTGGAATCTCTCGCGCCTGTCGCCGGAGAAACGGCAACGCGTCGTTGAGCGGCTGGTCAGCCCGTCGCACGGGATCGGCATGAACCTGATGCGTATCTGCATCGGCACTCCCGATTTCACCGGGGATCCGTGGTATTCGTTCAATGACATCCCCGCCGGAGAGACCGATCCCGAGCTGAAGCGATTCTCGATTGAAAAGGATACGGGCTACATCCTCCCGGCACTGAGGCTCGCACTAAAGATCAACCCGCAACTGCTCTTCTTCGCCTCGCCATGGAGCCCGCCCGGCTGGATGAAGAGCACCGGATCATTGATTGGTGGCAGCCTGCTTCCGCAGTGGTATGCGGCCTACGCTGCATATTTTGTCAGATTCATCGAAGCCTACCAGGCTGCCGGCATCCCGATTTATGCAGTCACCATTCAGAATGAACCCGGCGTCGACCGGGCAAAAGAGAAAGACACGCGATGGCACTACCCCTCCTGCCAGTGGACCGGCGAACAGGAGCGTGACTTCATTCGTGATCATCTCGGTCCGGCATTCGAAAAGCGCAGACTGAAGACCCGAATCTGGTGTTACGATCACAACTTCAACGAAAATGCCGAGGGTGATGATCCGGGCATTGGCTATCCCCGAACGATTCTTCGTGACCAGCGTGCTGCCCGTTATGTTGACGGCGTCGCATTTCACGGTTATGCCGGGCGGCCATCCGGGATGTCAGTCTTCCATCGCGAATTTGCCGATGTCCCGATTCGCTTTACCGAGGGCTCGGTCTTCGGGCTGCGGGGTGGTCGTCAGATCATCGAGCGCCTGCGTCATCACGCATCGAGCTACAATTCGTGGGTGACCATGCTCGATGAGAAGCGCAAGCCCAACAACGGCCCCTTTCCCGCAAGCAGAACCATTCTGACTCTCAACTCGGCGACTCGCGAGGTTACCGAAGAGTTCGACTTCGATCTCTATGGCCACTTCATGAAGTTTATCGAACGTGGTGCCGTGCGCATCGAAAGCTCCGAGTCGGCCAACGACATTGCCAATGTCGCTTTCCGTAATCCTGATGGACGCATTGTCGTCGTAATCATTAATGCCTCAAACGAAGAACGCCGTGTCGAGACAGTCATTGGCAGCGAGGTCGCCACGGTGACACTGAGCCCGTCAAGCATTGCGACTCTCGTTCGCGAGGGATGACTGCTGCTGGACTCCCCGAATCACCCAAATCAGTTAACTGTATCGGAAAACTCAGGAGGGGTCCGTGTACGGGCCGGAGAAGCACAGATCCCGGCTCAATCAATCATGATATATGGCTGATGGGGAGAATTGGCGGCTGATCGACCGGTTTTTCGTGACGAAAGAGGATGGCGAGGAATGGCGGGGCGATGAGAGTTGTGGCGATGGCCATGAAAAGGACTACGCCATAGATGGCATCACTGATGACACCGAGGCCGAGGCCGATCTGAGCGACGACGATACCGACCTCACCGCGAGGAACCATGCCGACACCGATTTGGAGCGCCTTGCGTCTGCCCATAGTCCAGGCGGCTCCGCCACAGCCGATGATCTTAGCAATTACTGCGAGCAGCGTCACGAGGAGGGCGAGCATCACCGCTGAGCCATTGAGAAAGGCGCCGAGGTTGAGATGCATACCGATATTGGTGAAGAAGAAAGGCAGGAGAAACTCGGTCACGGCCTCGGTCTGATGGCGCATGTCGGTACCCTCGGAGGCCTCAGAGAGAGCCATGCCGGCGAGAAAGGCCCCGATGATGGCGGCGACACCGATGGAGCTGGCTACCAGTGCCAGTGCCAGGCAGAGAGAGAGTCCGAAGATGAGGTAGGACTGTCCGACCTTGAGTCGTTCGATTCGGGGGCGGATGCGGCTGACGGTACGTGCCCCGACAAAGACGACGAGGAGGGTGAAGCCAATGGCCAGTCCGGCGGTGGTCAGAATCTGGAGATAGTTGATTCCGCCCTTTGCCATACTGCTGACGACGGCAAGGATGAGCAGGCCGAGAATATCATCGATGACGGCGGCGCCAAGGATGATGCGGCTGACGTCGAGGCTGAGCAGGCCCATCTGGCCAAGGACCCGCGCGGTGATGCCGACAGAGGTGGCGACCATCGCGGCTCCGACGAAGATTGCCTCGATGCGCGGTTCGCCCCAGGCGAGCATGATCAGCCAGCCGCAGATGAAGGGGACGATCACTCCGCAGACGGCCACAAGCATTGCGCGACCACCAACGCGGAAGATGTCGGAGGGCTTAGTCTCCAGCCCGACGAGGAAGAGGAGGAACATCACCCCGATCTCGGAGAGTGCTCCGGTCAGTTCATTAGGGGTGACGAGGCCGAGCACTGCCGGGCCGATGACGATCCCCGCAAGGATTTCACCGGCGACCGCCGGCTGGCGGAGTCGCTCAAAGATCTCCGCCGCCAGCTTGGCGGCGACGAAGATGACAAAGATCGTCAGCATCAGGTGGCTTCCGCCATCACCAGCCAGTGCAAGTGCCATCGTCATCCCGGGTTCCATTCCATGTACAGGCGCGACGTGTGTGGCGTCGGGCTACTTCATCGGTTTGCGCAGAACCTCAGCGAGGGCCTCGATCCGGCCGGCATCGGCAGTGCTGAGCGCTCCGGCGCTGCCATCCCTGAGTTGATCAGCGAGCTGGCGCAGCCGGTCGAGCGATGAGCGACTGAGGCTTGACTGTTCGGCTGTCCGAATTGCGCGGCGCAGAGTGGCGATCCGGTCGGACGGCAACCCCTTAGAGCGTTCGAGCTGATCGATGTAGGCCTTGGCGACTACGAGGCGCGGTGGCCACGTGATGCGCTGTTGATTCTGCACATTGAACTCGGCGAAGCGCACCGATTTTGCGGCATCGATTTCGTTCTGCGTCAGAAATTTGCTCGGAGTCAGTTCAAGGATATCGAGGCCGCGTGCGATCTCCGAGCCATAGATATGGCCGTTATACCAGTAAGCCGACCAATGACCGCCGAGCACCAGCACCTGCGGATTGATCGGGCCGCGATCGAAATAGGCGATCTCGACCGGTTTGGTAGCGTCGGTGAAATCGACGATGGAGATGCCCCCCTGGTACCACGACTGCACCTCGATGTCACGTCCGGGCACCGGGATGAGCGAGCCGTTGTGAGCGACGCAGTTCTCGGCATCACTCTGGGCTGCCGGCATCTTGTAATAGCTGGCAAATTTGAGTCGGCCATTCGTCAGATCAAAGATGGCATCGGCGCCCCACTTGGCGGGGTCATTCGGGCGACAGCGCGCGCCAAGGCCTCCACCCCACTCATCGGTGAAGACGACCTTTTTACCGTCGTTCGAGAAGGAGGCGGAATGCCAATAAGCGTAGTTCGGATCATTGACGGCATCGAGCCGCTTTGGATTGACGGGATCGCTGATGTCGAGAATGATCCCGTTACCGGAGCAGGCACCCGCGGCGAGACCGATCTCCGAGTAAGCGGTGATGTCGTGGCACTGGTCGCTGTCGCTCGGCTTTTCGAGCCCCTTGGCACCGTGGGTTCCACCGTTATTGAGAGCGTTGATGACCCCGGTGCGCGGATCCATGAAGACTCGCGGAGTTGAGACGATTGCCGCCTGCTGCGGGGCGGCCAGCGGAACCTTGATTACCTCGATCCGGAAGAGTGCCGTGTTCGGGTCCTTCTCGGGCGCCTCGTCGGAGCAGCCGGCGAGCTCTTCGCTCTGTCTGACGAACGATGTGCCGGAAACATAGACATAGACGTTATCCTTGTCCTTCGGGTCAATGATCAGAGTATGGGTATGCGAGCCGCGACAGGTCTGCACTGTGGCCACCTGCTTCGGGCTTCTGATGTCGGAGATATCAAAGATGCGCACGCCGCGAAAGCGCTCTTTCTGTGGAGCGGGCAATGGCGGCTGGTCGGCGGTCGTCGACGGCGGAGCGGGGGCAAATCCCTGAGTGCCGCAGTCGATTCGGCCATTCGGCATCTCCACCGACATGAACATCAGATTCTTGTAGACGGAGACATCTCCCTGCCCACCGGGACAGACCATCGAGGTCAGCAACCGGGCCCTGGCGGGGTTGGAGATGTCATAGATATTGACGCCGTAGAAGTTGCCCTGAAAGAGGTATTTGCCCTGAAAGGCAAGATCGGAGTTGGCGAAGGCGAGTTGGGCTCTGACAAGCTGAGACGATCGCGACATCTTCGAGGTGTCGGCAATGCCGAGCAGCCCGAGCGTTTTCTGAACTTTTGGATTGGCAGGATCATCCGCGCCAAGCTGGAAGGCGTCCGGCTTCCTGAGCAGCGAGAGGTGGCGCATCCCCATCGCGATCGCACCGGCATTATAGATGCCGGGAGCAAGTTTGAATCGCGGATCGTTGACATCCGAGCCGGTCATGCCAGCGGGAAGAGGCGGTGCCGGCTCCGGTGCCAGATCGCTGCCTTGCGCCGCCGGCGCGGGTTTTGCTGCTTCCGGCGGTGTCTGGGCACTGACTGCAAAGGTGGAGATCATCAACAGAAAGGTGGCAGAGAGCAGCCGCGAGGCAATGTTCCGCAGTCGATTCATCGTTTCTCCTTCGAATTTATCTTCTCCAGCATATTCTGCATAACTCTGATTTCGGCGCGTTGTCCGCTGTCGACATCGGTCGCAAAGGTGAAGAGTTCAGCCTCCTGCCCGGCGCCGGCGGCGGCAAAGAGATCCCTGACCATATCGAGTGCTCCGCCGTGATGCCGGATCATCCCTGACAGGAAGAGCCGATCGAACTCCGCCCCGCGTGATCGGCGCAGAGCCTCCATTTGCTGCGGGGTGAGCATTCCGGGCATGAGGGCACCGGCTTCGTGGGAGGTGCCATTCCTGCTGTTATGCATGTTGTGATGCATATGGTGCATCTCAGCGGCGGCAATTGTCATCGACTGACCACGGGCAGCCAGCCATCTCTTCATGAAGGCGATCTCATCCGACTGGGATCTGCTGATCCGCGCCCCGAGGGCTCGCACTCCGGCGTTGTCGGTATGCGATTCGATCAGATCGGTCATCTCGACTGCCTGCGCGTGATGCACGATCATCCCTTGCATGAATTGGACATCGGCGGCAGAGACCGGCGGCAGTTCAGCCCGTGTCGTCGCCGGCAACTCCCGCGTCGGACTCCCTGGTGCCCCCGGCTGAACGATTACCGGGCGGCGATTCTTCTGCTGTGCCAAAGATGTCGGCACCGACAGGAAAAGGCCTGTGGCGACGAGCATCAGCGAAGACGCAAGGCGACTTTTCATATCACATATCCCCTCTCTCCGGCAGACTATCGGCCGAGCGGCATAATAGCACGACACGATGCACGACGCGGCTCATTTCCCGGCCGCCTTGACCTTCGACTCCGGGGCGGATGGCGCCGGGGCGACAATGAGCGCGAAGGGGCTGGCGGGAAATTCGGAGCGCTGCGGCGAGGCGGTCTCGATGCGTCCGACGACAATGATCGGTTGCTCGACGGGGCGGGTCCAGGGCTCGGCGGAGAGCTCGAAGCGCTGCGTAGTCTCATCTTCGGTGATGAGAACGCCGTTGAGACCGACATCGCGGACAATGACGCCGTGTGGGAGGTTACGGATATCGAAGGGGATGCGTCCCTTGAACTCCTTTTCGCGACGGATGCGGATGTTGACGAGGGCGGTACCACCGGGTTCGAGGCGAACAGTCGGCTGATCGATCCAGACGAGCAGCTCAGGATCCGGTGTGACGGTGACGACGGCGAGTCGCTCGCGAACCATCGGATGGCGAACGATGGTACGGCCGGCGACAGCGGCGCGCCCCTCGACGCGGAGTGGGAACGAGACGCCGGGAGCAGCGTCCGGAGCAGCGCGCAGGAGGATGGTTGCAGTGTTGACGCCCTCGCGAATGATCGCCGGACTGGCGGAGAATCCCGCTGGCAGATTGGTCAGTCGCACTTCGATCTCGCCGGTGAAGCCCTCGGCGCGAAAGGCGGTGACATTGACCGGAATCGACGAGCCACGCGGCAGGTTGGGGTTTTCCGGATCGATGGTCAGTGAAAAATCGGGGGCCGGTTCACGAATGGTGAGGCGGTAAGCGAAATCGGGGCCGTGCAGACCGCGGACATCGCGCAGCCTGATGAAGTAGTCGCCATCAGCAGGTGCGGTGAAGGTGAGGCGCGAATCCTTGCCATACATCGGCCCGCCGTCGTCATTGCGGTAGCCAAGCCTGACCTGTGGCAAACCATTCGGCGGGAGGGTGGCATCCGGTGGATGGATCGAAACCTTGTAGATCGGCGTGTTGACGGCGTGAGACTCGGGTGTGGTGTCGAGGAATCCGAGGCGCTGGCCGTTGAACTGTTTGAAGAAGGTATCCTCGTCGGGGCCCTTGGGCAGCACATCGACCTGGAGCAGTTCGTTGCCAATCAGCAGGTAATCATCCGGCTGAATGCCACTCCAGCTGAGAAGGCGGATACCACGCGATGCCGAGTCGCGATCATTGAGCGTCTGAGAGGTTTCGAGGAGGCAGCGAAGCAGGGCACGCGGGACTGGTCGACCGGCGCTGTCCAGAATTTCGATTACCGAGTCGAGCGGCGAGCCGTAGCGCTGGGCTCCAATCTCGATCAGCAGCCGCTGCCCCTTGCGTGCGCTGAAACGATACCAGTCCTCTGCCGGAGCACTGTCAATCCGGCCATTGACGATCACCGGCGGAGTGACGACCTCGGGAGCGGTCATCGAGCTGGCACCGGGCCTGCCAACGATCTCCGGGCTGTTGCCAAGGGGTATTTTGATGAGATTCGAGGGGACCTGGCGATCAGTCCGGCGATCAAGACGAAGCGGCAGGGTCGGGTTCCAGCTCTCGATGGCCGGGGCCGCGACGGTGAGTGTCTCACGACCAAGGTTGAAGCCGGAGAGTGCGAGTGTCGCCGTCGTTCCCTGCCTCAATCCAAGAGGAAACCATCCGGTAATAACCGGTAATTCGCCAATGTTGAGCCGATAGGCAAATTCGTTGGTTTTGCCCATGCCTCGTTTCTCGTAGTCAGCAAGGCGCAGGAGGTACTGACCATCGGCGGTAAAGCGGTGAGCGAGGAGGGCATCGCGGCGAAACCTCGTGTTGAGCGTGCTGGCAATCGTTTTGCCATCGGCATCGAGGAGCGTCAGTACTCCGTCGAAGCGCGAGCCGAAGGTGGAGGCAACCACCTCAAAGACCAGTTCCTGGCCGGCACGAGCGCTGAAACGAAAATAGTCCTGATCACCGACCTGCTGCATCTCGCCGATGAGGGTCGTCGGGATAGTGATGGCACGTGCCTCGGAGGGGCTGTCATTCGGCTCGACCTCCGGGGTCTCGGGGAGTGCTCCAACGATGAAGGTCGCGGTGTTGGTGGTGCCGAGCGGGGTGACGAGGCGGAAGAGGTACTCTCCGGGATCGGCAGTCGCAGCGATGCGCACCTCGATCTGCAGACGGTTGCGCACACCGCGATCACCCTGGTAGCGCTTCGTCGGATCGGTTGACGGTCCCGGAATCTCACGCGCGGTCTCGGCATTGAGAATGATCGTCCCCTCGACTCCCGGCTTCTCCCAAAGAACCGAGGTTGCACCGGTGAGGTTGAAGCCCTCGACAATGATCGTCACCTTCTCGCCACGGCGTCCACCGATGGGAGTGGTCGTGCTGAGATAAGGCTGGGCAATCTGTGCCAGCGCCAGCATCCCGGTGAGGCTTATCAGAAGCATCAGCAGCGGGAGTCTCTTCTTCATCGTCATCGTCATGCTCACTCCGTCTCTTTGTTCCGTGCAGATCCCGGCAGAGGTCATCACCGGGTTTGACCGTTGGCCGATCGGGCCCGACCGGTTGCCGGATCATAGTAACCAAGGCTTCCATCAAAGCGGCCGGCAAGCAGCAGCCGGCCATCGGGTGTGAAGGCGAGCGACTGGGCCCAGTCAGGCTGCGGCTCGCAGTTATGAGTCTCCGTCAGGGTGGCGACATCCCAGATCTTGAGGCTGCGGTCGGCGGCCGCGGTGGCGAGTGACTTCGCACCGGGCGCAAAGGTAACGGCGACGATCGCGTCCTCGTGGGCAATCAGCGAGCGGAGGCGACGCCCCTCGCCGCTCTCGCCAATCTGCCAGAGGTGAATGATACGGTCAGCGCCAACGCCGGCCAGCAGCCGGCCGCTGCGGTCGAAGGCGATGGCATTGACGGCATCGAGCGCGTCGCCAAGGGTCGAGATTCGCTTGCCGGTCGATGGATCCCAGATCTTGACCGTCCGATCAGCGCCGCCGCTGGCGAGAAACCGTCCGTCAGCACTCCACGCCAGCGTGAAGACGGCGTCGGTATGATCCCTGAGGACGCGAATCTCGGCACCGCTGCCCGCATCCCAGAGCCGGATCAGCTTATCGTAGCTCGCCGTCGCGATCATTTTCCCATCGGGAGAGAAGGCTGCCGCCGTGATGTTGTCGCGATGGGCGCGCCAGGATCGCAGTTCGGTGCCGCCGGCCGTCTCCCAGAGGCGTACCTCGCCAAACTGGCCGGGGCTGCCGCCACCGGCAAGCAGCAGCCTGCCATCAGGGCTGAAGCCGAGCGCGCGCACCTGCTCACCGGCCCCCTTGAGCGTCTGTCGCACCCGGCCGGTTCGCGCGTCGAGTAACTCGACTTCGCGGTAGCGCCCGACAGCGATCATCGAGCCATCACTGCTGACGGCGAGACTGCCGATCGGCGAGGCTGACGGCCGTGAGGGCATCAGCGGCGGCAGCTCGCGACGCGCTGGCTCGGGTGCCGGCGTCGCTGACGCTTTCGCCATCTCGCTCGCCGGACCGCGTGCCCCGGCATCGATCCAGCTTCGAATCGTGGCGATCTCGTTGTCGCTCAGAGCGTCACCGAGCGGCATCCGCGGCTGCATTGTGCCATCGATGAACTTCAGCAACAGGCTCTCGCCGCTCTTCCCGGGAAGAATCGGAGTCCCGCGCCTCCCCCCGGCAACGAGAGAATCGTAACTCTCCAGATTGAGCCCGCCCTTGCGCGTCGTATGATTGTGACAGGCAATGCACCGCTCGCGCAGGATCGGGGCGACCACCCGCGTGTAGCCGTCACTATCTGACTGCGCCCGCACCAGATGCCCCGCCGGCAGCAGCGGCGTCAGGAGCAGTAACACCTCAAGTAATGCGGTCAGCTTGATAATTCGCCAGAATCTGGTTGACATCGGCACCCACTCCACGGATTTGATCTTCATTAATGATTAAAGAGAAACTCCTTGCTGGTGAGCAGTGCCCAGGCGATATCCTCGATTGCCTGGCGGCGCGAGTCGCTCTGGCGAATGGCGGCGAGCAGGCGTGCCTCCTCGTCGGGACGTGGCGGGCGCGAAAGGGCTGCGAGGTAAAGGTGGTGTACCGCCATCTCGTCACTCACCCCAAGGCGCACGAAGGAGTCGACGAGGCCTCCCGGAGAGCGCAGCTTCTGGTTGAGTGTCTCGCCGTTGATCGTGTGAAGCGCCTGGGCGACTGAGGGCTCGGCCGTGCGCTCGCTCTCGACGGTGATCAGTCGTGGCGGCTTGCCGAAGACCGTCAGGAAATAGTTGGCCAGTTTGGCGTCCGGAATCTGCATCGCCCGCGTCCCGGGCGGCTGTCCGGCAAACTCGGTCGGTACTCCTGTCACCTGGGAAATACCATCGAGCAGCGCTTCGGCCGGCAGTCGACGCGGAATGTAGCGCGAGTAGTAGCGCTCGTCCTGCGTGTTGGTCTCGTTCGGCGTCGCCGAGCGCTGATAGGCTGCCGAATTCATGATCGTCCGCGTCAGGTGGCGCAGATCAAAGCCATGATCGGTGAAATCCTTCGTCAGCGCGGCAAGCAGTTCCTCGTTCGATGCCGGATTGGTGGCGCGCATGTCATCCACCGCCTCGACCAGTCCGCGCCCCATGAAGTTCTTCCAGACGCGATTGACAAACGAACGCGCAAAATAGGGATTGGATGGCGAGGTCAGCCAGTTGGCAAGGTGTTCGCGCCGATCGATTGTGGCGTCAAAGGCCAGTGTCTGGCCATCGAGCGGCGCCGGTGGCAGTGGCCGTCCAAGTCGCGGATGATTGACCTCACCAAAGGGATTGCTGTAGACCTGCACATCCCCGTCACGCGTCCCGTTCTTCATCCCGATCCGGGCGAAGAGATTGGCCATCTGGTAATACTGCTTCTGCGTCCACTTTTCGAGCGGATGGTTGTGGCAGCGCGCACAGGTGATCGACATCCCGAGAAAGGCCATCGAGAAATTCTCGTTAAGCTCCGTCGTCTCCTTGTGCAGTACATAATAGTTGGCCGCACCGTTTTCGAGAGTGTTGCCATTCGCGGTGACGATCTCGCGCACCATCCGATCATAGGGTTTGTTGGTGCGCACACCCTCGCGAATCCAGTTATAGAAGGACCACATGGCGTTGTCGCGCAGCAGTCGCGACGAGACAAGCAGCGTATCGGCAAAGCGGTTGGTCCAGTAATCGGTATACTCCTCGCGCGCAAGCAGCGAGTCGATCAGCTTCGTACGCTTTTGAGGTGACTGGTCCGCGAGGAAACCGGCGACCTCGCCGGGAGTCGGCAGCGTCCCGGTGGCATCGAGAAAGGCGCGACGAATGAACTCACGGTCGGATGACTGGTCAGAGGGCGCGATGCGCAACTGCTGCAATCGCGCAATGACGAGGTCGTCGATGAAGCCGGCCCGCGGTGAGGCAGCAAAGACCTCCGGCCGGATTTCGCGCGGCCACGGATTGGTGACGCGTGCGAAGGAGACATTGCTCTGGTACCAGAGGCTGATCGCCGTCTCGCCATGCCCGGTCACTTTGATCTTCCCGTCATCATCGACGGTGGCAACGCCGGCATCGGCGGTGCTGTATTTAACCCAGCGCGTGACATCCTCGCGATGGTTGTCGCTGTAGCGCGCAATGACGCGCAACTGCGCCTCGGCCCCGGTGCCCAGCGTCAGTGAGCGCTGTGACAATTCAAGCCCGACGATCCGTGCATCACTCTCGGCGGGAGCCGTCAGCCCGCCGGCTATCCATTCGCTCAGAACCTTGTATTCGAGCGAGCCAACATCGAGCCGCTTTCCACCGCCGTGACCAATCGTCATCGTCGGCTTGAGCAGCAGCAGGCTGCGCGACGGCTCGTTGCGGTTAACGCGACGCCCCTGAGTCTGGCGCGTCAGCACGTTGAAATCGAGCTCCGGATCATAGCCGCGCAGCGTCAGCTTGAATCCGCCCTTCCCGGCCAGTGCACCGTGACAGGCACCGGAATTGCAGCCAAGCCGCGTCAGCACCGGGATCACATGATTGCGAAAGCTCCAGCCATCTGCCGGTGTCGTCACCTCGGCTGGCGGCCGCGTCGTATCGAACAGCAACGGCTCGGAGGTTGCTTCCTTCCCCGCTGCCCGCGAGGCTATCGCCTCACCTCCTCCGGCATTGCTCCAGATGCCAAACGCCAGCGCCATCAGAATCAGGATCGCTCTCTTCATCGGTCCTCCGTAAATTGAGCCCGCATTGAGCCCGGTCTTCGCTTAAAAGAGCTCGTGAATCGGGTTGATACCGTGCTCGACAACACGGATCGGCCGCCCCTGAACTCCGGGCAACTCTGTTTCCGGCTCGATCCCCAGCGAGTGGCAGATGGTCGCCGCCACCTCCCCCGGGGCCACCGGCCGATCTTTTGGATAGGCGCCAATCTCGTCGGATGACCCGATCACCTGACCTCCCCTGACACCACCGCCGGCCATGAGCATCGTCCAGCACTGCGGCCAGTGATCGCGCCCGCCTGCCGGATTGATCTTCGGTGTTCGCCCGAACTCTCCGGTTGCAACCACCAGCGTGTCTTCAAGCAAACCGCGATCGTGCAGATCTTCGAGCAGCGAGCTGTAACCATTGTCAAACATCGGACCGACGAGGTCGCGATAGCAGGCAATCGGACTGAACGGGGCCGAGCCGTGGATGTCCCAGGTGATCTCATTGAAAACCGTTTCGAACATATTGATCGTCACGTAGCGAACTCCGCGCTCGATCATCCGCCGCGCCAGCAGGCAGCTCATCCCGAAGCGATTGCGGCCATAGCGATCGCGCGTCTTCTCGTCCTCCTTCGTGAGGTCGAAGGCTTCGCGCATCTTTGCCGAGGACATCAGCGTGTAGGCCTGATTAAAATTATCATCGAGCAGCCGTGCATCCTGACTGGCCTTGAAGGCCGACTCCAGCTCGGCTACCGAGCCGTCAACCATTTCGCGCAGACGCCGCCGGCGATCAGTGCGTGCCGCGGTAATGTAGTCGGGCGGCAGCATATCGGGGACTCTGAAATTGGGCTGCGACGGATCAGAGTTGAGAATGAAGGGATCGTACTGCTTGCCAAGAAAGCCGGCGCTGTGGCCGTGCGGCATGTTTCCGCCGGTCGCTCCAATCGGCCGCGGCAGCAGGACGTGCGGGGGCGCATCACCACGCGGCCCGCGCAGCTTCGAGAGCACACAACCGACGCTCGGATGCTCGATCCCTCCCTGGAAGAGCCGCCCCGTCTGCATCATCTGGTGCCCGGTGTCGTGTACCGCCGCCGCCGTGTGGTAGCAGGATCTGAGCAGCGCGTACTTGTCGGCCTGACGCGCCATCCGCGGAAAGATTTCGCTGATCTCAATGCCCGGGACATTAGTGCGAATCGGCTTGTAGGGTCCGCGAATCTCCGACGGGGCGTTCGGCTTCATGTCCCAGAGGTCAAGCTGGCTTGGCCCGCCGACGAGCATCAGAAAGATACAGTTCTTCTCGCGGCCACGATCGATCGCTCCCGCCGCTTTCAACCGGAAATGATCCGTCAATCCCAGCCCGAGCAGACTGAGCGCCCCGGCATGCAGGAAATCACGTCGCCTCATCCCGTCACAAAAACTGACACTTCGTTCCGCATCCAGCCTGATCATTGCTTACGTTCTCCATACTTTTGGCCAACCTGTTGCACAATACCGCTCTGCTGAAAGTGGCAGGATTATACGCAGAAACGAAACATTTCAAAAGACAAATGCCGGAGCCCTCTGGTCAGCATGGACTTTTCTGCCGGACTGTTGAATATTTCCCGTGAGCTGCTTTCAGCATGCCAGAGAGGAGAGATGGTGATGATTGATTCAGAGAGACGCGATTTCCTGAAGATGATGGCGGGTGGCGCGATTGGGCACGTGCTGACCCAGGAGGCTGGCCAGCGGCCGCCACGGCCTGACGGCGTCGAGGTGATCAACCCGCGCCACCGGGTACCGGTCGGGCTGATCATCGATGACTCAACCTGCCTCGTCAATCTCAATCGTTTCGCCGTGCCGCAGTTCGCGCAGGCACTCGGCCCTGACTCGCATCACGCCAAACTGCCCTGGCGCGAATGGCCGGTCGAGATCCCCGACTCCTTCGTTCGCAAGTTCGGCGAATGGTGCGCCGAGCATGGCGTCAAGGGCAAATACAGCATCGTCCCCTTCCCCGCCTGCGTCGGTCGGCTCGACCGCATGCTGCCCGGATGGACCCAGGCTGAACTGAAGGCAAGCATCGACCTCGTCCGCAATGTCATGATGCCTAACTGGGACATCCACCCCGAGATGATCACGCATACGAGGGTGATCGACCTCAAAACCGGCCATCCGTATCAGGACTTCTCGCTGAAGTATATGGAGAACTGGGACTGGAGTGTCGAGCGCAGCGCTGACGAGCTGGCGGCCTATCTTGGCTATGCGCTGAGGATCCTCAAAGAGATCGGTTTGCCCTGCGAGGGGATCACCACCCCCGGTGGATTTGGGACGAAGGCACGCCCTCAACTGGCGCAGGCAACCTTTGAGTCGGTGCGCGACGTCTTCGGCGCCGAGATCCCCCATTATTTCCGTGACCTTTATTCGGAAGGCGATCGCAGCGTCGCCCCGCTGGTGCAGAACGCCTCAGGGCTTGACGGAGACGACCCGCGCTGTGTCGTTCACACCATCGGCTGCACCGGTGACTGGACGGGCGGATGGGACAACACACCACCGATTGGCGTCGACCGCTTCATCACCGCCGATGGCAGCTCCGGACGCATGGTCGATGTCATCACCCGCGGCGAGCCGGCGCTCATGGTTTGCCACTGGACGGGCATCTATTTCAACGGCCAGGAGACCGGATTCAAAATATTCCAGGAGGTCGTCAGGCGGCTCCACGCACGCTTCGACAACCTGCACTGGATGAAGCTGAGCGAAGTCTCACGCTACTGGGCGGCAAAGGAATTGACGCGCATCGAGCGTGCTCCTGACGGGGTGGTGCTCAACGCGCCGTTCGCCTGTCCCGAGTTTACTCTGCGGATCAGGGGAAACATCGCCGCACCGCCGGTTCTCAGATTCCGCGAGACCATCAGCAGACTTGAAGAGGTCACCAATGTGCGCCGGCTGAGGCCAGGCACGTGGTACCGCGAGAAGGATGCGGTCGTGGCCTGCTTTGCCCTGCCAAAGGGCAGGTCGCGGCTGACGGCCTGAGCCTCCGCCAGCCGGCGGCATTGATTATGCAGCGGTGATCATATTGGCTACTTCGAGCCGGTCAGCGGACCATTCATCTCGCGCATTTGGGCCGGCTCGACCTTGACGACGCGACGATCGTAGGTCATCAAACCGTTGACCTCGCCCTCGACATCGGTGGTTTGAGTATAAACGGCGGCGGAGAGACCGAGCCGGCGCTTCATTGACGCGATGGCCTCGACCTTGTGGCGCAGTGCCTTGAGGTAGTCCTCGCGATTCTGGTAGGTCTGATAGCCCCAGTTGCGCATCGACGGATTCCAGAGGTGATCGGTGATCGGCCAACCGACTCCGCCATACTCGCCAACAACGATTGCCCGATCGGCTTTTGGCGCAGGCTCGAGCGGCGTTGGCTGGTAGGTGTGAATATCGAAGAGTTCACCGACATTCATATCGAGCCAGCCGCTGTCGGCATTGACGACACGACTGGGGTCGATCGACTTCACCCAGCGGGCCACTGCCGGAGACTCATACTGCCCCCAGCCCTCATTAAAGACTACCCAGACGACGATGCTTGGCGCATTGTGCAGCCGGCCCATCATTCGCCGCAGTTCCAGTTCGTGCTGCTCGCGGCTGGTCGCAAGGCGGATCGGCTCACCCTCGTCGGCCGTTCCGTTGCGCTGTGCCTTGTTGAAGCCGGAGGGCATGTCCTGCCAGACAAGCATCCCGAGGCGATCGCAGTGGTAGTAGTAGCGTGCCGGCTCAACCTTGATATGCTTGCGCAGCATATTGAACCCGGCGCTGCGCAGCCAGGAGATCTCCCATTTCATCGCCTCATCGGATGGCGGCGTGTGCAATCCATCGGGCCACCAGCCCTGATCGAGCGGACCGTGCTGGAAGACCGGCTTCCCGTTGAGGAGCATCGCCGGCTGACCGGCAACCGTGCCGGGGCCAATACTGATCTTGCGCATGCCGAAATAGCTGCCTGCGGCATCGAGCGGTGCGCCCTCGACCTCGGCCCTCGCGTAAAGGTCGCGCTCCGTCTGACCGAAGCGCCGGCGTGGTGGATTGGGCGGTCCCTGCTGGCCGGCCTGCGCGGGAGGCTGTGGTGGCCACGGATTTTTGACACGAACCAACTCGGCTTTGAGGTCATAAAGGAACGGGTCATCCGGCGACCAGAGCCTCGCCTGCGGGATCGCGAGGAAGCCCTCGCGGTTGATGCGCACGATCGTCGTTGCCACGCTCTTTCCGCCGCTGCTGGCCGTGAACCTTACCGCCAGCGTGTCATCGGCAAGTGCCTCATTCGTCAGCCCGACGACTCGCAGCCCGCCGGCGTCGACATCCGGAGTCAGTCGCACCTCGGCAAGATATGCTGCCTGCGGCACCGGCTCCAGCCAGACCGTCTGCCAGATGCCCGAGACCGGCGTGTACCAGATCCCCTGCGGCTTCAACTGCTGCTTGCCACGCGGCTGTTCACCCGCGTCGCTGGGATCGGTCACACCGACCAGCAGCTCGTTGATCCCCTCTCGCAGCCAGGCGGTGATGTCGATGGTAAACGGATCGAAGCCGCCCAGATGGGAACCCGCCAGTCCGCCGTTGATCCAGATCGCCGACTCATAATCGACCGCGCCAAAGTGGAGCAATACCCGCTCCCCTCTCCACGCCGCCGGAACCTCGAACGAACGTCGATACCAGAGCCGCTGGTCGGGCTGCAACGCCTTCCCAACCCCCGAGAGCGCCGATTCAACCGCGAAGGGCACCAGAATCCGTCCGTCAAAAGCGCCCGGTGCCGGCGCTGTCTTCGGTAAAATCGCGTAATCCCAATGCCCGTTGAGGTTCTGCCAGCGCTCTCGCACCATCTGCGGACGCGGATACTCCCGCCACGCATTCTCCGGCGTCACCTTCGCGCCCCATTCCGTCATCAGCCTCGCCGGCCCCTGTGCCAATCCCGCCCCCGCCAACATCAGCCAAATCAGCAGTAAATGATAAAGACGATATCTCATGACAACTCCTCGATCCGCACCTTACATGCACCACGTTCCTCTCGTCACCTGATGCCGTATACACTATTCCTCTTTCCTGAAAATACAAGTAAAACACCGCAGCTGAATCGGAATAGTCAACATCGGGACACAGCCCGCTGTCATCGTCGCGAACCATGTCGTGTCCCAATGTTGCGCGTTCCGATGCCGGCTGCTTCTTTTTACGGTTTCTCTTGGCAATTTCGCAAAATTGAACGATCATTCGAGCCCGGGATCAGGCAAGAGACGATCCCGGGCAAACACAGAGACAACCGCAGGAGCAGGGATGATCAGACGACGAGCATTGGCGACCATCCTGCCGGCCATCATTCTGGCCGGCTCGGCAATCAATGTCATGGCGCAGGAGGCCAAGCCCCCGCGCTTTGCCGAGCAGATAGACGCCTTCCTCAAGGCCGATGCCGTCAAGCCGCCGCCGCGCGAATCCATCCTCTTCATCGGCAGCAGCATCTTCCGACTCTGGAAGAACCTCCCCGAGCAGATGGCCCCGCTGCCGGTCTTCAATCGTGCCTTTGGCGGATCCCAGACTCACGAGATCCTCGCCTATATGGATCGGATTGTCCTGCCCTACAAGCCGCGCATCATCGTCTATTACTGCGGCAGCAACGACATCAACGCCAACGTTCCACCAGAGCAGATTGCCGCCAATTTCCGGGAGTTCGTCAAACGAGTCCACGCTGAACTGCCGCAAACGAAGATCTTCTATGTCTCAATCAACCGGGCGCCCCAGAAGATCGACAAGTGGAACCTCGTGGATGAGGCCAACCGGCTGGTCAGCGACTACTGCGCCACGGACAAGAGCCTCGGCTTCATCGATGTCAACCCGGCCCTCTTCGATGGCGAGGGGCGCCCGCGAATGGAGCTCTACCTGCCGGATAAGCTTCATTTCCTTGATCAGATCGAAGAGCGTCGTGTAGGGAAAGAGTGTGCCTCTATGTGTAGATCTCGGTGGTCGCCG
>CAIKMY010000048.1 GCA_903828635.1 uncultured Acidobacteriota bacterium
CTGGCTGGGTTAAGAGCCAGCGTAAATTTTCGCGATTGATCTCAGGTTTATTTGGCATGATCGGGTCTCCTTGGTTGATTCAGAATAATCGAATTTCAACTAAGATTCCCTCTGTGCCGATTATGACCTGAGAGGAATTTCAACTAAGTTTTGGACAACCCCTGGCCAGATTCGCTTCCTCGTAGTTCGAGGGCAGATACTTGAAAGCTGCCGGCTATCCCGGCAGCTTGAAGTCGGCAAACCGGGCGCGCAGCACCTTCTTGTCAAACTTGCCAACGCTGGTCTTCGGGATCGACTCGATGAAGACGACCTCATCGGGCATCCACCACTTGGCGAACTGCTTTTCGAGGTGACCGATGATTTCGTCGCGGGTGATGGTGACTCCGGGGTGGGGAACGACGCAGGCAAGCGGGCGCTCCTGCCATTTCGGGTGGAAGGCGGCGATGACTGCGGCCTCGGCGACTCCGGGGATGGCCATGATCGCGTTTTCGAGGTCAACCGACGAGATCCATTCTCCACCGCTCTTGATCAGATCCTTCGAGCGATCGGCAATGGCCATATAGCCCTCTTCGTCGATGGTGGCGACATCGCCGGTATCGAGCCATCCACCGGGGAACTTCTCATCGGTAGGCCCTTCCTTGTAATAAGTTGAGGCGATCCACGGACCACGGATCAGCAATCGGCCCATGGCGGCACCGTCGTGTGGAACCTCCTGGTCATTGGCATCGAGGATGCGCAACTCAAGACCGGGAGCGCAGATACCGGCACGCTGCTTGATGTCGAGCTGGCGCTCGCGAGACCAGTTGTTGATCTTGGGCTTGAGTCGCGTCACGGTTCCGAGCGGACTGGTTTCGGTCATTCCCCAGGCTTGGACAAACTCGATTCCGAGGTTGGTTTCAAACCAATCGATCAGCGCGCGTGGCGGGGCCGAGCCGCCGCAAACCATGGTATTGAGGCTGGAGAGGTCATACTTGCCGGGATTCTGACGCAACTCGTTCATAACGCCGAGCCAGATGGTTGGCACGCCGGCGGTGAAGGTCACCTTCTCGTCCTGAATCAGCTGGCAGATCGAGGGACCATCCATCATCGGGCCGGGGAAGACCTGCTTGATCCCGATCATCATTCCACTGTAGGGCATCCCCCAGGCGTTGGCGTGGAACATCGGAACCACGGCCATCACCACATCAGAGCGCTGCAGCCCCATCAGGTCAGGCAGTGCACCGGTGATCGTGTGCAGGTAGTTTGAACGGTGGGTGTACATCACCCCTTTCGGTTTGCCGGTCGTTCCACTGGTGTAGCAGAGACCCATCGGGGCATTCTCGTCGAGCGCCGGCCAGGTGAATTCCGTCGATTCGTCGGCAATCAGCTTCTCGTAATCGAGTGCAGACGGAAACGCCGTCCTGAACTCCCCGGAATTGCTCAGGACGACGATCTGTTCAACGGTCGGGATTTTGCCGATCAGCCGCTCAAGCAGTGGCAGCAGATCCTCATCAACGAAGATGATCTTGTCTTCAGCATGGTTGACGATATACTCGAGGTCGGCCGGTGAGAGTCGCAGGTTGAGTGTATGCAGCACTGCGCCCATGCAGGGCACGGCGTAATAGAGTTCAAGGTGCCGGTAAGTATTCCAGGCGAAGGTGGCGATACGATCACCTTCCCTGACACCGAGCTTCGTCAGGGCATTGGCAAGCTGGCGCGCTCTTTTGCCGACCTCGGCATAATTGGTGCGATGAATCCTGTCTCGAAATCTGGTGACGATCTCGACATCCGGCGACAACATGGGTCCACGATCCATGAGTGTCGACATGACCAGCGGAGTGTTCATCATTGTGCTCATTGGCCTGTCTCTCCTTCAGTTATTCTCTGTTACCGCGGTTTGACGAATTGATTGGTTGCCCCTGACGACATCGCTGCTGCAGGGGCAATCTGCTTCTGTTCTGTTGCTAATTAGCGGCTGCCGCCAGCTGTCCTCCCGAGTCGCTCTCGACCTCGGCGTGGAGCGAATTACCGTGGGCATCCATGGTAACGATTGCCGGAAAGTCGGTCACCCGGAGGTGCCACATCGCTTCGGGGATGCCAAAATCGAGGAGGTGAACATCGAGGACCTCGTCGATGCAGGCGGCATAATATTGTGCCGCCCCACCAATGCCGTTGAGGTAGACCGCGCCATACTCCTTCATGGCCGCCAGTGTCTTCGCGCCCATCCCCCCCTTGCCAATTACGGCGCGGACGCCATAGCGTTTGATGATCTCTCCCTGGTAGGGCTCCTCGCGAATGCTGGTGGTTGGCCCGGCGGCTTTGATCCGGTATTTGTCATCCTTGAGAACCACCGGCCCGCAGTGGTAGAGAATCGACCCGTTGAGATCGACCGGAGGATCATTCTTCATCAGGTGGGCATGAACGGCATCACGACCAGTGAAGAGCTCACCGGAGATGAGCACCACATCCCCGACTCTCAGCTCACGAACCTGTTCTTCGGTGAGTGGGGCGCGCAGCACCTTCTCGTTGCCGGTGCGCGCGAACCCGCCGGCACGCGACATCTTCTGCACCGCCACCTTCTCGTCCCGATAAAGCCACCGCCTGATCTCTCCTGTCTTCGCGTCAAGGACGACTCCCAGCCGGCGAAAGGCCCAGCAATCATAGGCTACGGAGACGAAGAAGCTTGCCGGCAGCCGGTTGAGCAGCCCGATCTTGCAGCCAATCAGGGTCACCTTTCCGCCAAAGCCCATCGTGCCAATGCCGAGTGAGTTTGACGTGCGGACGATCTCCTCTTCGAGTTGTGCCAGCACCGGGTCGGGATTGGTATCGTCGAGGCTGCGAAACAGCTGCTCTTTGGCGTTGAGATACCCCGATGCGCGGTCACCACCAATGCAGACGCCAATTGCCCCGGCGCTGCAACCCTGTCCCTGGGCCTGCCACACGGCGTGCAGCAGGCACTTGCGCACTCCGTCGAGATCGCGCCCTGCCCGGCCAAGATGGGGTAATTCCATGGGCAGAGAGTACTGGATGTTCTTGTTCTCGCAGC
>CAIKMY010000049.1 GCA_903828635.1 uncultured Acidobacteriota bacterium
GCGCTGGGTTGATGAGGATGTCCGCTGGATCATCACGGATGAGGAGCGCAAAACCTTCGGTTCGCTGAAGACCGATGACGAGCGCGAGCAGTTCATCGAGCAGTTCTGGCTGCGTCGTGATCCGGATCCGGACACGGATGTCAACGAGTACCGCGAGGAGTATTACCAGCGGATTGCCTATGCCAACGAGCGGTACACGAGCGGTATTCCGGGATGGAAGACCGATCGCGGCCGGATCTACATCATGTTTGGCAAGCCGGACCAGACGGAGTCACATCCATCCGGAGGGAGTTACAACCGTCCGGTCTGGGAGGGCGGAGGAACAACGGCGACCTATCCGTTCGAGATTTGGTGGTACCGCTACATCGAAGGGGTCGGATCGGACATCGAGATTGAATTTGTCGATCCGTCGGGTTCGGGAGAGTACCGGATAGCCCGTAATCCTAATGAGAAGGACGCGCTGCTCTACACGCCGAATGCCGGTTTGACGCTGGCGGAGCAGTTGGGTCTGGCCTCAAAGGCGGATCGAATCGCCTTTGGTGCTTTTGGACCGAATGGTCAGGGCAATACGGGGCAGCTTTTTGGAATGCGTGCCCAGGACCAGCCATTCGAGCGGCTGGCACGGTTTGCGGCGTTGCAGCGTCCGCCGAAGGTCAAATTCAATGATCTGGCGGCACTGGCTGGCGAGTCAGAGTTGCCGAAGGCCAGCTTCGATGTTCTCTCGGCGGGGTTGAACATCAATCTGCTGCGGGTGACCGAGACGGCAGTTCTCACCTCGTTCACGGTGCAGCTTGAGAATCAGGATCTGGTTTACAAGGAGGTTGGCGGCCTGCCGCAGGCAGCAGTCAACATCTATGCCAAAGTGACCAATGTTGCGGGCCGCCGTGCGGGACAGTTCGAGGACGTGGTGACCTCAAGTTACACGCCGGAGTCGCTTGAGATCGGTATGCAGCAGCGTTCAGCCTATCAGAAGAACGTGGTGCTGGCACCAGGGAACTACAAGATCGATCTCGTGGTTCGTGATGTCAACAGCGGCAAGACGGGGATCATCAAGCAGGGATTTGTCGTCCCGCGATATGAGGAGGGACGACTCTCGACCTCGACAATGATTCTCGCCTCACGCATCGAGCCGCTCAACGGGAGGCTGGCAACCGGTCAGTTCGTCCTCGGGTCGCTCAAGGTGATCCCCAATGCCACGGGCGAGTTCAAGCAGGATCAGCCCCTCGGCATCTATATGCAGGTGTACAATGTCTCGATCGACCAGGCGACTCTGCGCCCGAGTGTCGATATCGAGTATGTGATCACCCAGAAGGACAAGGAGATCACGCGCATCAAGGAGGATGGCAAGAATGGTCTCAGCTCAATCACCAGTCAGCAGATCACGCTGGCGCGCCTGATTCCGCTGAAGTCGCTCAAGCCGGGATTTTACGATATTCAGGTCATCATCCGGGACAGTGTTGCCAATCAGATGATTGCCACCGACAAGGATACGTTCCAGGTGAAGTAGCGAGGGCGTCACCATCAGATTCAGTGAATGGCGGAGGGCAGTTGTTGAGACTGTTCTCCGCCATTCTGTTTTGTCTGTTGACTCGTGTGCTAACTTTCCGGCAGATCGGCACGGCGGAGGCGATTGACGAGGAGGTGTGCCTGTCGGGTTGGTTCGGGTTGACGGTATCCGGCAGTGGTCTTGAGGACAAGATCGACAGCCGACTCGCAATCGATGAGATGGCCTGGTGAGACGAAGAGCGGGCGCACTCTGTTTTTGGTGCGGAGGACGACTCCGATCTTCTCCTGCTGATCTGAATCGGAGTGTGCACCATTGGGACAATCCTTGCCGGACTCGTGATACATCGCGGGAGTGTTCAAATGTTGAGTGTTCGGATGCCGACAGTTTCTGGTGAAGAGAGGAGACCGGCTGCCGGCGGCGGGTGCCGGCTCATCAAATGTGCCGACGAGGAGGCTCTTGGCGCAGCCAATGGCCGGGATACCAAGCAGCAGGCCGACGTGGCAGGCGAGTCCGAAGCGGCGAGGGTGGGCGATGCCCTGACCGTCGAGCATGATCGCGTCGGCAGGGGTTTTGAGCATTGCCCATGCTTCGAGGATGGCCGGAGCCTCACGAAAACTGAGCAGCCCGGGGATGTAGGGGAATCTGGTGGTCGTCCGCAGCCCGGTCGTCTCGACGATGCTCAGATCGTCGAGACGAAGAACCACCACTCCGGCATAGATGGTATCCGAGAAGCGATTGAAGGAGACATCGGCGCCGGCAATGGTCGAGATGGGGCGGCAGAGCGGTTCGAGCCGAATCCGCTGGTGAAGCTCGTGCTGGAGAGCGATCGCCTCAGCCGCCGTCAGATTCCACGAATGTCCTGATTCCTGAGCCATGCTCCGCCTGCTCAGGCACCGATTTCAACGAGGGTCAGCGAGAAGCAGAGAGTCTCTCCGGCGAGCGGGTGGTTGGCGTCGAGTGTTACGCTGGTTTCGGTAAGATCGATGATCGTCAGCGGGATGCTGCCGTCGGGGGTCTGCATCTCGATGGCCATGCCCTCCTCGGGCTCGATGCCATTGAGGCTGAACTGCTGACGATCGATGGTCTGAACCAGCTCTTCCATCCGCTCACCGTAGCCGTCTTCCGGGGCAATGACGACCTCTTTGGTCTCGCCGACAGACATCCCCAGCAGCGCCTGATCGAATCCGGGGATAACCTCGCCTTCCCCGACCGTGACCGAGAGCGGATCGCTCCCTTCCGAACTGTCGAAGATCTCCCCGTTGTCGAACTTTCCGGTGTAATGAACTCTGACGACGTCACCTGCCTTGACCTGAGCCATGAATTTGATTCCTCTCGTTGAAAAACAGTAAATGATCTTAACCTGAGGGAGTCTAGCAGCGATGAAGCTGGTAAGTCTACAGTCTCGCGGTTATCGTGCAAGTCTGGTTTGTGGTATGTTCGATGATGTTATCTGGTATCAGGCCGGGCTGCTGATGGCGGGAGACAATGATTTTATGAAGGCACTGCAATATCGGAATGGGAGGCTGGAGCTGGGGGAGGTTGGGAGGCCGTCACCTGGCGGGCGTGAGGCGCTGGTGCGTGTCACTCTGGCAGGGATCTGCAATACGGACCTTGAGATTGTCCGTGGTTATGCCGGCTTCGAGGGAACGCTCGGGCATGAGTTTGTCGGGGTGGTCGAGGCAGGGCCGGATGATGGACTGACAGGGCGTCGAGTAGTGGGCGAAATCAATGCCGGCTGCGGCGAGTGCGATCTTTGCCAGGCAGGTGATCCGCGCCATTGCCGGAGGCGGACGGTGCTCGGGATAGTCGGGCGGGATGGAGCGTTTGCCGAGTACCTGCGGCTGCCGGTTGAGAACCTGCTGCCGGTGCCGGACGGCGTTGCAGATCGTCAGGCAGTCTTTGTCGAGCCGCTGGCGGCGGCATGTGAGATCCTCGACCAGGTGATGATCGGGGCAGGGACGCGGGTGGCAGTGCTTGGGGATGGCAAGCTTGGCCAGTTGATCGCGCGTGTCCTGCGCACGACGGGATGCGATCTGACGCTCTTTGGCCGGCATGCGGAGAAGCTGGCGCTCGCCGCGCCGGCCGGTATCAGAACCGCGCTCTCGTCAGCCTGGCGTGAGGTGTCAGGAGACGGCTATGAAGTGGTTGTCGAGGCCACCGGTTCACCTGCAGGTCTGGAGATGGCGCTGGCCATGACGCGGCCCTGCGGGGCACTGGTACTCAAGTCAACTTTTCACGGTCCGGTAACCATTGATACCTCGCGCATCGTGGTTGACGAGATCCGGCTGATCGGCTCGCGTTGCGGTCGTTTTGCGCATGCGCTCGATCTGCTGGCGGCGGGTGCTGTCGATGTCACCCCGTTGCTTTCCCGACAGTACCGGCTGGCCGACGGCGTTGAGGCCATGGCAGAGGCCGCAAGGCCTGGCGTTCTCAAGGTCCTGCTCGAGATGTGACGAATCGGAGTGATTGATGCTCAAAGGCAATTTCTTCATTGATGCGCCGCATGGCCGACTTGAAGCCCTTTACCGTCCGGAGAATCACGAGGCGGAGCGGGTCGCCCTCGTGCTGCACCCTCATCCGCTATACAGCGGCACGATGCACAACAAAGTGGTCTATCGAACTGCGAAGGCACTGCAGGATTCGGGCTATGAGACGCTGCGCATCAATTTTCGCGGAGTGGGCGCAAGTACAGGCAGTTTTGGTGATGGTATTGGTGAACTGGAAGACGCGCGAATCGCCCTCGATTTTCTGCTGAGCGATCAGCCGCGGGCACGTGAGGTCGTGGTTGCCGGCTTCTCTTTCGGTTCAGTGGTCGGGCTGCGGCTCGGTTGTGCCGATCCGCGAGTCGACTGGATACTGGCGATCGGGATGCCGGCACGATACAGCAATCTCGGGTTTCTCGACAGTTGCACCAAGCGGAAGTTCTTTCTGCACGGGGAGCTTGACGATATTGCCCCGCTCGGTCCGCTGAAGGATCTGCTCTCACGCCTGCCGGCGGATGGCGGTAACCGGCTGGAGACGATTGCGGGGGCTGGCCACTTCTTCGACGATCACGGGCAGGAATTGATGGCGATGGTTGGCAGGAGTGTTGGCTGGGGGAGAACTGCGGAGGGCGCGTGATGAGGCTTCGTCAGATCCATCGTCAGATCCATCGCCAGATCCGGGCAGGGCGACTCTTCGGCATACCGCTGATGATCGACTACACCTGGCCGCCAGTGGTCGTCTTTCACCTCTGGATGCTGGCCACGCTCTGGTTGCCGGCACGGATCAGGCCGGCGTGGCCATTGTGGCAGAACCTGCTGCTTGCCCTGCTGATCACCGCGCTCTTTTTCGCTTCGATCATTTTTCACGAGCTGGCACATTCGCTGATCGCGAGGATCGAGGGCATAAGGATCCACGACATTCGACTGCATATCTTTGGCGGCTGGGCACGCCTCATCGGTGAGCCGAAGACGGCAATGGCCGAGTTTCGTGTGGCGGTTGCCGGGCCGGCAGGTTCTTTTCTGCTGGGGATGCTCTTTCTTGCCGGGTTACTCGGACTGCAGCAGGTCGGCTCGCATTCCGGGCTGGTACTGGGGGCGATCGAGGCCGTCTACTACCTTGCCACCGCCAATATTTTTCTGGCCATCTTCAACCTGCTGCCTGGATTACCGCTCGATGGCGGCCGTGCGGTGCGCGCCCTGCTCTGGCATCGCCGGGGTGATATCCTCTCGGCAACGAGAACCGCCCGCAAGATGGGGCTGATCATTGCCGCGTCGATCATCGCCTACGCCATCTTCCTGCTGGCCAGTGCCATTACCGAGGGGGTCTTCTGGCGTGATTTCCTCTTCTCCGCGTGGCTGATAGTGATTGGCGGCTACCTTGCCCAGGCAGCCGAGACCGATCTGCGCAACCGTGAACGCCAGTGGCAGGGTGCGGAGGCGACAGGAACCGTCTCTTCCCGGATGATCGATGGTGCGGTCGGTGCCGTCATGCGCCAGCCCGCGATCAGCGTCTCACCCGAACTGTCGATCGACGACTTCATCGAGCAGATACTCAGCGAGCACCGTCTGACCTGCTTCCCGGTGGCTCGTGATGGTCGCCTCCACGGGATTCTCTCGCTGGCGACACTGCGGGCCATCCCCGCAGAGAGCTGGCCGGGACTTGCTATTCGTGATGTCATGCGCCCCGTCAGCGAGGATTGTTTCGTCACTGTCCTTGCCTCACTCGCCCATGCTCACGGCAAGCTCCATCGCAGCCCGCACGGATTCCTCGCCGTTATCGATCCTCAGGGCCTGCTGGTTGGTTATCTTGAGGCCGCCGATCTGTCACGTCTGTCATCTCCATCTGAAGATGTGCCGGCCGGTTGACGGATGGCCTCGATTTGGCTATGATGCTTTTGCCTTTCGAGGAAGGTTAATGTTAGTCAACTGGTCAGGCTGACTGGCCATGTTAATTGGTCAGGCTGACAGATCATGAAAATATGGGGCTATAGCTCAGCTGGGAGAGCGCTTGA
>CAIKMY010000050.1 GCA_903828635.1 uncultured Acidobacteriota bacterium
ACGGTGGTGGCGCTGGCGCTGCCGCCACTCGCCTACCTGCTGCTCAATTCGCGAAAGCAGTATGCGGCACTCTTTCTCGCGGGAGTGGCATTGGCGTCATCCGGGACACGGGTGGCAGGTGAGGAGGCTGATCGCGAGGTTCTCTACAAGAATGAGCCCTACCCGGTGACGGCGAGGGTTCCCTCGTCGTATGGTGATCTGGTGGTCAGCGACCATCGAGGGGTGCGCTACCTCTTTCTCAACGGGGTCCAGCAGGGTTCGATGATCGGGGATGTCTCCTATGCGCGTTATGCTTACGGGTTGCAGCGGCTGAGTACTGCGCGAGGCATTCCACGTCGGATGCTGATCTGGGGACTTGGTGCGGGGGTCTTTGCGCGGGCGATGGCTGAGGCCGGGGTTGAGGTGACGGTGATCGAGATTGATCCGATGTCGGAGTATGTTGCCCGCCAGTATTTCGGGTTACCGACCTCGGTGAAAGTGATCGTTGGTGATGCACGAACCGAGACGCTGCTTTTGCTTGAGCAGAAGCAGCAGTTCGATGTCATTGTCCTTGACGCCTTCAGCGGCGATACGCCGCCATTCCACCTGTTGACCGAGGAGGCTTTCAGATCGTTGCGCGACCTCTCACCCGAAGGGCTGATCGTCGCCAATATTGTCGGCGGGATCGGTGGTGAAGAGTCCAAGGTTGTCTCTTCCGTTCACGTGACCATGGAGTCGGTCTTTGGCCCGACCCGGGCTTTTTCGCCAAACTGGCTGACTGCCGGCAAACCGGGGAGATTCGTCTCAACGATGTTCCTCGTTGCCGGCAAATTGCCTGAATCTCCGGCACCTTTCGAGATGAAACTCTCCGAAGAGGTGCGGCGAAGTGGCTATGTCGATAAGGTTTTCGCCTCTGAGCTGACGTTGCCACGCGATAATGCGGTGATATTGACAGACGATTTTGCCCCGCTCGAAGCGTGGTCGGATGCCGCCGTTCAGGCCATGAGATATTAAACGAGACATTAAACTCCGCCCTGTCCCGCAGGGTGGCGGGATATTTTCGGAGAATCGAATGATGACTTCCTCGCGATCGATTATTCCGGTTGTTGCGCTCTCCGTCATTTTGATAGCGATTGGCGGGGACTTTCTGTCAATCCTCTTTCCGGGTGTGGTGCATCGTCTGGCCGTCGGGTCAGCGACGATGCGCAAGCTTTCGCCGTGGGTGCTTGAGAAGACAGCAGGCGGAGAGGCTGCCGAGTTCTTCGTGGTGATGCGCGATCAGGCTGATTTGAGTGGTGCTGCGGCATTGGCAACGAAAGAGGATAAGGGGCGTTATGTCTTTGAGACTTTGCTGGCGCAGGCGCAGCGGACTCAGGAGGGATTGCTTGGTGAGTTGCGTGAGCGCCGGATCGAGCACCAGTCGTTTTACATTGTCAATGCGATTCTCGTGACGGGGGATCAGTCACTGGCGGTCGAGTTGGCCGGACGCGACGATGTCGGGCGCATCGAGGGGAATCCGACGGTTGCCGGGATCATGCCGGTCGATCGGGACAAAAGTGACCTCGATCAGGGAGATCAGAATGTGACGACCGGCCCGCTTCTGATCGAGCCAGGGGTCACTTATATCCGGGCCCCCGAGGTCTGGGCGGCCGGCTTCACCGGTGCGGGAATCGTCATTGGCGGGCAGGATACCGGGGTGAGATGGGATCATCCGGCGCTGCGCTCGCAGTATCGTGGGTGGAACGGCAGCACCGCCAGTCACGACTACAACTGGCACGACAGCGTTCACAATAACGGTGGTGGTGGCCAGTGTGGGATTGATTCGATTGTGCCCTGTGATGATGACAATCACGGCACGCACACGCTCGGGACGGCGCTGGGAACAGATGGAGGGGCCAATCAGATTGGCGTCGCGCCGGGGGCAAAATTCATTGCCTGTCGCAACATGGATCGCGGCAATGGGACGCCGGCGACTTACCTTGAATGCTTCCAGTTTTTCCTTGCACCCTATCCTGTCAACGGGACTGCGCAGCAGGGAGATCCGTCAAAGGCGCCGGATCTGACGACCAATTCGTGGAGTTGTCCGCCGAGTGAGGGCTGCTCGCCGGGGACGCTGCAAGCCGCGGTTGAGGCGCAGCGCGCCGCCGGCATCATGACGATCGTCGCTGCCGGTAACGAGGGATCGGCGGGCTGTTCATCACTTGCCGAGCCGCCAGGGATTTACGATGCCAGTTACTCAATCGGCGCGATCAATGCGTCCAGCGGGGCGCTGGCCTCATTCAGCAGTCGGGGACCGGTAACAATTGACGGCAGCCAGCGGGTCAAGCCCGACCTGACGGCACCGGGTGTCAGCGTCCGCTCGGCATTGCGCAGCGGCGGCTACGGGGCCTTCAGCGGCACCTCGATGGCGACGCCACACGTTGCCGGTGCGGTGGCGCTGCTCTGGTCGGCTTATCCGACACTCCGTGGCCGGATCGACGCCACCGAGGATATTCTCAATCGTTCGGCGGTGAGGATCGATTCGACTGCCTGTGGTGTGCAGGGGATACCCAATGCACTCTTCGGGCATGGCCGTCTTGACATCAAAGCTGCCTTTGATCTTGCGGCGACGACATCGTACAGCATCAGCGGACAGGTCCGCAGCAATGGCAACGGGATGTCGGGTGTGCAAATCAACTTCAGCATCGTTTCCGGAGCACAATATCCGCCGAAGCCGGTCGAGACCGATCGTGATGGCAACTGGATGCAGTCGGGCTTTGAGCCGGGGGCCGTTTATCGTGTCACTCCAAGCCGCGGGCGTATCTTCTTCAGCCCGATGTCGACGACTGTCAGCGGGCCCGGCTCACAGATCAATTTCACCGTGTCCCAAAGGCGCATCATCATTATCAACTGAGTCTCAGCCAGCAGATCGCGAAGTATTCATTGAAAACGGTAGTGACAGACCTGGTGACGACGGCAGCGGCCTTCATTCTTGACGGAGAGGTGGTCGCCTTTCCAACGGAGACGGTCTATGGTCTTGGGGCAAACATCTTCGACGAGCGGGCGATAGCGAGGATCTTCGAGGCGAAGGGACGACCGACCGACAACCCGCTGATCGCGCATATCGGCGAGCTTGCGCAACTGGGGTCCATTGCCAGTGAAGTTCCGGAGTCGGCATGGCTGCTGATCGAGAGTTTCTTTCCCGGGCCGCTGACGGTCGTCCTGCCGAAGAGAGAGCGTGTGCCGGCGATGGCCACTGCCGGGCTGGAGACGGTTGGTGTGCGCATGCCGGATCATCAACTGGCGCTCGACTTTCTGCGAGCCTGCGGGGTGCCACTGGTCGCTCCCTCAGCCAACCTCTCCGGACGGCCAAGCCCGACGACCTGGCAGGCGGTGATGGCTGACCTCGATGGGCGGATAAGCTGCATTCTGCGCGGGGATCCGACGCGCATCGGCCTTGAATCGACGGTCGTCGACTGCTCGACAACTCCACCAACCCTGCTGCGCGCCGGTGCGATCACCATCGAGTCGCTTCGTCGGCTGGTCCCGGCGATCTCGCTCGCCAACCGCACTGAATCCGGTACGCCCAAAAGCCCGGGCATGAAGTATCGCCACTACTCGCCGCGCGCCCGTGTCGTTCTCTGTGAGGCCCCTCCACTCGGTGCTCAGGCTGATCAGCGTTTGGCCTACATTGGCATGACGCCACCAGCCGACACCGACATTTTTCTGCGCATTGCCGTCTGTGTCGATGTCGCTGAGTACGGACGGCGGCTCTTCGCCTTTTTTCGGGAATGTGACGAGGCCGGAGTCTCGACGATCTACTGTCAGACCGTCTCACGTGCCGGCTTTGGGCTGGCACTCATGGATCGTCTGGAGAAGGCGGCTGCCGGTTGAGCCCGGCTCAGCTGTTGAGAACCATCAACCCGAGCAGCAGTGGCAGGTAGAGGACCGAAGCCTTGAGCAGTCGCCGGGCCTCTTCACGTGACATGACGCGCGCCGTGCGAATGCTCACCTGGAGAAAGAGCAATCCCATTACCAGTGCACCCACAAGGTAGATCTTTCCCGAGAAATGGAGGAATGTGGGCAGCAGACTGACCGGCAGCAGGGCGAGGGCGTAGAGGACAATCTGCCGTGCCGTCGCCTTACCGCTCTCCTCGATCACCGGGAGCATCCGGATCCCGGCACGCGCGTAATCCTCGCGATACATTGTGGCAATCGCGTGAAAGTGGGGAAACTGCCAGAGAAACATTATCCCGAAGAGAACCAGGGCCTCGATGCCCGTCTGATTCCTCACTGCGGTCCAGCCCAGCAGTGGCGGGAGGGCCCCGGGGATTGCCCCGATGAAGGTGCACCAGTGGGTTCGTGTCTTGAGCGGGGTGTAGATGAAAAGGTAGCTCACCAGAGCAACCAGGCCCCAGAATGCCGTCAGTGGATTGACCGTGGTGGCGAGCCAGACCTCACCAAGCCCGGTGAGGAGAACTCCGAAGGCGAGTGCCCGCCCCGGGGTGACCTCTCCACGCGGCAGCGGACGAACCTTCGTGCGATTCATCAGCTTGTCAAGGTCACGCTCCCGGTACTGATTGAGTGCACCAATTCCGCTGTTGAGCAGCGTGATCCCAAGCGTGAAGTTGCCAAGGAGGATCCACGGAACGGGCGAATCAGCGGCCACTGCAAATCCGGCCAACGCCGAAAGAACCACCAGAAAGGTGATGCGCGGCTTGGTCAGATTGAAATAGGTTTTTGCCACCCCGGCTGACGGCTGGCCCGTCTTCTCGCTCTCCCCGACACTGCCTGTCATAACTCCTGCTTTCTCATTCGCAATTCCTCACGCTTTACCGGCAAAGACACATCATAGCCGATGACCTGCCCCCTGGTCGAACGGGACACTATGCCTTAAGAATCTCGTCGAGGAGCTCCTGGCGAATGGCACCATCACCGGCAATGGTTCTCGCGGCTTCGTCACATTTCTCCTGGATGGGATGGCCGGCATGGCCGCGTGTCCAGTTCCACGAGATGCGGTGGCCCTGGGCAGCGGCATCGAGTCGATCCCAGAATTCGAGATTGGTTTTGCGTCTGAAGAGTCCGGTCATGGTTTTGACGACATACTGCGAGTCGGTGAAGATCTTTACCTGGCAGGGTTCACGCAGTGCTTCGAGGGCGAGGCAGGCGGCAACGATCTCGGCCTGCTGGTTGGTTCCATTGCCAAGATACTCGCCAAGGATGCGCCGATGCCCTTGGTATTCGAGAATGGCGGCAGCGGCGGCGCGGGCTCCCCGTCGCCCATTGCCAAGGCTGCTGCCATCGCAAAAGATGGTGACATGTTTCATCATCAGATCTGCTCGTTCTCCTTCTGAATGCGGCGCTGTTGATATTTCTCTCGCAGAGCAAGGACGAACTGCATCTCTGAGCGCACCGAACGCAGAGCCAGCCGCGTCTCGGCAATCAGTACGACACAGGCATAAAAGAGAAAGAGTGTCCCGATGATCCCGAGCAGATTGGGCACCCAGAGCGGAAAGACTCTGAAACCGGCACGCAGCCCGATCGTCACTGTCGATCCGACAAAGAGGCTCAATGAGAGGTAGAAGCTGGTCAGCGAATTCTGGATCAGCCGGCTGCGACGGGTTTGTATTGCCAGTTGCCGGTCAAATTCCCGCCGACGATCCTCGGGAAAGTCGATGTTGTCCGAAGAGGAGAGGTGCTCGATCGACTTCATCAGGTCGCGCACACGGTCGACGATCCGCGCCAGTCGTGCCGATGTCGAGAAAATAAGCGTGGCACTGGCCGAAATGAGCACCGCCGGGGTGATCATCGAACTCAGTACACTGACGGCATTGAGGCTATCCTGCATATACTTTGCTGAATCTTTGTCGATATCGCCATAGAAGATATCGCCTGAGTCGATATCGACATAGTCGATATCGCTTATGGTTGTTGAATATGATTATTTATTGACTGTTGCTGCTGCTCGATTGCCCGGGCCAGCGAGAAATCCTTTGCCGTCAGGCCATTCTCCGAGTGCGTGGTCAGTCGTAAACGGACGCGATTCCAGCTGTGCAGCAGGATATCCGGATGGTGATCCGCGCTCTCGGCGAGATCTGCAACCCGGTTGACAAAGGCGAGTGCCGAGGCGAAGTCAGTGAACTGCCAGTCGCGGACGATCTCTCGTCCCTCAAGACGCCATGAAGGAAGCTCGCCGATCATTGCTGCTATCTTTTGTTCATCCGGAATCACTTGCAATCTCCAGTATGATCTGTCGTTACCAATTGAGGCGCCCCTTCAGTCGCTAATCATTTCACATATATCACCATTGAAAAGTCTAATGGTCTCATATTGACAGATGCTTGCACAACGAGAGAATACTTGTATAGACTTACGCATTAGTGAAAGACGACCCGGACATTCAACCGGTTCGGCTTCAGGGCCGCACCCGGTTCCCGGCCACCGGGCAGCTTCCGCGGGCGGGATTCTCAGGATCCTGGAATTGCCAGTGAAAGACGAGCACGAAATACCCTGCGCGAGTTGATAGTCGAGGAGGCAAACGTATTCATGATAACCGAACTACAGAGGGAATCTCTCGTGACGATCGACGCGTCAAGCTTGTTACGCGGCTACCGGACGATGTATCTCTCCCGTCGACTGGACGACAAGGAATTGCTGCTGAAGAAGCAGAATCGCATCTACTTTCAGATCAGCGGGGCGGGACATGAAGCAATTCTGACGGCAGCGGGGATGCATCTGCGACCGGGGCATGACTGGTTTTTTGCCTACTATCGGGATCGGGCGCTGGCGCTCGAGCTCGGGCTGACCGCATATGAGCAGCTGGTCAACGCCGTGGCGGCGAATGAGGACCGGCTCTCACGGGGGCGTCAGATGCCGTCTCACTGGGGTTGTCCGAGATTACACATGGTCTCAAAGTCGTCCTGCACAGGGACGCAGTTTCTGCATGCGATCGGGGCGGCCGAGGCGGGATATCGTTATTCGTTGATTGAAGAGATCGAGGGTCGGGCCAGCCATTTTCGTGAGGACGAGATTGTCTACGTTTCAGCGGGTGATGGCGCGACGAGCGAGGGAGAGTTCTGGGAGTCGCTCAACACGGCGTGCAATCTGAAGCTGCCGATTTTTTACCTGATCGAGGATAACGGCTACGCGATTTCGACACCGGTTGAGGTGCAGACGGTAGGTGGGAGCATCTCGAATCTGGTGCGCAACTATCCAGGGCTCTTCGTCGTCGAGTGTGATGGCACGGATTTCGTGGAGAGTTACGAAGCAGTGGGACGGGTAGTGCGTCACATTCGCGAGCATCGCGGCCCGGCGTTGTTGCATGCGCATGTGATTCGGCCCTACTCGCATTCGCAGTCCGACGACGAGACGATGTACCGGCCGGCGGCGGAGCGTGAGATCGACGCGCGGCGCGATCCACTGGCGCGGATGGAGGCGTTATTGCTGCAGGAGAGGGTGGCGACTGCGGCGGAGCTGGCAGCGATCAGGGAAGAGGTTGACAAGGAGGTCAACGAGGCGGCCGATCGGGCTTTGGCGCTCTCACCACCGCCCCGTGATTCGGCGCTGGAGTTTGTCTATTCGCCGCAGATTGATCCGACATCGGCAGATTTCGACAACGAGGCAGCCGCCGATTTCAAGGGTAACGAGCTGACGATGGTTGACCTGATCAATCGGTGCCTTCACGAAGAGATGGAGCGGGATCCGCGGATCGTGGTGCTTGGCCAGGACGTGGCCGACGTCAGCCGACGGCAGTATCTCGGTGAGGTCAAGGGGAAGGGGGGAGTCTTCAAGGTGACCTCCAACCTGCAGCGGCGGTTTGGCAGCGAGCGGGTCTTCAACACTCCTCTTGCTGAGGCCAATATCGTCGGACGTTCGCTGGGGATGGCGGTTCGCGGGTTGAAGCCGGTGGCCGAGATTCAGTTCTTCGACTACATCTGGCCGGCATTCATGCAGATGCGCAACGAGATCTCGGTGATGCGCTGGCGCTCGGCCAACAACTGGAAAGCGCCAATGGTCGTGCGGGCACCGATAGGCGGCTATCTCAAGGGCGGGGCAATCTATCACAGCCAGTCAGGTGCATCGCTCTTCACGGCAATCCCGGGCTGGCGGGTGATATTGCCGGCGACGGCAATCGACGCCTATGGATTGTTACGGACGGCGATCCGCTGTGACGACCCGGTACTCTTTCTTGAACACAAGCACCTCTATCGTCAGACCTACAACAAGAGCTGCCACCCGGGTGTCGATTTCAGCATCCCCTTCGGCAAGGCACGGGTCGTGAGGGAGGGGCGTGATCTGACGATTGTCACCTATGGAGCACTGGTGCAGCGCTCAGTGCAGGCGGCGACTCAGGCGGCGCGTGATTCGGGGCTGGATATCGAGGTGATCGACCTCCGCTCGCTCAACCCCTACGATTGGCCGGCGATTGAGAAGAGTGTCCGCAAGACCAGTCGCGTGATTGTCGCCTATGAAGATCCCTTCTCATGGGGTTATGGTGCCGAGCTGGCAGCGCGGATATCGAGTGATCTCTTCGATTATCTCGATGCGCCAGTGCGGCGAGTGGCTTCACTTGACTGTTTCGTCGCCTATGCCCCCGAGGTTGAGGATGCCATTCTTCCTCAGACGGAGGATATCCTGCGGGCAATCAACGATCTGATGGCCTACTGAGCGAGGGGGAGATGGCAATCATTCTCAGCATCCATCTCGGCAGTGAGAAGGGGGCCGGCAAGCAATCGGTCGCCGAGGCACAGCTGGTGGCCGAGCATGGGTTGCTGGGAGATCGCCATGCCGGCAGGGACGAGCACCGCCAGTTGAGTCTCTTTGCCGAGGAGGTTCGCCGCGACCTGGAAGCGAGCGGATTTATTGTGCCGGCCGCGGAGTTGAGCGCCAACCTCTTCACGCAGCAGCTGGCGCTCGATTCGCTGAGACCGGGAAGTCGGCTGCGGATTGGCGAGGCAGAGGTCGAAATCACCGAGCGTCGCCAGCCCTGCCGCTCGATCACCCGGATCGACAATCGGCTGCCTAAGCTTCTTTATGGCCGCTGTGGTCAGCTGGCCCGTGTTATCCGGGGTGGGATCATCCGTCCCGGCGACCGGATCGAGATACTCCCGGATCCCCGTCAGCCCTCTCTCTTCACCTGAAGGCCGATTCATGCGGAATTTTGCGGAACAGTCCGCTGAAGCCATCACCCCGGCCATGGATTGAGTAATATTCCCCAGACCACTGACTGCCATCTCTTCTTTCTTTCTCTGCCAGAGAATGCCTGAAGCCCTCTAACTGCCCTCTTTTCAGCCGGATTCACGACAATTAATCTTTGAGCCACCTCCGGGCCGGAGTGGAACGAAGGTTGCGTTTATCCAATCCGGGACAATCTGTGAATAGTCGGGAGAGGGAGGGGCAGAAATGAAAGGTGCAATGAGGACGATCGACGGCAATGAGGCAGTAGCGCATGTTGCCTATCGCGTGAACGAGGTAATTTGCATCTACCCGATCACGCCGTCCTCACCGATGGGGGAGTTTTCCGACTCCTGGTCATCGGAGCGTGTACCAAATATCTTCGGGACGATACCATCGGTTGTCGAGATGCAGAGCGAGGGAGGGGCCGCCGGGGCGGTTCACGGGGCCCTGCAGACGGGGTCGCTGACGACGACCTTCACGGCGTCGCAGGGGCTGCTGCTGATGATTCCGAACATGTACAAGATTGCGGGCGAGTTGACACCGGCGGTCTTTCACGTGGCGGCGCGCTCACTGGCAACACAGGGATTGTCGATCTTCGGGGATCACAGTGACGTCATGGCGACGCGAGCCACCGGATGGGCAATGCTCGCTTCGTCCTCGGTGCAGGAGGCGATGGACATGGCACTGGTGTCCCAGGCGGCGACGCTCGATTCGCGGATCCCGTTCATTCATTTCTTCGATGGGTTTCGGACTTCGCACGAGATAATGAAGGTTGAGATGCTCAGCGAGGATGAGATGCGGGCGATGATTCCGATGGAGGCGGTGCTGGCGCATCGTGCGCGAGGGTTGTCTCCCGACCGCCCGGTATTGCGCGGGACGGCTCAAAATCCGGACGTCTTTTTTCAGGCGCGCGAGACGGTCAATCGCTTCTACGCTGCCTGCCCGGATCTGGTTGAGCGGGTGCTGGAGAGATTTGAGGAGCTGGCTGGCCGCCGATACCGGCTCTTTGAATACTACGGAGCTGCGGATGCGGAGCGGCTGATAGTGCTGATGGGGTCGGGAGCCGAGACGGCCCGTGAGACGGTGGAGGCGCTCAACAAAGCCGGCGAGCGGGTCGGGGTGCTCAAGGTCAGGCTCTATCGTCCCTTCGACACGAAGCGCTTCGTCGAGTCGCTGCCGGCGACGGTGAAGCGGATCGCAGTTCTCGACCGGACGAAAGAGCCGGGAAGCGCCGGCGAGCCGCTCTACCTCGACGTCGTTGCCGCGCTCAGCGAGGGACTCGCCAGCGGCTGGGGCCGCCTGGCGACAATGCCGCAAATCATTGGCGGGCGCTATGGTCTCTCCTCAAAGGAGTTCACCCCGGCGATGGTCAGGGGCATCTTCGACCATCTCACCGGCGAGAGGCTGAAGAATCATTTCACGATTGGCATCGACGACGACCTCTCCGGCAGCAGTCTTTCGTGGGATCGCCATTTTTCGACCGAGAGCCCGGAAGTGGTTCGGGCGCTCTTTTACGGACTGGGAGCGGACGGTACGGTCGGTGCCAACAAGAACTCGATCAGGATCATCGGTGAAAATACCGATAATTTCGCTCAGGGATACTTCGTCTACGATTCAAAGAAGTCAGGTGCAGTAACGATCTCGCACCTTCGTTTCGGGCCGCGACCGATCCGCTCTGCCTATCTGATCACCGAGGCAGGTTTTGTCGCCTGTCATCAGCCAATCTTCCTTGAGCGTTACGACATGGCCGAACCGCTGGTCGAGGGTGGAACCTTTCTGCTCAACACGTCGCACGGGCCTGGAGAGGTCTGGGAGAGACTGCCGCGGGTGATGCAGGAGTCATTGATCACGAAGCGGGTTCGATTCTTTGTGATCGATGCCAGCGCAGTGGCGCGAGAGGCGGGCATGCCCGGGCGTATCAATACGATTATGCAGGTCTGTTTCTTTGCTCTCTCCGGAGTGCTGCGAAGAGAGGAGGCGATCGAGCAGATCAGGAAGTCGATCATCAAGAGCTATCGCAAGAAGGGTGAAGAGGTGATCGCCATGAATTTGCGGGCGGTCGCGAGCACCCTCGACAACCTGCATGAGGTCGCCATTCCGGGTAAGGCGGGAAGCCCGATCGAGCTTCGTCCACCGGTTTCGGAGAGGGCACCGGAATTTGTAAGGAAGGTCCTTGGCCCGATGATTGCGGGCAGGGGTGACAGCCTGCCGGTGAGTGCGTTGCCGGTTGATGGCACCTTTCCAACCGGGACAGCGATGTGGGAGAAGCGGAATCTCGCCTCCGAGATTCCGGTCTGGGATCCAGATGTCTGCATCCAGTGCGGGAAGTGTGCGATGGTCTGCCCGCACGCGGTGATTCGAATCAAAGTCTACGACGAGGATCGGCTCGACGGGGCCCCGGCAACCTTCAAATCGACGGCGGCAAAGGATCGCGAATTTGCCGGCAGGAAGTATACCATCCAGGTCGCGCCTGAAGACTGCACCGGATGCGGGATCTGTGTTGACATCTGCCCGGCGCGCAACAAGGCACAGGCCCGGCTCAAGGCGATCAATATGGCGCCACAGCCGCCACTGCGCGAGCAGGAGCGGGAGAACT
>CAIKMY010000051.1 GCA_903828635.1 uncultured Acidobacteriota bacterium
GACCTCGACCGGCGCGCCGGGACGCAACTCCGACAGTCGCTTCTCCTCAACCTCGGCCATCACCCAGACCTGTGACAGGTCGCTGATCGTGAAGAGACTGTCACCGGGATTGACGCTGCTTCCCGGCGTCACCTCCCGCTGCATGATGACTCCGCCGCCAGGCGCCCTGATCACGACCGAAGCATCATAATTGAGCGTCTCGGGATCGAGCCCCAGCAGTTCAAGATGCCCTTTCGCCCTTTCCAGCTCGGCCTCGGCGTGAACCACCTCCTGCTCCATCGAGTCTCTCTCCACCTGCGCGCGGTCAAGATCCTGTTTCGAGAGCGCCTTCGACTGGAAGAGCCGCTCGGCCCGCTCAAGGCTGGTGCGCGCAAACGAGGCCCTGGTCCGCGCCTGCGTCAGCCCTGCTCGCGCCTGTGCCAGATTGGCCCCGGCTTCATGCACGTCGTGCGTGTGGATCTCTGCCAGCACCTGCCCCTCGCGCACCCGATCGCCAACCTTTGCCCTCACCTTGAGAACCTTGCCATCGATGAATGAGCCAACCCTGATCGTCCGATCCTCGTTGAGCGTCACTCTGCCCGTAGCCTCGATCGGGGCCATCATCTCACGCTCGGCGACCTCTGCTGACTGGAGCTTCGCGTATTTGGCCTGCTCAGCCGTCAGTTGCAGCGTGGTGCCTGACTCAGCCTCTCCCTGACTCGCTGTCGGCGCGGGTGTCCCTGCCGGCGCCGGTGTCGGCTGCTCACCCTTTTTGCCGCAGGCAGATAAAGCCATTACCAGGCTGAACGCCAGGATCATCATTCGCCCGGTATTCATCGTACATCTCTCCTTCCAACTATCAGTGACAGTGCGGCCAGCGCCATCTGCAGATCGAGCTTCGTCTGGTAAAAGAGGCGGTGCGCCTCGTTGCGCGCACGCTGTGACTCCAGCAGCTTGTAAAGATCGGCAGCCCCTTCACGATAAGCCGTCAGCGCAATCTCCCGCGAGGAATCCGCCCGCGTCAGAAAATCACGCTCCATCTCCCTGAGCCGCGTCTCAAGCTGATGGATGGCCCGATAGCCGGCCTCGACCTCCGCCCTGACATAATTTGTCTGCGCCAGCAACTCCATCTCAACCGAGCTGACCTCGGCCGCTGCCCGGCCAATCTCTCCACGATTTTTGTTAAAAAGTGGCAGCGGTACCGTCAGGTAACCCATCATCGTGTTGTAGCCCCCGGTTCGCTTGTACCCGCCAACCACCTCGAGGTCGGGGCGCGCATTGGCCCGCTGCAGGCTGAGATTGGCTCTTTCCCTCTCGATTCGCGCTCGCAGCAGCGAGATCTCTGCCCGTTTCCCCACCGCCTCGGCCTGCAACTCCTCAACCGACTGCTTCATCAGTAGCGAATCGAGCAACGGCGGCTCCACTAACTGAAAGTCGGTCTGAAAGGTCGTCTCACCCATCGACTGCAAGAGGTCGAGCTTCGTCCTGACCAGCTCCTGCTCAAGCAGTGACTGTTGGTTGAGCAGTGTCTGCCGCTCCAGTTCAACCCGGATCACCTCCCATTCGGCAACGTAGCCCTCCCGAAACCTCGTCGTCGTCAAAGCTACCAGTTGATCGAGATCACGCCGATTCTCCTCGCCGATCGTCAGCAGACTCTGAATCCGCAACGCTGACTGGTAGCGCTGCACGATCTCCAGCCAGAGTCGCCGCTGCACCACCTCGACCTCTCTCTCGGCTGAATCCACCGAGCGCAATGCCAGATCACGCCGCAACCCGGCCTTCCCCGCCACCTCCAGTCGCTGCGTACCGTAAATGAACAGGTCAATGTCGGTGGGCAGACTGAAGGGTGGCTTCTGCCATACCCGCCAGTTCTCCGTCTGAATCGTCAGTGTCGGATTGGGCCTGACTCCGGCATAGCGGCTGAACTCGTCCGCACCCTCCACCCGCCGCCGTGCCGCCTGGATCAGCGGATGCTTCTCGCCTATCCGCCCCAGACACTCCTCCAGCCCCAGTGCTCGCTTCTCCGCCTGCCCAAGACCGGTCATGGAGAGGATCGCCATGATCATTATCACGGCAATCACTCTTGCTTCTTCTCTTTTCATGGATAACTCTGACAATGAGTGCACAAAACAGATTACTAAATACCTGACGTCCCTCCTCAGAGACTTGGAGGTATGATAGTCGCGTTTGGGTTTCAAGGGAAGAGTCGCAGGCGGGCTGGAGCGCTCAGAAGTCTGAGAGCAGACAATTATTTACAACACCCCCCTCTCCTTGACGGCGAGGTAGCGATCGATCAACTGCGTCGAAATCCCCCCGGCCGGCAGGTCGAGCGCGAGGCCTCCGGCATCAACGATTCGCGCCAGAGCCTCTTCACGCTGCCGCAGCAGGTCCTCGGCGACACTCTGCCGGTAGACATCGGCGATGCTCTGCGGATTCTCCCGCGCCAACGCGCGCAGGTCATTGTCGCCGATGGCAACAATCAGCGGAAGGTGGCGTGGCAGCAACGAGGCCGTACAGGCCAGTAACTCCGCCGAGGCCTCCTGATCAACCAGATCGGTCAGAATGATTACCAGCGACCGCCGCTTGCAGAGAGTCGAAAAATAATCAAAGGCCCTGCTGTATGAGGATTCAACCATTCGGGCTTCGAGGTTGTAGAGCGACTCGATCATCTCGTTGATCCGGGATGGCCCCTTCCGCGGCGGCAGGTAGCTGACGACCTGGCGCTTGAAGACCAGCAAGCCGATGGCATCGCCGCAACCGACGGCGACGTGGGCAATCGAGAGCGCGGCATCGATGGCGTAATCGAGCTTGCAGAGCCGGCCCACGCGCGAGGTCATCAGCCGCCCCGCGTCGATCATCAGGACGATGCTCTGATTGCGTTCTACCTGATACTCCCGCGTGATCAGACGTCCGTGTCGTGCGGTCGCCGTCCACGAGACATGGCGCAGTCCATCACCGGGGACGTAATCGCGCAGGCTCTCAAACTCTCTTCCCTGCCCGCGCAACCTGCGGCGAATCGTTCCTGGTTCCAGTTGACGCTGCAATCGCGAATCAAGCGCATGGCGCCTGATTTCGTTGAGATTGGGATAGACCCGTGCCACAGCGGTGGCGGCATGGCGTGACTGCCTGACTACCAGCCCCAACGGGGCCGTCCAGCGCACGTGGATATCGCCAAAATGATGGTCACCTCGCTTGTCGGCATAGAGGTGATAGCCCGCCTCAGCCACCTGCGAAGACTGACCACCTGGAGCTGTCAACAGCCGTGTGGTGACCACCAGCGTCCGCTCTCCGCACAATTCGAGCGTCGGCGGATATTCGTCCTGAATCCGGAGCGTCAGCTGGCGCCCGGGTGGCAGCACGAGGCGAATCCTTACCGGGTTCTCTTCCCCGAGCATCAATTTTGCCGGAAGTACCCGCTCAACCATCCAGTCAGCCGCCTCCCCCGCACGGCGGTAATCGCTGACCGCCAGCAATAACAGGCAGAGGTCATAAATGGCCAGGACTTCGCAGGCAGCCACCTGCCGCCCCGTCAGCCAGATCAGCAGGAAGGGGACGAGACCCAGTCCAAGCAGTACCAGAAAGCGAGGCGCCAGAGTCATCGCGGGATCTCGGTTGTGGTGACGATCTCCTCAAGCAGGAGATCCGCAGTCAGCCCCTCAATCGCGGCCTCTGAACGCAGCAGGATGCGATGCCGCAATGCCGGGTGAGCGATATCCCGCACATCGTCGGGCGTAACATAGTCGCGGCCGCGCATCGCCGCCAGAGCGCGCGATGCCAGCATCACCGAGACCGAAGCACGGGGACTCGCCCCCCAGAGCAGACTTGGATGCTGACGCGTCCGCCTTACCAGGCTGACGATGTACTGCTGAATGCCCGGCTCAACCCGCACCTCCCGCACGATGTGGCGACATTTGCTGAGAGCTGCCGAATCGCCAATCTCCTCGAGGCTCACGGCTTCGAGATGCCGTGAGTCGAAGCCTGCCTGCCAGTTGGCCAGCACCTGCGCCTCCTCGTCCGCCGAGGGATAGCCAATCAGGATCTTCAGCAGAAACCGGTCGAGCTGCGCCTCCGGCAACGGGTAGGTCCCCTCATA
>CAIKMY010000052.1 GCA_903828635.1 uncultured Acidobacteriota bacterium
TCTCCATTCTCCATTCTCCATTCTCCATTCTCCATTCTCCATTCTCCATTCTCCATTCTCCATTCTCCATTCTTAATTCTTACGGGCTTCATCGAAAAACATTGCCAATACCCGGTCTGCATAGCATTATGATTTCATTAAAATGTTCGACACCGCAGTTTGCGGATCGACTTTGATGATTCTTGAAGTCGGAAATCAACATACATATTCGGGTACTTGTGAGGTTGTTTCCTTCTTTTCCCGGAGGGAGGGGAAGGTTTGCACAGGGGGGAGTAGAGATGAAGCGCACACGAGGTCTGCTGGCAGTATTATCGGGATCGGTGATCATTGGGCTCTGCCTGTTGGGTCGGGGAGATGTTCGGGTATCAGCCAGTGAGGTTGCCGTATCGGCGGTGACGGGATCGATTGCTGAGGCGATTGATGGAGAGGGAAGGGTGAGGGCCGGGATTGGTGGCAGCTTCGATATGAAGGGCTACCGGATGGAGATGACGACGACGGGAGAACCGCGATTTGTGGCCAATTCGCCCTGCAATGGTTGGGAGACGCGATTTGGCACCGGGATTGGGGCGGCAGGTGCGGTGCTGGCAATGGCGGTAGTTGGGAGCAACATTTATGTTGGCGGAAGCTTCACGATCATTGGCGGAACACCGGCAAATTATATTGCGAAGTATGACACAGTGAACAATGTGTGGAGCGGGCTGGGCTCTGGTGGCGGCAATGGAGCGAGTAGTGCCGTGACGTCAATGGTGGTCATTGGCACTGATCTTTACGTTGGTGGTAGTTTTACCCAGGTCAACACCGGGTCGGCGCAAGCATTATTTGCCAATTATGTAGCCAGATACGATACGGAGACGGCTGAATGGTCGGCATTGGCGACGGATAATGGAGGGGATGGCATTGGAAAGGTGGTGATCACTGAGTCCTCGATGGTCAACACGCTGGCGGTCATTGGCACGGATCTCTATGTTGGCGGTGATTTCAACGTTGCCAATCGCTTTGGCACCGAGGTGACGACGTCGAATTTGGCGAAGTATGACACGCTGAGGCGCACGTGGAGTGCACCGGGCAAGGATGGGGGAGCTGGGGTTAACGGTGTGGTCCGGACATTGGCAGTGATTGGCAGTGATCTTTATGCAGGCGGTGACTTCACCTCGGCGAATCAGGGAGGGCCGGCAGTCACGACCAACAGGGTAGCACGATACAATCCGGCGACATCGACGTGGAGCGGGCTCGGCTCCGGCGGTGGAAATGGTGTTGATGCGCGAGTCAACGCGCTGGTGGCATCGGGAACGGATCTCTATGTTGGTGGTGAGTTCGGTGTGACGAATGTTGGCGGGGCGACCGTCAGTGCGAATGGCGTGGCCCGCTTCGCCACCGCGGCGCAGACCTGGGGAGCGCTGGGATCAGGAGGTGGTAATGGAGTCGACCTTGCGGTCAGCACGATGATCGTTGCCGGCAATGATCTCTATCTTGGAGGAGCCTTCACCAGTGCCAATGACGGAGCCTCATCGCCGGTGGCCGCCTACCGTGTCGTGCGTTACAGCCTCTCCGACCAGACGTGGAATCCGTTGGGTGGGGCAACGGAGAACGGATTGAATAATGAGGTCGTCGCCATGGCGATGCTTGGGGGCAGCCTGTATGTTGGCGGCTATTTCACGCAGGCCAATTATGGCGGGGTGTCGACGATCGATGTCAACCGCATTGCGAGGTATACGCTTTCAAGTCAGCTTTGGAGCGCTGTTGGCTCGGGAGATGGGCTGGGCAGCGGGGTTGCTCCTCAGGTCAGCGCGCTGGCGGTGATTGGGACCGACCTCTATGTTGGTGGCAGCTTCACCTCGGTCAACACGGGATCGGGCACGCCGTTGACAGTGGGTTATGTTGCGAAGTTCAACACGCTGACCGGAGTGTGGAGCCACCTTGGCGAGGATGGTGGCAACGGAGTCAATAACCCGGTCAACGCTCTGGCGGTAAGCGGGACGACTCTGTACATCGGAGGGCTGTTTACCGAAGCAAACGCTGGTATAGCAACGTCGGTGCCAGCCAATCACATCGTTGCCTACGACACCGTAGCGCAAACCTGGCACATCCTTGGCGTGACCGGAGGCAACGGGGTTGATGATGTGGTCAACGCTTTGGCCGTCAGCAGCACCAGCCTTTATGTCGGTGGTAATTTTCAGACGGCCAATTCGGGAGCGACCTCGCAGATTGGGGCAAGTTATATTGCACAATACAATCTTTCAACCGGAGTCTGGTCGGCGATGGGGACTGATGGCGGGACGGGTTTCGATTCGGGAGTCTATGCTCTCGCCATTGGTGGCAGTGATCTTTATGCCGGCGGGTTCTTTTCGGCAGTGAATCAGGGAGCGACAAGTCCGATACCGGTCTCATACATTGCGCGTTACAATCCAACGACAATGGCCTGGACGGCGATGGGCACAGAGGGAGGGAATGGTGTCAATGGGTCAGTCTTCGCGCTGGCGGCGAGCGGGACGACGCTTTACGTCGGCGGGATCTTCAATGCAGTCAATGAGGGTGGAGCGACGGTGGTCGCGGCATCGGGGATTGCCAGTTACAACATGAGTACCCAGGTGTGGAGTGCGCTTGGATCGGGAGGTGGTAACGGGGTTGATAACGGAGTCAATGCACTGACAGTGGTTGGTACGGATCTCTATGTCGCCGGATTTCAGGGTCTGGCAAATGTTGGAGCGGCCAATCCGGTGGAGGTATCAGGGATTGCAAGGTACCGCATTGGCACACAGTCGTGGGGGGCGCTTGGCTCGGGAGTCGACAACGGGGTCAACGGCTTTGTCAATGCAGTGGCCGTGATCGGATCAGGGCTCTACGTTGGCGGCTTTTTCAATGCGGTTGGAGGGATTACGACTGCGGACAATCTGGCAAGGTACAATTTGAATGCACCGCTGACAGTCGGATCGATTGCCCGTATTCAGCAGCCGCTGACCAGCAGCGGGTCGGTTCAGTATCGAGTGACCTTCAGCGAGAGTGTCAGCGGGGTTCAGGCAAGCAATTTCAGCCCGGTGGCAAGCGGGGTAAGTGGAGCCACCGTGACGTCGGTGACCGGGAGTGGTACGACGTGGACGGTGACAGTCAACACGGGAACCGGAACGGGAACACTCGGGCTTAACCTGACTGATGCCACGGGTATCACTAACGGTCTTGGTGCGACGGTCTGCGCGCCACAGACGGGCGAGGTCTACCGCCTTGATCGAACAGCACCATTGACGGTCTTTACCTCGACGCCGCCGGCGGCAACCACCAGTACTACGGCTGGTTTTGTGTATACGACACAGGATGTTGGTGGTGCACGGGTGGTGAGAGTCGAGTGTCGTCTTGACAGTGCTGCCTTTGCAAATTGCAGCGGTAGTTCGAATTTCAGCGGCCTCAGCGAGGGGAGTCACACCTTTGAGGTACGGGCCGAGGATACGCTCGGCAATGTCAATGCACCAGTCGTCAGCTATACGTGGACGATCGACAATACCGCGCCGGAAACAACGATTTCATCCAAACCATCGAATCCCTCGGCGGGCAGTTCGGCAAGCTTTTCGTTTGCGGGGACTGATACCGGTGGCAGTGGCGTGAGCTCATACCAGTGCCGCCTTGACAGTGCCAGCTTTGCGGACTGTGCCAGTCCGACGATCCTGACCGGACTAACGCTCGGATCGCACACCTTCGAGGTGAGGGCGGTTGATGCCGCCGGAAACATCGATCCAACACCGGCATCCTGGACGTGGGTGATCAGCTGTCAGGCGATTGCTATCACCCCGACGGTGATTGAGAACGGGGCTCTGACGAGAGCCTATAGTCAGGCGATTGTGGTGACTCCGGAGGGTGGGAGCTACAGTTACACTCTGATTGCCGGCAGCCTGCCGACAGGCCTGGTACTTGATGGTGCAACCGGGCTGATCACGGGAACGCCATTGGCGACGGGGACATTCAACTTCACGATTCGGGCGAGCGGTGGCGGATGCACTGGTGACCGGGCATATACGATGGAGATCCTTGCGCAGGCAACCTACGAGGCGGATGTTTCGCCAAGGGGAAGCATCAATGGCGATATCACCGTCTCGGACTGGGTGCAGGTTGGGCGCTTTGCCGTGCAGCTCGACACGCCGAGTGACATCACCGAACTTCAGCGATCCGACAGCGCGCCGCGTAACACCTTTGGTAATGGGGTGATCTCGGTGGCAGACTGGGTACAAGCGGGACGTTATGCCGTGACCCTTGATCCGAAGACCGTCGTCGGTGGTCCCACTTCGCCGTCACCGATCGTGCCGGGGAGTGACAGTCTCAATGATATGGGCAGGGCGACGATCAGAGCGGTCGAAGTTCCGGGGGAAGATGGCACTACCCGCCTTGTCACGATCGAGCTGGATGCAGCGAGTGCGGTCAACGGTGCCGGCTTCACGTTGAGATTCGATCCACTGGAGGCAGATCTGGTCGAGGCTGACTCGCATCCTGGCCAGCTGGCGATCAATCGTCGCCGCGAGCGTGAAGGATTGCTGGCGCTGGCGCTGGTGCTGGCACCGGGAGAGTCGTTCAGATCAGGGACTTCACGTCTGCTGACGCTGCGGTTCAAGGCACACTCCCGGAAGAGTACGCTGCCGCTGAGGGTTCACTTCGAGGATGGCATAATTGCCCGGGAGGTGGTCTCACCCGACGCGCGGCCGCTGCTCAATGTCAGGTTTGAGACATCAGTCCCCGATCTGCGGCCCTGAGCCTTCATCAAGGGCGGAGCAGGGTCGTGAGGGTCTTGCTCCGCATTTTCGGTAAGCATGGCCTGCTCAGGCCAATCGCGTTTTCCTGCCCGCCATTGTGCTGCCTGAATTCTTCAGATTCTCTCAATTCATAATGCGATTGCCCTGATGGCCTGCTGCTTTTGGGAGGGAACTGAAGAGTTTTTGGTTGAAGAAGGGATAGTGATCGAAGTAAACTCCAGTGGAAAGCTCAGCCCATTGCCACCCCGGTACATCAGTATTCATTCCATTTGGGATGAACCGGAAGGAGTAGTGAATGCTCGGTCAAATTTCAATTTTAAGCAGGTTATCAATCAGGCTGTCAATCAGGCAATGGAGAAGCCGGAGAAGCCGGAGAAGCTGGAGGCTGCCACTGGCGATCGTGATGATGTGGCTGGCTGGGGCCCTGGTCATACCATCGGGGGTGAGAGGCTTATCGACGACGGTGGTCATCAGTCAGGTATATAACGGGGGTGGCTCGGGAGCGACGTGGAAGAATGATTACGTAGAGCTCTTCAATCGCGGGACAGCGGATGTTTCGCTCAATGGGATGACGATCCAGTATGCGAGCGCTACGGGGACGGGCAGTTTCTCATCGAGTCCGGTAACAGCGCTGTCGGGTGTGCTCGCACCGGGGCAGTATTATCTGGTGCAGTTGGCGAGCGGGACAGCGGGAGTGGCGCTGGTATCGCCGAATGCGACAGGGACGACCAACCTTGCGGCGACAGGGGGGAAGGTTGCCCTGGTCAGCGGAACGAGCGGGCTGGCATGTAATGGCAGCTCGACGCCGTGCAGCGCGGCGCAGCTCGGGCAGATCATCGATCTGGTCGGGTATGGGGCAGCCAACTTTTTTGAGGGGACGGTGGCTCCGTTGCCGGGGGCGACGACGGCGATTATTCGGGGGAATCAGGGATGCACAGAGACGGACAATAATGGGGTCGATTTTCAGCCGGGTTCGGCACAGCCGCGGAATTTGTCGAGTCCGATCAACACCTGTGCCTCGCTGACGCCGAGGATTACCGTTGCGGATGTGTCGCGGAGCGAGGGTGATACGGGGGCGACGAGCTTCAACTTTACGGTGAGTCTGAGCGGGCCGGCACCGGCAGGCGGGGTTTTATTCGATATTGCGACGATTGATGGGACGGCACAGGATGATAATCCGACCACCGAGGATAACGATTATGTCGCGAGGTCTCTCAGTGGTCAGACGATTGCGGCAGGGGCAATTTCTTACACTTTTGCGGTGACGGTCAGCGGTGACAGTCTCTTCGAGCCGAATGAGACCTTTACGGTGCGCATCACCAGTGTCAATGGTGCGCAGGTGGAGGATGGCGAGGCTCTGGGGACGATTGTCAACGATGACCCGGAGCAGGCACGAATTGCGGTGATTCAGGGGACTGGTGCGAGTTCGCTGCTGGTCGGGAGGCTGGTGGCAGTGCGGGGGATCGTTACCGGTCGGAAGAGCAATGGGTTCTTCGTTCAGGAGCCCGACGAGAGCATCGATGGCGACCCGCTGACCTCGGAGGGGATCTTTGTTTTCAGCGGCAGCACCCCGACATCCCTCGCCGCAGTCGGGAATCTGGTGCAGGTCACCGGGCAGGTGGCAGAGTATGTGCCGGCGACAGATCCGCAGCAGCCGCCACTGACGCAACTGACCCAGCCAGTGGTAACGCTGGTTTCGACAGGCAGCCGATTGCCGGAGGCGGTGGCGTTGACACCTGCCTTCCCTGATTCAAAAGGTGCATTTGACCAGTTGGAGCGCGTCGAAGGGATGCGGGTAAGCATCGATTCGCTGACGGTCTCCGGGCCGACACAGGGCAGCGTCGACGAGGTCAATGCGACGGCAACCTCAAACGGGATCTTTTATGGAGTAGTCACCGGAGTAAGCCGCCCCTTTCGTGAGCCGGGCATCGAGGCACCTCAGCAGCCACCGACGGGAACGATTCCACCAATTCCACGGTTTGACGGGAATCCGGAACGTATTCGTGTCGACAGTGACGGGCAGAGTGGAGGTGTGACGCTCGATGTCGGCGCGGGGACGATCATTACCGGGCTGGTCGGACCGCTCGATTACGGCTCCCGGGCATACACGCTGCTGCCGGATCCGGGATTGCCGCTGAAGATCTCCAGCCGATCCGCAGCGGCAGCGGTGGCGGCTGCCAATGGCTACGAGGTGACGGTCGCGACCTTCAATCTCCAGCGCTTTTATAACAATGTCGGCGACACGGCCGGGGCTCCGCTGCTGACGGCGGCGGCATGGGAGCGGCGGCTGCGCAAGGCTTCGCTGGCGGTTCGTGACTACCTCAGAGCCCCTGACATTATCGGTGTCGTTGAGGTTGAAAATCTCGGGACGTTGCAGTCGCTGGCATCGCGTATCGATAGCGATGCTCTTTTCGCCGGGCAGCCGCGGCCGGGTTACGTCGGTTACCTGGTCGAGGGCAACGATGTCGGCGGGATCGATGTCGGTTTTCTGGTGAAGACGGCGCCGGTGGCGGGTGGGACACCGCGCGTTGCCGTTGGAGGGGTGGTGCAGGAGTCAGCGACGACACGCTTCACCAATCCAAACGGGACGACGGAGTTGTTGCACGACCGTCCGCCTTTGCGACTGAGCGCGACGGTCAATTTTCCGGGTGGAGGGCCGTACTCGCTGACGGTGATCGTCAATCATCTGCGATCACTCAATGGTATTACCGATACCGCTAGTGGTGCCAATGGCTGGGCGACAGGTGGAGAGCGGGTGCGGGCAAAGCGGCAGAAGCAGGCAGAGGATATCGCAACGATTATCCAGTCACGACAATCCGCCAACCCCGCTGAGCCGCTGATCGTTCTGGGTGATTTCAACGCCTTCGAGTTTAACGACGGGTATGTCGATCCGCTCAATACGATTGGCGGTACACCGCCTCCTGACAATCAGACGGTGGTGCCCGGAGACGGGGCGACACTGGTCAATCCCGGATTGATCAATATGGCCTCCTTTGCGCCGGAACCGCAGCGTTATTCTTATGTTTTTGAGGGGAACGCGCAGTCACTCGATCACCTGCTGATCAACAATGCTCTCTTTGCCACGACCTATAACCGCCGGATCGAGCATCCACGAATCAACGCCGATTTTGCCGAGACAGAACGCAGCAATGGCGAGACTCCGCTGAGGATCTCCGATCATGACCCGGCGGTTGGATACTTTCAGGTGCTCGCTTTTCCGGAGACTGAGGGTGATGTCTCACCCCGCCCGGGGGGCAGTGGCCGGGTGACTGTCAGCGACTGGGTACAGGTCGGGCGTTTCGTGGTCGGGCTTGATGGTCAGCCGACCGATGCCGAGTTTCGACGAATTGATTGTGCTCCGCGTGGGAGCTTTGGTGATGGCCGAATTGACGTTGCTGACTGGGTGCAGGCAGGACGTTACGCCAGCGGCATCGATCCCATCGTCGCAGTATCCGGCCCGTTGGCGGGGGCGATGACTGCTATGGATGACGACTCGCCGCCGCGTCTGTTAAGGCTGGCAATGGAGAAGGCGACGGTCGAGGGGCAATTGGTCACGGTGCCGGTCACTCTCCGCGGAGGCCGGGGTGATGAGGCGGCGATCAGTTTCTCTCTCTTCTTCGATCCTTCCACGGCGCAACTGCACGGAGTCGAGGCTCCACCCTCATCCGTTGTCGTCGTCAATGGCCGTGGGGCAGGGGCCGGGCAGGTCGGGGTAGCCATCACGCTCGATGATCAGAGCGCTGACGACCATCGCCGCATTGAGCGGGAACTGTTGCAATTGCGCTTCCGCTCTCTTGCACGAGGTCCGCTGGCACTGCGCCTTGCGCCGGGCCCGGCACCGACAAACCTTGCCAGTCGGGACGGACGCCCGTTGCCACTGCGCATCGTCGATCGACCGTGAAGGCCGTTGCCGGAGCCGCTCAAAACCCTCGCGAAACCGAGAAGAAGACGGTCTTTGCCTCCGGGCTGCGTCCTAGGTCGAGGCGGAACGCAAGGTTACTGTTGAGTCGGTACTGGACGCCTCCGCCAACGCCGTAACGCCAATTGGCGGAAGCAAAGCGGTTGTTTTCGCTGATCTTCGGGGATGCCGGCCGGCGCGTGTCTCCCCAGACCTGGCCGGCATCCCCGAAGACGAAGATGTCGAGTCCTCTCGTCTCCGACTTTTTCCAGACGGTCTGACGCGGCTCGATCGAGAGAAGCAGCAGATTATTGGCGCGGTAACGGAAATTTCTGAACCCGCGATGCTGATTGCGCCCGCCCATCCACGAGAGTTCATAAAAGGGGATGAGGCTGCCACCTTTCGCGCTCCTCAGCGTGAGCAGTGAGCGCAGCGCCAGCGATGTCGAGTCACCGGCTATCGGGAGGTAGCCACGGCCATCGAGTTCGGCTTCGCGCCAGCCAAAGTCAGTGAGAAGAGATCGTTTAAGGCTGTCGATCGAGGCGAACCGTGCGTAGAGGTAGGAGCCTCGCGTCAGGCCACGCCGGTTATCACGTCGATCGGACTCGATGAAGGTGCCAATGCCGGCAAGCCGTGCCGTGACATCCAGTCCCGGCAGGCTGAGCTCAGGCGTTGTCCCCGGGAAGAGGCGGGTGATCGGGAGGTCATTGGTGCCGCGCTCAGTGCCGGCTCGCCCGGTCGATCTGGCAACGTAGCCATAAAGACCGGCGACAACTCCGCGCCCGAGATCCCTGCTGAGCACGGCATTGAGGCTGCGCTCTTCGCTGGCATAATTGGTCTCCGGCGTTAACGGGGTTCGCGGTCCGATACCGAAGAGGTTGTCGCGGGTGCGCATCTGACAGCCGGCCCAAAGGTCGAGATGTGTGCGCTCATCACCGAGCCTCGGGATAAACCCTCCGACTTCAAGCCGTCGATAGAGCCTGGTCGAAACGAGGGCGCGCGCCCGGAATTCGATCGCCGGGATGGCGTTGGCAGTGGTCAACTCGATGCCGAAGGGGAAGCCGGCCCCCTGCTCAAAGACGCCGATGAGCATTCGCAGATGGGAGCCTGCAAGCTGGCGCGATTGCAGATTATCGCGGCGTGGTCCAAGGCGATCAGATGATGCCTGACCGGGTGTGCTGTGAGCCACTGTCTGAGGCACCGTGACGACGGCGGTGCCCGGACTCGACTGTGCCATCGCCGTGGCTCCGGAAATAAAGAAGCCCAAAAAGAAGACAAACGGGACGGTGAACAGTAACATTAGCAGCAGTTTCATTTTCTTCACACGCGAATCCGGCAGCCTCAGCCACAAAGCAGCGAGGCTCAGCGATGATTTCCGGCCGGCTTGACATTTATTCAGGCCACATCATAATCGCCCCACCACATATTTACGAGAATGACGAAGCATACACCAGGGGCCTTGCAATGACGACATCACCAGACAAAGAGACACAAAACCGCACCCAAACGGATTTGCAGCCGCAGCCCGGAGACGACCGGGAGCTGAGCCGGTTTGGCTATGCCCAGGAGCTTTTCCGCACGATGGGGGGATTTTCCAACTTCGCGATCTCTTTTTCGATAATCTCGATTCTGACGGGTGCGGTGACTCTTTATGGTTACGGGCTGCGGATGGGTGGACCGGCACAGATGGCGCTCGGGTGGCCACTGGTGGCATTCTTCACGATGCTGGTGGCGATGAGCATGGCGGAACTTGCCTCGTCGCTGCCGACGTCGGGCGCAATGTACCACTGGGCAGCCCTTCTTGGCGGAAAGGGCTGGGGCTGGCTGACAGCCTGGCTCAACATTATCGGGCAGATCGCGGCGATTGCCGGAATCGACTATGGTTGTGCTCTCTTTGTCGCGCCGCTGCTCGGGGTCGAGGCCGGTGGATCAACTCTCCTGCTGGTTTATGCGGCAATATTGCTCTCGCATGCACTGATCAATCATTTCGGGATACGACTGGTCACCCGCCTCAATGACCTGAGTGTCGTGGTTCACCTTGTCGGGGTCCTGGTCATCGTTGCCGCGCTACTCGTCTTTGCTCCGCACCAGCCGGTCGGTTTCTTCCTTGAACGGGTGACGGCAAATGGTGAAGGCTGGCCGTACTGGCAGGCTTTTGTCATCGGCCTGCTCCAGGCGATGTGGACCTTCACCGGCTATGATGCCTCGGCAAGTGTTTCTGAGGAGACGGTTGACCCGCGGCGCCGGGCACCGTGGGGGATGGTCCTGGCTGTGGCGGTTTCGGCGATTGGCGGCTACCTGCTGCTCTTTGCGCTGACGATCTCGATTGGAGATCTCTCGTCAGTCCTTGACGCGAAAGACAGCGGTGGTAACGAGATTCCGGCGGTCCTGACGATCCTGTCGAGTGGTCTCGGCGCGCGAGCCGGATTCGCCTTCTCGGCCCTGGCTGCGATGGCGATGTGGTTCTGTGGTCTGTCAGCACTGACGTGGGCATCGCGAACGGTCTATGCCTTCGCGCGCGACGGAGGTCTGCCTTTTTCAGCAGTCTGGCGACGTGTGCACCCCGAATACCAGACACCGGTGCCGGCAATCTGGGTCTGCGCGGCGCTCGGCTTCCTTGCCGCCGTTTACAGTGGTGCCTATGCGGTAGTTACTTCGATCAGCACCATCGGGCTCTATCTTTCGTACATCATCCCGGTGTGGCTGCATTGGCGCGTGCGCGGTACGGCAAGGCAACTGGCACCCGGCCCATGGAGACTGGGGCGATGGGGGCGTATCATCAATCTTCTGGCAATGCTCTGGGTTCTCTCCCTGAGCCTGATTCTGAGCATTCCGGATGACTGGCGTCCCGGCAGGACGATGCTGATTCTGCTGGTCTTCCTGCTATTCTGGTATCGCCTGAAGGCACAGAAAAGTTTTGTCGGGCCACAATGGCTTGGCGACAATGTTTGAAGGTTTGAGAGGAGGGTTGGGGAAGATGGAGACGAGAGGGATGCTCAGCCTTGAGCAGTTGCGTGAACTGGTGGTTGAGGGGGCAATTGAGACGGTGATTGTCGGGTTTACCGATCACTATGGTCGGTTTGGCGGCAAGCGTTTTGACGCCGAAATGTTTGTCGAGCAGACGTGGCTGGAGGGGACGCATGCCTGCGACTATCTGGTGACGACCGACATAGAGATGGAGCCGCTTCCGGGATATGAGTTTGCCAGCTGGGAGTTGGGGTATGGCGATGTCCATCTGGTTCCGGATATCTCGACACTGCGGGTGGCGAGCTGGCTCGATCGGACGGCGATGGTCATCTGTGACGTGATCGATGACAAGACCCATTCACTGGTGCCCATTGCCCCGCGCTCGATCCTTCATCGCCAGATCGAGGCGCTGGCCGGTAATGGTTACGAGAGCAGGGCGGCCTCCGAGCTGGAGTACTACCTTTTTGAGACCGGATATCGTCAGGCGTGGGAGGCTGGCTATCGCCAGATGGTACCGGTCGGCTGGTATCTCGAAGATTATCAGCTGATGCAGGGGGCGCGAACAGAGGGCTTTACGGCCGCTGCGCGGCGACATCTGAAAAATTCGGGAGTGCCGGTCGAGGGATCGAAGGGCGAGTGGGGACTGGGCCAGCATGAGCTCAATATCCGCTACGCCGGGACGCTGACCATGGCTGATCGGCATGTCGTTTACAAGCAATGCCTGCGCGAGCTGGCAGACTCGATGGGGCTCAGCCTGACATTCATGGCCAAATTTGATTCCGGGCAGGCGGGGTCGAGCTGCCATTTGCACCTCAGTCTCTGGCGCGATGGGGGCAATGCTTTTGACGGTGAGGAGCGAATCGGACCGGTGTCAGGATCAGAGGTCTTTCGCCATTTCCTCGGCGGCTGGCTGGCGCATGTGCCGGAGGTCATGCCCTTCTATGCGCCGACGGTCAATTCTTACAAGCGATATATTGATAACTCGTGGGCGCCGACGCGGCTCGCGTGGAGTTACGACAATCGGACCGGTGGCTTCCGGGTAGTCGGGCGCGGGTCGAGCCTGCGAATCGAATGCCGCATACCGGGCGCCGATTGCAATCCGTACCTGGCGCTGGCGGCCTCGCTTGCCTCGGGGCTCGATGGCATCATCAACCGCATCGAGCCGCCGCCAATCTTTGCCGGCGACATCTATGCCGCCCGCAATCTGCCGCGTGTGCCGGCGACACTGGCTGAAGCGACGAAAAATTTCGAATCGAGCGAGTTTGCGCGTCGTGTCTTCGGCGATGACGTCGTCGAACACTATTCCCATTTCTTCCACACCGAGCAGGAGGCGTATAATCGGGCAGTGACCGATTGGGAACGGCGGCGCTATTTTGAAAGAATCTGAGCTTGATCGGAGCTCAGGCTACACTGCAGTGGACTTTTGAAAGATTGGGAAAGGGAATATGAGACTTGAGGGTAGAGTGGCGCTGATAACCGGCGCGGGTGGCGGGATTGGGCGGGAGTCAGCCCTGCTCTTTGCGCAAGAGGGAGCGCGGGTGGTGGCCGTCGATCTCAACGAGAAGGCGGGCCGTCAGACGGTAAAGCTGGTCAAGGCTGCCGGAGGTGAGGCGTCATTTGTTGCTGCCGATGTTTCGCGGGCGGACGATTGTCAGCGGATGGTGAACGCGGCGGAGAAGAAGTATGGCCGGCTCGATATACTATTCAACAATGCCGGGATCATGCATCACTCCGACGACAATGCGGTAACGACCGAGGAGTCGATCTGGGATCTGACGATGAATGTCAACGCACGCGGAGTCTTTCTTGGCTGCAAGTATGGGATTCCGGCAATGCGGCGCGCCGGCGGGGGATCAATCATCAACACGGCATCATTCGTCGCGATTATGGGAGCCGCGACGCCGCAGATCGCCTACACGGCCAGCAAGGGTGCGGTGCTGGCGATGACGCGTGAGCTGGCAGTCATTCACGCGCGTGAGAATATTCGCGTCAATGCGCTCTGTCCCGGGCCGTTGCGAACCGAGCTGCTGATGAGTTACCTCAACACCGATGAGAAGAAGCAGCGGCGGCTGGTTCACATCCCGATGGGGCGCTTTGGCGAGGCTTCAGAGATTGCCCGGGCGGCGCTCTTCCTCGCTTCCGATGAGTCGTCATACATTACCGGAACCGACTTTGTCGTCGATGGCGGCATCACTGCCGCCTATGTCACACCGGAGTAGAGAGCAGGGTCGGGAGAGAAGAAGACAATGAGCAGCAGGATACAGCAGACGATCAGTCCGATCGATGGAACCTTGTATACAGAGCGCGAGCTGGCATCATCGGAATCGATCGAGCGTGCGCTGGGACTGGCGACGAGCGCGCAGGCAGCCTGGCGCCGGACGCCGGTTGCCGAGCGAGCAGCGATCTGCCGGCGGGCAGCCGAATGGTGCGTCGGCAATGCCGATCTGCTGGGTGACGAGTTGACGCGGCAGATCGGTCGCCCGATTGCCTGGAGTCCGTTCGAGCTGCGACGCGGCTTCAACGAGCGGATCGGATATATGTGCGGGATCGCCGCTGAAGAACTCGCCGATCTGGCAGTCGAGCCAAAGGAGGGGTTCGTCAGGTATCTGCGACGCGAGCCGCTTGGCGTCGTGCTGGTATTGGCACCGTGGAATTATCCGTGGCTGGCCTCGGTCAATGCCGTCGTTCCGGCAATCCTCGCGGGCAACAGCGTAATTCTGAAGATCGCGCCACAAACGCCACTGGTTGCCGAGCGTTATGCCGAGGCATTTCGTGCTGCCGGTCTGCCGGATGGTGTCTTTCAATACCTGCACCTCGATCATGACCAGGTAGCCGAGGTGATTGGCGACTCACGCATCGGGTTTGTCGCCTTCACCGGATCGGTTGCCGGCGGCCATGCCATTCAGCGAGCGGCAGGCAGCCGCTTCATCGCCACGGGCCTCGAGCTTGGCGGCAAGGATCCCGCCTATGTTCGCGCCGATGCCAACCTTGCATCGGCAATCGAGAACCTGGTTGACGGGGCAATGTTCAACTCGGGACAATCCTGCTGTGCGGTTGAGCGCATCTACGTGCATCGGGACCTCTTCGATCGCTTTGTCGATGGATTCGTTGATTTGACGCGACAGTATCGACTGGGCAACCCGCTTGATCCGTCGGTGACCCTCGGACCGCTGGTTAGTGTGACGGCGGCAGATAAAGTGCGCTCGCAGATCGATGAGGCACTGGCCCGGGGGGCGAGGGCGCTCATCGACCCTGCCGGCTTCGAGGCCTCGCGTCCGGGGACTCCGTACCTGGCGCCGCAGGTACTGATCGATGTCGATCACTCGATGCTTATCATGCGTGAGGAGACCTTTGGCCCCGCAGTCGGGATCATGCCGGTCGATGGTGACGAGGAGGCGATCCGCTTGATGAACGACAGCCATTACGGGCTGACCGCCTCCGTCTGGACGAGCGATCTCGACGCGGCTGTGGCGATTGGGGACCGGATCGAGACGGGGACGTTTTACATGAATCGCTGCGACTATCTCGATCCGGCGCTGGCCTGGACCGGCATTCGGGACTCCGGGCGGGGCTGCACTCTCTCACGCCTCGGCTTTCAGCCCTTTACACGGCCAAAATCGTACCACCTCAGGCTGCCCTGACGATTGCTGCCGGCCGGAAGGTGTCGGCAGGCGCGAGGATCTGCCATGAAAATCGGACTGCTTCTCTGTGATCACGTTGCCGAGCAGTTTCTCGACATCAGTGGAGATTATGCTGACGATTTCGCCCGCCTTTTTGCTCCGTGGAGTGGCATGATCGAATGGCGTTCCTACGACCTTCGCAATGGTGAGTTTCCATGGTCACTGCGCGAGTGCGATGCGTGGATGGTGACCGGGTCACGATCTTCGGCCTATGATGATGAGGATTGGATTGACTGGCTCAAGGGGTTTGTGCGCCTGTCGGCGAGCGAGAACAAGCCATTTGTCGGGATCTGCTTTGGGCATCAGGTAATTGCTGAAGCACTTGGTGGAGAGGTGCAACGTGCCGATTCCGGCTGGGGCGTCGGCGTCCATCCAATCGCGATTCTCCCCACGGCGTCAGCAGGTCACCCGGGCAACTCATTCGACGATCTCGTCTGGATGAGCCCGTTCCAGCCATCGGTCAGTCTGCATTATCTTCATCAGGATCAGGTGCTGACGCTGCCAGCTGGCAGCGTGCTGCTGGGGGCGAGTGAGCACTGTCCGCATGCCATCTACCGGGTTGGCGAACGGATGCTGGCAATTCAGGCTCATCCCGAACTGCCAAAGGCCTATCTTGAAGCGGTCATTCAGGACCGCCGCGAACTGATCGGCGAGGAGAAGGTGGCCGCTGCACTCGCCCGGCTGGACTCGCCGACCAGCGAATCGCTGGTCGCGAAGTGGATCATGAATTTTCTCAGTCTCGATTCCGTAAGTCGATGAGTGGCGGCCGGTCTGGCAGGATGGGTGAATAACCCCGCGAGGTATGCCAATGTCGAACCTGACGAGAACCCGAAAGTGGATACTGGTGCTGGCGATCACGATCTCAGCACTGATTGGTCTGCTGTTGCTGCTGCCACGGCTGATCGATCTCAATCGATATCGCGATGATCTGGCGGGACAGATCGAGAAGCGGCTGGGGCGTCGGGTTGCGCTCGGCGAGCTCTCCTGGCGGCTGATTCCGTCGCCCGAGGTCAGAGCGGCCGATGTGGCGATCACTGAGGATGAGCAATTTGCCGCCGGCAGCTTCGTGGCGGCACGAGCGGTGAGATTGACGGTAGACTGGGGATCACTGCTGCGCGGTCGACCGCGTCTGGAGGGTATCGAGCTGGTCGAGCCGTCGGTGACGCTGATCAGGTCGGCGGAAAAGCGATGGAACTGGGAAACCCTCAGTCCGCTGCAGCAGCGTGGGGCATCGGAGCCGCAGCCTCCCTTCGACCTTGTTGTCGAAGAAGGCCGCTTTACCATCATCGACCGGACAAAGACGCCGGCAACCGAGACGACTCTCAGCCGCATCGATCTGCAACTTGATCGATTCTCAACTGAGAAGGCTTTCAATTTCATCGTTGGCATGACGATGCCTGGTGAGAATGGAGGGCGCATCGAAGCCCGCGGAAGGATGGGGCCGATCGTCTCGGAAGGGGCGGCACGAACAGCGGTGAAGGCGGGCCTCGCACTGCGGCAGGTCGATCTGGCAGCACTGGAGTCACTGGCCGGGCTCCAGCTGTCGCATGCTGGTCTGCTGACGCTCGACCTTGAACTGGATGGGAGCCTCGCGGATTCGTTGCGGGCCAATGGCAAACTGAAGGCCGAGCGTCTGCGCCTTGTCGCCGATGTCGAGCCATCGAGCCTGCCGCTCGAAGCAGAGTTCAAACTTCTGCTCAACTCAGGTGCTGACGGTGTGATCGGCCTTCGCGCAGAGCGTGCCGATTTTTCGATTGGTGGCACTCGGCTCTCGCTTGCCGGCGTCGTCGAGCGGCTGACCGATCAACCACGGATTGACCTGCACGTTGCCGGGCAGGGGATCTCACTCGCCAGCCTGCTCGAATCGGCGAGCGCCTTCGGATTCGGACCACCGCCGGGGACACGGGCCACGGGTGAAGCTGACCTCTCGCTCCAGGTGACCGGCGAGCACCCTGCTCCGGCGCTCACCGGGCAGGCGGCCATCAGGAATCTCCGCTTCGAAGGCGGCTCGCTCCCCCAGCCGATTACCGTCAGTGAACTGAAGTTCGACGCCACGCCGGAGAGAATCGCCATTGCCCCCTTCCGCAGCGCCCTCGGCTCGCGTTCGACCGTCGAGGTCGAGAGCCTTGCGATCAGCGATTACACCAGACATCCACGACTGCGACTCACGGCAAGGACTGTTGGCGCCCGCCTCGAGGACCTGCTTGGCATGGCCGAATCCTTTGGCCTCCGCCCCGACCTGCAGGGCACCGGCGATGCGAACCTCAACGCTACCGTTGAGACTGCCCTCGATGCATTCCTCACCGAGCTGAAGCTCAACGGGCAGGGAAGTCTCAGTGGCGGCACACTGAGGACCTCGTCGCTGACGAAGCCGATCACTGTCAGGAATGCCAACCTCGCCTTCACCGGAGAGGCCGCCCGTTTATCCAACCTTGACCTGACACTTGCTTCGAGCCAGCTTACCGGCTGGCTCGAGGTCACCGGTTTCGCCCGTCCGGCAGTTACCTTCGACCTTGCCGCTGACCGGGTCAACATCGCCGAGTTGCAGTCACTGGTTGCCGTGCCAGCGGCAACGAAATCACCGCGTGGCGGCTCTGCAGCCCCGTCCATTAGCGCCGATGGCCAGTTACGTATCGGTGAACTGAGGCTTGACAACCTGACCCTCACCGCTCTTCGCTCACGCCTCAGCCTGCGCAACCGGGTGCTGACCCTCGACCCGTCGACATTCGACCTTTACCAGGGCTCATGGCGCGGGTCCGTTCGCATTGATCAGGCGACTCCGGCCTCCGAACTGGCTCTGCGCGGCAGCCTCTCAGGCCTCGACCTTAATCGCTTTCTGACCGCTACCGGTCAAAATGGAGCGGCACCAAGCCGGATTTATGGTCGGCTTGACGGCTCAATTGATCTGCGCGGTCGCGGCAACGAGGCCGACGCCATTATCCGCTCGCTGGTCGGCAATGGCCAGATTCAGATCAGCGACGGTCACTTCACCAGCTTCGATCTGATGAAGCAGGTCGAAATGGTCGGTCGGCTTGCCAACCTCCCGACCGGTGGGGCCGGCACCGCCTTTCGCACACTGAAGACACGACTCGTCTTTGAGAAGGGGACGATGCGCACCGAGGCAGTACAACTGACCATGAATGACCTCGTCGCTACCGGTGAAGGTCTGCTTCGTCTGGGAGATCCTGTCTCGATGGAATATGCCATCCTCGCCCGTCTCAGTCCTGCCATTACCCGCCGCCTCCTCGGTAACCGGCAATCACCCGCACCCGCCGCCGATCGCTCCCTCCCGGGCTTGCTCGGTGCCGTCGTTGGCAATTTCTTTGTCGAGAAGGACTCAATTGTCATCCCGCTCAAAGTCTCCGGCCCCCTGAGCCAGCCCACTTTCGGACTCGATGCCGGCAACCTCCGGCAGCGTGCCCGCGAATCGCTCATCGAGAAATTCCGGCAAGGCCCCCCGGAGAATCAGGATCAACCCCGCGACCAGCAACAGCAAAAACCACCCACTCCCCAGGATGCTATCAAGGGTGTTCTCGATCGTTTCATCAAAAAGAAGGAGAAACCCTGACCCCCCCGGCCTTTTCTCATTTCCGCCCGGTACCCGCCTGCTGACTTACTTTTTTGGTGCCGGCGCTATAAGATATTGCGGGTTTGTCCTTGTCCGTGATTGCTGCCGGGCATGACCAGCCAATAGCGATTATCGAACAGTTGTGATCCGGTATTTGCGATCCAACGCGTGTCGCCCGGCTATCGCCAGGGCGAGTGTGGAAAAGGCGGAAATGAACCAGTTCATCACCCGCAACTCCGGTGCCATAGCCAGAATATGGGCCGATGTTGCCAGGCGGTACAACGTCACCGAAGCAGAGTTCGCGGAGCGCATCGCGGCAATTGCCGATCGCGCCATGGCGAAAAGCGGCGAATCTGCCGGGACGGATCTGCTCGCGACCGTTCGCGGCGAGGACCTCTGCCTCGCGATCGCCTGCGAGAAGGGGGATGATTCCGCCTGGATCGAGTTCGAGTCCCAGTACCGCTCAACGATGAATGGGGCAGCGCGGGCCCTGACCAGGGATGATGCCGAGGCCGAGGATCTCGTCCAGTACGTCTTCGGTGATTTATTTGGCACCCGGCTCGATGGAGATCGTCGGCTTGGGAAGCTGGCCCATTATTCGGGACGTGGCTCGCTTGGCGGCTGGCTGCGTGCCGTGGTCTACCAGTGCTTCATCGATCGCAAGCGCGTCACCGCGCGATTTGAGCAGGTTGAGGAGGTTGAGGAGTTCGACCGGCTGGCTGGCTCTTCGGCTGCCGCTACGCAGGGCGGCATCTCTGCACCACCGCCAAGGCCCGACA
>CAIKMY010000053.1 GCA_903828635.1 uncultured Acidobacteriota bacterium
CCCTCGCGCTTCGCGATCACCGTCACCTCACCAACCGCCTCGACAACCTCGCTGATCACCCCGGCAAAACGATTGCTGATCAACTTTGAGTCTATATAGCTGACGGCACTCCGTGCCGGGTCGCTGACGGCACTCCGTGCCGGGCTGCTATCTGCTCTCTCTTCCGCCATAAGATTTTGCCTCTCTCCGTCTTCAACCTGGCTGCTGACCGGTAAGTTCAGGCCGCAGTCTCATCGGTGAAGACCTTCTCGCGCTCGATCTTCTCCTGCAACTTCATGATCGCCCAGATCAGACCTTCTGGACGCGGCGGACAGCCCGGCACGAAGACATCGACCGGCACCACCTTGTCGACTCCCTGGACGATAGCGTAGTTATTGAACACTCCGCCGGCCGAGGCGCAGACCCCCATTGAGATGACCCACTTCGGCTCCGGCATCTGATCGTAGATTCGACGCAGCACCGGAGCCATCTTGATCGAGACCCGCCCGGCAACGATCATGACATCGGCCTGGCGCGGACTCGCCCGAAAGACCTCCGCCCCGAACCGTGCCACATCGTGTCGCGGATCGGTCATCGCCATCATCTCAATCGCACAGCAGGCCAGACCAAAGGTCGCCGGCCAGATCGACGACTTGCGCGCCCAGTTGACCAGCGCGTCAAGCTTTGTCGTCAGTACATCCGGTAATGCTTCACCTATCGTTGTCTCAAGTCCCATATCAAGCCCCTAATACTTTGCTGATACTTTGCCTATTCTTTGCCCCTGAATTGGATAATCCCGATTGGTCGTCTTTTCTGATTTCGCTCTGATTTCGCGCCTGTCCCCGCGGTTTCGTTAAGCGACTGTCTGAGGGGATTACCCGCGAGTCCACTCGAAGAGCCCCTTCTTCCAGACGTAAACATAGCCGACGAAGAGCACGGCGATGAAGGCCATCATCTCAATAAAGACGAACGAGCGCGAGAGGGTGGTGATCAGACTCCTGAAGACCACGGCCCAGGGCAGCAGGAAGATGGCCTCGATGTCGAAGAGAATAAAGAGCATGGCCACGAGGTAGAACTTCACCGAGAAGCGCTGATGGGCCGATCCAACCGGATCCATGCCACACTCGTAAGGCATCAGTTTGGCCCTCGTGTCCTTGCGCCGCCCGATGACGTGCGAAAGCACGATGTTGGTCACCGCAAACCCGAGAACAAAAATGAACACGATCAATATCGGAAGGTAATCTTTCATCTCTGCCTTTTTTGCCGCGCGTCAGAAACATCCCTGTTGCGCATCTGACTGCGAGTCTGACTGCTAATGGTAACGGCTGTCGGCGCTTTGCCGGCCCGATAAGAGGCCAGGGATGTGCCGTCAATACAACGCCAACCTGACGTCAACACACCGTCATATCGTCAACAGGCCATTAGTCAGCTGTCTGCTGATCGTCAGCAGGTCATTGGTTGCCTGTTTATCGCCTGTTGGGGTGGCGATGGAGTAATCAGCTGCCCATAAGATTGAGAATCTTAGTACAATCCCCCCACCCCTTGCAAGAAAAGTCAGCGATACGGTGAGGAAAAAAGAGAAAAGAGATCAGACGGTACTCGCCGGCCGCCATTCTTGACACCCGCCAAAGACGGGTGATAATTTGCCGAGCGAGAAAGATGGAGTATGGATTTACACATCCCCTTCGGTGCGGAGTATCAGATTATCGGATCATTATATCGGATTACTTATCGGATTATCAGCCCCTGCCCCCCGGGCATTAAAGCCGGATATCAAATAATCCGGACGCTTAGTGGTAAAGATGGCAACTATCGGGCAGACAGAAAAAAGCGATTGGCTGGACGAGCGTAGCCGGGAGATGCTGGCGCTGCTGATCCGCACGCACATTGCTACCGGTGAGCCGGTCGGGTCGCGGACGATATCGAAGCTGACGAGTGAGGGGCTCTCGGCGGCGACGGTACGCAACATTATCTCGGACCTGGAAGAGTCAGGATATCTCGAATCGCCGCACACCTCGGCCGGACGCGTGCCGAGTGACAAAGGTTATCGTTTCTTTGTCGACAACATGCTCGACGGATCCTCGCTGGCGCTCTCTGAAGAGAGCGAGATCAGGATGCTGATTGCGGGGGAGCACTGGCCGAGCGCTGATCACCTGATGGCGCGGGCATCACATCTGCTTTCGCGGATATCGCATCATGTCGGTATTGTCGTCTCGCCGAATGTGGCGAGCGACGTGATCAAGCACATCGATTTCGTGAGGGTGGGAGATGGGCGCATTCTGGTGATCACGGTGACGAGGTCGGGGATCGTCCAGGACCGTCTGGTGAGGATTGGCGAGGAACTGACGCAGGACGAGCTCAACCGGACGGCAAATTACATCAACGCCAATTTCACCGGGATGAGCCTCGCGGCAATACGCGCGGAGATGATCAGGCGGCTGACGGAGGAGAAGGCAGCGTGTGATCGCCTGCTGCAGAATGCGGCAATGCTCTGTGATCGCGGGCTTGGCGAGCGCGGCGTCGCCGAGGCCGGCGTCTTCATCGACGGGACATCGACGATCGTTGGTCAACCCGATTTTGGCAATCTTGAGGAGATGCGTGAACTGCTGCGCGTCTTTGAAGAGAAGAGTCGGTTGGTGAGAATCCTCAATGAGTGTCTCGACGGGGAGCGTCAGCAGTCGGTGATGATCCGCATTGGTGCGGAGAACAGCCTGCCAAGTCTGCGTGGCTGCACGGTGATCACGTCTTTTTACGGTGATGGTGATCGGATAATCGGCAGTCTCGGGGTTGTCGGCCCGGTGCGCATGGAGTACGGTCGGACGATCGGCGCGGTCAACGCAGTCGCCCGCCTGCTGGAGCAGGCGCTGAACATGGGCACTGAGCGCAAGCAATAGTCAGTAACAGGCTGTTGGCGCCTGCGAGTCTTGCAGTATCAGGCAATAATACCTGTACCGAAAATTAAAATGAACGATTGGATATTTGTTATACCTGCTGAAACTCCTTGCCCCAAACAAAGCAAGGAATAGATGAATTATTGACTGCTTACCAGGAAAAACTTACTGTCAAGTCAATAAATGACAGAGTCACTTATTAGAAACAACAAGTTGAAAGCGCGTTTTGTACTTTTCCATTCATTCAAACACCAAGGCCCTGCTTAATTCAACCACTTATGAAAAGTGTATTTCCATTGTAGACATACCATCAGGTCTGAGTATCATAAACGGTCCGTTAGGTCATACTTTAGTGGCTACCAAAGACTTTGAACCCAATGAGACCATCTATCTCAATACTGCCTCACTGGTGCCGGACGACGAAACAGAACACCACTTTCAAGTCAGATTTTCAGATGGCTCTGTTGACCCGCAATTGTACAAAGCTACCAAAATAAACACTGTTAAGCTCAGGGATAACCGGGTACTTTACACGTTTGATGGATTTATGAATCACTCATGTATACCTAACACTCGCAGTGAATCAGTCAACGGAAGTGAACTGACCTACCACCAGATTGCCACGAAACATATCAGTACAGGAGAAGAGATCACTTGCAACTATCTTCTATTTGATTATGACTGTGATGGACACCAGTTTGAGTGTAAGTGTGGGCACGAGGAGTGTTACGGTCTGATCCGGGGGTTTGCCAATTTAACACTTCCACAACAAGTAAACCTCCTGCAATTCGTTGATCCCTGCATAAAACAAAGGTGGTTATCTTCCAACAAAAACCTGAAAATCTTTGAAGATCTGTTAATTCCAAATTACCTTTATTTGTCTGACGCTCACGGTGAAGTAGGCCTACTGTCAAAACGTAGTTTCAAAAAAGGTGAAATCGTCTTCAGGAATAAGATTACAAAAATAGAGCAAAGTGATATTACTATCGTAAAATTAGATAATTCCTACAAAGTACTTAATAATCTCACACATACAATCAATCGTGTGTCACACCGTTTGTTTATTTACTTTGACACATTTATGAATCACAGTTGCGATCCAAATACTCGGACTATCTTTTGTGATGACTCTGACACTTACAACACAGTTTGTATAAGAGATATAGGGTCTGATGAGGAGTTGACCTGTGATTACACTACCTTTGACTACTACAATGACTCAGAACTATTTGAGTGTGCCTGTAGTTCAACGAACTGCCAAAATTACATCTAAGTGACGGTGGATAAAGTCTTTATCTCATCAACAACAGTCTTTTGCCAATAACTGATGAGAAATGCAGGTTCTTTGGGGATTGGCAGACGAGCCCGCAACATATAACGGTTGTAACATCCCGATCATCCCCGAGGTCGCCCGATGTCGATTCGTAAAGAGCAGTGCCCCTTGATCGGGCAATTGTTGAATCTCTGCGGCGTCCGGGTGATGATTGGCCGGCGCGATGATTGCTATGATGTCCGCATTGGAATCACCGAAAGCTTACCGTTGGCCAGTCCGATTATGGCAATATCGAGGAGACGGGTGAATTGGTGCGCGTCTTCGAGGAGAAGAGTCGTCTGGTGAGGGTCCAATTAGTGTCTGGACAGTGAGTGTCAGCAGTCGGTAATGAGCGGAGAAGCGCCTGCCAAGTCTGCGTGGCTGCAAGGTGATCACCTATTTTCATGGTGATGGCGATCTGATAATCGGGAGTCTCGGGGTTGTCGGACTGGTGCGCATGAAGTACGGCCGGACGATCGGCGTGGTCAGCGCGGTCGCCCGCCTGCTGGAGCAGGCACTGAACATGGGCACTGAGCGTAAGGAACAGAGGGCTGGCACCCGTGAGTCGGGGCGAGCATCTTTACAATCCCACAGAAAATTAATGCCAACGAACTAATACCGAAGAACATAGGGGGAGAAATGCGCAAAACTGTTTTGGTGATGCTGGTGCTGGCGATGGTGACGATGATGGCCATCGATCCCGGTCGCTGGCTCTTCGGCGAGGTCAGCGGTCAGGGGCGGGGTGGGCTGACACGGGAGCAGATCGAGCAGCGGCATGCGCTGGAGCGTGAACTGCAATCGATAGCAATCGTCGAGCGCAAGGTGATGGTGGCCATGCGCGACGGCAAGCGGATGGCTGCCGACATCTACCGTCCGAAGGATACCTCGAAGAAGTATCCGACCGTCTTCGTGCGCACCCCCTACAATTTCAATTTCTATGATGTGCGTAACGGTGTGCCACGGGATATGAGCCGCGAGATCGAGGCGGTGAAGAAGGGCTATGCCTACATCACGATGAACGAGCGGGGCCACTTCTTCTCGGAGGGCAATTATGACATCCTCGGCGCGCCGTTGACGGATGGCGATGACGCGCTGAACTGGATTGCGAAGCAGCCATGGTCAAACGGCAAGGTAGGAGCGATCGGCTGCTCCTCGACAGCTGAGTGGCAGCTGGCGGTAGCGGCGCTCGGCAACCCGGCCTTTGCGGCGATGATTCCGCAGGGCTTCGGAGCCGGAGTCGGGCGGGTAGCCCCGTACTTTGAGCAGGGCAACTGGTATCGCGGGGGTGCGGTGCAGATGCTCTTCATTGCCTGGCTCTACGGGGAGCAGAACCAGGTACGCCCGATGTTCCCGGCCAACCTGACACAGGAAGAGCTGATCAGGGCATCCAAATCGTTCGACCTTGCCCAGCAATTGCCACCGGTCGACTGGTCGCAGGCGCTGCGCCACCTGCCGGTAATGGATATCCTGAAGGCGGTCGACGGGCCGCGCGGCATCTTTGCCGATCCGATGCCGGTCGACACCGGTGGAGCGATGATCCGGCGGGAACCAAATGATCCGGCATGGTACAAGGGCGGACTGTGGCACGAAGACAAGACCATCAACGTGCCCGGCTTCTGGTTCATGTCGTGGTATGACGTCTCGGTGGGGCCGAATCTTGCAGCCTACAACCACGTGCGACGGACGGCGCGGCGTGAGATCGCCGAACAGCAGTATGCAGTGATCGCTCCGACGCTCCACTGTGCCTACAAGCGAGCCACTGAGAAGACGATCGTCGGCGAGCGAAGCATGGGAGATGCGCGTCTCAACTATGACGAGCTGACCTGGGCCTGGTTCGACCGCTTCCTTCGCGGTGAGGAGAATGGCATTCTGACGAAGATGCCAAAGGTGCGCTACTTCACCATGGGGAGCAATATCTGGCAGTCGTCGGAGACGTGGCCACCGGCGGGCGCACGTCCGCTGACACTCTACCTGGGAAGCGGCGGTCGAGCCAATACTCTCAACGGAGATGGCGCACTCGGCGAGGCGCCGCCGGCAATGGATCAACCCGACCGCTTCACCTATGATCCGATGAATCCGGTTCCCTCCTACGGCGGCAATGTCTGCTGCACCGGCAACGCGATTGCCGGCGGCTCCTACGACCAGCGCCGACTCGAGGAGCGGCCCGACGTCCTCGTCTACAGCAGTGCCCCGCTCTCGCAGGGCATGGAGGTCAGCGGACCGATCGAAGTCACCCTTTATGTCTCCTCCGATGCGAAAGATACCGACTTTACCGTCAAGCTGATCGATGTCGATGTTGATGTTGATGGGCGCGCCTGGAACCTCGACGAAACGATCCAGCGTATGCGCTATCGCAATGGCTATGACAAGAGCCTGGTCTGGATGGAGAAGGAGAAGGTCTACAAGGTGACGCTGCAACCAATGGTGACCAGCAACTTCTTCAAGGCGGGCCACCGCCTGCGCCTCGAAGTCTCGAGCAGCAACTTCCCGCGCTTTGATCGCAACCTCAATACTGGCGGCCGAAACTACGATGAATCGAAGGGCGTGGTCGCCGCCAACGCCATTCACCATTCACGGCAGTATCCCTCATCCGTAACACTCTCGGTGGTCAGGTAGCCCGGGGAATCGGGAGGTCGTGCCATCAAAGCTCTTCAAACAGGAGGTCCTGACACAGAAGTGATGGCAGTGACCTGCCCCCCCCTGCTTGCCGGGCTCGATCTCGTTCTCAGTGATAAAAGTGGTCGACTCGATGTCGGTCGTCAGTCGGGTTGCGATGAAGCCACTGGCCACGCCCCGGGTTTAATGCGGCTGAAGGATGAAGAGCGACACCGCGGCCATTACCAGTCTTCTCCCGTATCAAAATCAACCCTCAGCCTTTTGTCACCAGCCCGAGTCATTCCCTCTCCTCAAGAATTTTCCAGCTTTTCAATGGCTTGTGCCAGAAAGGAATGTAGCAGACAGTGTTCTCATTAAGCAGAGCTGCGGCGTACGACAGGCTGCTCTTGGCAGTCACCAGCACCTTTGCCATGACCATGGCGTGAAATGTTACCCGCAGATCCTCGTTGAGGGCCAACTCGACGTTCTTTGACTCCAGATCACTGAAATCACCCGGCTGCCCCTCCGAGTGTATCCTTATCCTGAGACCAGGATACTCCCCTTCGAGATCTCTGATCAGTTGCCGATAAAATGAATTGCTGGTCAGCCTGAAGGTGAGATTCTGCCGGGCAGCATCACCTCTCCTGATGTGGATCGCAATCTGCTCCGGATCGACAGCCGGCTTTTCGGTGGAGTGATACCAGCTCCTGAGAATTGCCCTGACTTCGTCAGTGTAGTAGATATCAGGAATTTCCGCGCTGTTGACCAGTGCGGAGCCCTCCTCCCTGATATCAGCTTTTTCGCCCGATACCGGAATGCCAATAAAACGGTTCATTGCCGCGACATCGACATTATGATCAAGTCGCTGGAAAGGTGTGTGGACATACCGGTAGTTCATGAAATGGGCATAAGCGACACCCGACATCATGGCCTGGTATTGCGCTCCGAATCCATCCCTGCGGGCGACGGTGTACCTCGTCGGTCGCCGGGCCCGATCCGTACCACTCCCCACTGAGATCACCAGCTGTTTGATCGCATACCACAACATCAGGCAACAAACACTTCCCTTCTAACTTTGGCATTTTATAGCATTTTGTGGCCACTGCGAATCAATTATAATCTCAGAGGCCGGTAATGCAAACAATCAGTTCGACTTTATCCATTTTCCGCCAACGTTGCCTGCCAACAGTTTCCGCCAACGTTGCCTGCCGAACTGTCACATGTTATCTTGAAGTCTGAGTTCGTGTTTTCCAAGTCCGTTTGGATAAACGCGCAGAACCCGGTTATCAGAGCCATTCTCGCACCGGGAAGACGAACTGTGATGGCTCGTCTGGGGGGGGGGACATCCGGCAAGCCAGACGTCGCTGCTCACCAGGTGCCGACTCGCTCCATTGAAGGGGAATTTTAACCGCAGCCCTCTCTTTCGACCAAACATGTTGATCACACGGCGGAACAGATTTTCAATGGTTGGAGGCACCGGGTTATGAAAGTGGTGCTTGAGGTATCTCGAGCGCATCCGGGTATCGAGACTCGACGTTGATGAAACAGACCGGCAATTACTCGCTCAACGCGGTTACATTTCAGGACGCCGCGGTGTTTCAGGTTATTGTCGCTGGTCGCCCTCCTGGCAAACGCCCTGGAAAGAGACGTCAATTCGCTGATCCACAAAGCAGCATGGCATACCAAACCGAAGCCGACGTTCAGTGACGCGATTGCACTTGTCAGGCATTGTTGGTGGAGAAGTTGCCATTTTCAAATGTCGACCCCGTAAGAAGACCTGATAAAAATTCCCGGGCCCCTCTTCGAACGGCTGTCAGAAACTGTGTGCGACGCGGACTGGATCGATGACACAACCTGGATGGATAAAGTCGAGACTGGCCAACAAAGGAGAACATACATGAAGAGCGCACTGAAAGAAATCATCAAGAGAACGCCAATATATTCTGCCCTGAGAACCTTCAGGCAAAGGAGGGAGATTAAAGACTGGGAGAGGCGTGGAAGACCCGGCCCCCCGCCACACATCGTCAAGCAGCGCACAATCAGGGAGTTTGCAGAGAGATTTGGAGTGAAAGTTCTGATTGAGACAGGGACCAATTATGGTGACATGGTTGAAGCGATGAAAAACCATTTCAGTCGGATATACTCGATCGAGTTAAGCAACCATCTGTATGAGAAAGCCAGGCGAAAATTTGCCGGTGACGACAGAGTGACGATAATTCATGGTGACAGTGGAGTTGAACTTGGCAAGCTGATTACTACCCTGGATCAGCCAGCGCTCTTTTGGCTGGACGGGCACTACTCTGCAGGAGTAACAGCCCGGGGTAATAAAGATACCCCGATCTGTGAAGAGTTGGCACACATCTTTAGCAGTCCACAACAAGGACATGTGGTTATTATTGATGATGCACGATGTTTCGGAACAGCCCCTGATTATCCGAGCATTGAAGATCTGACCAGTTTTATCCGATCAAAGAGTCCTGATGTCAATATTGAAATCGAAAATGACATTATAAGAATTGCTCCTTGTAGTCACATCCGCTGACTTTGCAAAGTCGATTTTGCAGGGCTGACGCCTATTTGAATGGGTAAGGCCCTGTTCAGCTTGTGGTCTCACGCGGAGTCACCTCCGTGCCTGCGCACGAAATCTGTCTGCAGTGATTTTAATACGTAAGTCCTGATCAGGATGGCCCCGGTAATCGCAGTGCCGGATCGTTACTCCAGAAAGACGAAAGATACCCTGTAATCGGGGGGAGACTTCTCAAGGAAAGGGTGGCCGTCAAGCTCGAGCCAGGCATGACCTGAGAGAATCGACTCGCCGGCACGATTAACACCAAAAACGATGCGGGTACGAACCCCCTCAAGGGCGAGATGACGATGAAGCAGTATCGCGCGCTTCCAGCAGAGTGGTCTGATGAACCAGAGATCGAGTGAGAGCAGACGATCAAGAATGAGTGCAGCAGTGACCGGCGGGATGGCGGGGTGAGAGTGCGGACGACGAGGTCGCGGAGAGAGAAGCTTCATGCCTCCGGACACTGACGAGAACCTTGTCAGCAGCGAGAAGACGGCGAGCCAGAAAAGAAACCAGATTGCCAGTCGGAGTGATCGGGGACTGCGCCAGACGAGACTCGCCGTCCGCATCAGCAGTTGCCGCCGCCTCCCGGATTGCACATGCCATTGTCCGCACACCATTGGCCCGCTCGCCTCCCGTCCTCACGCAGCCGTCCTCATGAACAGCCTCAATTGGTCGCCGCCCCCCTCGGGGACGATCATCCTCTCAAACCTGAACCCGAGCGAGACAAGGAGGTCGATCGAGGCGCGATTCTCCGGCAGTGTAATCGCCGCAAGTCGGTCCAGTCCGTACTCGCTCGCTGCACTCCCGACCATCAGCCCCGCCGCCTCACGCGTCAGTCCGCGCTGACGGAACCCCGCCAATGTCGCAAAACCGAGATCCGCCACCTCAAGCCAGTCACGCTTCAGCAAGCCGCAGACCCCGATCAACGCCGCTGTTTCTCGCAACTCGATACCATAGAGACCGAATCCATGCCTCTCATAGGAGGTCAGCGGCCCCGCAAGCAGGTAATCTCGCGCGTCGTCGTGGCTCCGCACTCCCTTGTCGCCAATATTGCGGATGAAATCCGGCTCATTGACCAGTTCGAGGATGAAAGCGGCATCCGTCAGCCGCAGCCGGCGCAATCTTATTCGCTCTCCCTCAATCGGGTCTCCCTCAATCAACCCCATTCCCGCTCCCCCCCCCTCTCCCGGAGAGCATAGCATGACCGACTCCCGGATGGTCATCCATGTCTGCAAATCAGGGCGTCTGCAAATCAGGGCGTCTGCAAATCAGGGCGTCTGCAAATCAGGGCAATCGCATTATGGGCCGGGAAGTTCATGCAAATAGTCTTCATCAAACAGCCTCTGCTAATATCTATCAACTATTTATCAGGGATCCCCCCTGACCATTCATTCCGCAGCCAGAGAGGAAAGAGGGCAGGTACAAGGGCTCTCCCTACTTGCCGGAAATCATTGTTGCGACTATAATTTGCTGTTTTAGTATAAGGTTTCTTTAAAGGTCATCAGGGAAATTTCACCAGGGAAAGATTCGGAGAACCTGCAAGCAAC
>CAIKMY010000054.1 GCA_903828635.1 uncultured Acidobacteriota bacterium
AGTTGCCACGTGCGACAGTGGCAAAGTCCTCGGGTTTGATGCCTTCAGAGCCGCGAACCCGACGATTGAGATCGTTGATCTTCTCGCGAACCGTCTGCTCATCTTCACTGGTCAGGACATCGAGACGAATGACGCTCGCCCGCACCTCGACCTGCTTGCGCGTCTCATACTCCGATTTGAGCTCGGTGTCGGAGACCGGAACGATCTTTGCGGCGTCATCGGTCGAAATGAAGATATATTCGACCTTGCGGGTCGCCTCACTCGCCTTGAAGTCACTCTGATGGGAATCATAGTATGCCTTGAGATCCTCGTCGGTCGGACGATACTTCTTGCGAACGGTATCGATATCGACGACGGCATAGACAACATCGACCTTGGTGTTGTCACGCTTGAAGCGGTCTTCAATCTCAGCGTCCGAGGCCTGCTGCGGGGCAACGAGGTAGTCACGCACCTTCTGCGTCGTGATGTTGTTGCGCTGCTCACTCTCGAACTGCTCGATGTCGACTCCCTGAAGCCGCAGTCGACGCTTGTACTCCTCCGCGCCAATGAATTTGCCATCATTATCGACAAACTGCGTGCGGATGCTTTCAAGGAGTTCGCGGTCGGTGCCGGTCAGGTTGAGCTCATTGCCCTGATCGAGAAGCAGACGATTGTTGATCAGCGTGTCGAGCACCTGCTTGTCCATTCCGAGGCTCTTGAGTGTCGGAAGCGGCAGGCTGTTGCCACGGCCAAACTGCGAGGCCATCTGCTGAAGCTGCGCACGGTACTGCCGCATGAGAATCTCCTGCGAACCTACCTTGGCGACCACCACATCATCGTCGCTCGCCGCCTGATTGAACTGCCCGGTCGGATCGAGCGGTGTGTTCGGAATATAGAAGGCGATCAGTCCGATCAGAAGCAGGACGCAGAAGGCAATCAGAACCAGGTTGCGTGAACGCTGGAATTTCGAGAAGAAGCGAAGCATGACTGTCTGAACTCCAATGCTGATTAAAGTGAGGCCGCCCTGCCATTGCAGGCAGCCAATCAGGGCAAAGCACATATACTAACGATAAAAGTGGCTTAATTCAAGCAGAAGATTGGCTTGGCTCCACCCGATAACCGCTCATTGCCTGGCGGGAGCAAGGCCGCGTCGAAGAAAATCGATGAATTCACGCCGGTCACGGGTCAGACCGGGGAACTTTTCGAGGATATTGCCGGAGTGATCGACAATGGCATAAAGCGGAAGGGCGACGGTTTGAAACTTCTCGGCCTGAAGGTTACCGTTGGCCTCATCGGCCGGGGTGTCACGATCGGTGTAGAGTTCGGCGCGGACAAAACTGTCGAGAAGGAGGCTGACCTCGGGATCGGGGAACATGTTGCTCTCCATCCATCGACAGTTGGTGCAGGTGACACCGGTAAAGTTGAGAAAGACGGGCTTCTTCTCCTCGACGGCAACGCGCAGTGCCTCGTCGTAGGATTCGAGCCAGCGGCGGGGAGGCTGGCCGGCAGGGGAGACTTCCCCGACGGCGGCAGTTCGGGATGGAGGCGGGAGCATGGCCTCCCACTCGCCGAGGCTGGCGCCAAAGAGCCCGGTGAGGAAGTAGAGGGCAAGGGCCAGAAAGAAGGTCGCGAGCAGCATGCGCGGCACGCCAAGACGTGTCACCGGGCTGTCGTGTGGCAGCAAGAACTTGCCGAGCAGGTAGAGCGCGGTGACGATGGAGATGGCGACCCAGGCGGCGAGAACGAGGTTGCGCGAGACGGTGTTCCATCCCCAGACAAGATCAACATTGCTGAGGAACTTGAAGGCGGCACCAAGTTCGAGGAAGCCCATGACTACCTTGACGCTGTTCATCCAGCCGCCGGATCGCGGCAGTGACTGGAGGTATTTTGGGAAGAGCGCCAGCAGGAAGAAGGGCAGGGCGAAGGCGGTTGAGAAGGCGAGCATGCCGACGGTCGGCCAGAACCAGTCGCCCCGGGTAACGGCGACAAGGACGGTACCGACGAAGGCGGCGGTACAGGTGAACGAGGTCAGCGTGAAGGTCAGGCCCATCAACAGGGTGGCCGCAGTGGTGCCGGTTCGTGATTTGGCATCGAGTCGGTTGATCAGTCCGGCCGGCAGTTGAATCTCAAAGAGACCAAAGAGGTTGAGGGCGAAGACAGCGAAGAGCGTGGTCAGGAGGAGGTTGATCCAGGGGCTGGCCGCGAGGCGGTTGATCCCGGCCGGGCCGGCAATCAGCGTCAGGGCGAGTCCGAGGCCGGTGAAGGTGAGAATGATCCCGACGCAGTAGATCAGTGCCTGCCTGACAGCGTCACCGGTGCTGCGCTCATGCTGTTTGGTGAAGAAGGAGACAGTGATCGGAATCATCGGGAAGACGCAGGGCGTCAGCAGTGAGAGGAGCCCGACACCCATGGCAAAGAGGATATAGCCGAGAAGTCCGCGGCTGCGCGGGTCATTCTCTCGCGCCGCGCCGGGATCAGTCGTGGTCGCACCAGCCGGCGTTGCCTGTCCGGCCGGGGCTGCTGTCGCCTCGGGAGACGGGGTGGGACTGGCTGCAGGCACCGGAGTCGATGAGAGGACGGCGATCAGCGGATCGGGCCTGGCAGCGGGCGCTCCGGGACCGGCGGCCGCCAGCAATGCCTCGAACTCTACGGGTCGGGTGCGCGGCGGCAGGCACTGGTGATCATCACACGCCTGGAAGTAGACTTTGACGGCAGTCTTCAGCGGGCCGGGGGCGGCACTTGCCGCAACCCGGACATCGAGAGTGAAATCGACCTTGTTTTCAAAGGTTTCGGTGAGGAAGGGCGGCTGCCCGGGCATCGAGAAGTTGGGATCGGGAGCGACTCGCGGTTTTGGCTGCCGCGGATTGCCGACGAGGCTCAGCGGGGAGGTCTCGTCGATGGTGATCTTCGTCGGGCGCGGTCCGCCTGAGGGCTGCGTCAGCGAATAGAGATGCCAGCCGGGATCGATCGTTGCCGTGATGATTACCCGGCCAGCCTCTCCGATGCGCAACTGTTGTGGGTCGGTGCGTGCCGAGAATTTGACCGGATTGAGCCCCTGTGCCAGCCCCGGGCCGGCCAGAATAAGTGAGAGCAGCAGCGTGATGAAGAGAGATCGCATGTCGTCGAGTCTTGTCCCGTCCCGGACTATTCCGGCCATCTTTTCTGTTTACAAGTTTACAAGTTTACAAGTTGATGTAATCGGGGCCGCCACCACCTTCGGGGGTAACCCAGTCGATGATCTGATAAGGGTCCATGATGTCGCAGGTCTTGCAGTGGACGCAATTGGAGAAATTGATCTTCGGGCGACGTCCGCCATCGGTCTCCTCGACCTCGTAAACCGCCGCCGGGCAGAAATACTGGCAGGGATTGCCATATTCACGGGTGCAGCGATCAACGCAGATGTTGAAGTCGAGAACGCGCAGATGGGAGGGTTGATCCTCGCTGTGCTCGGTTCCGGAGCGATAGACATCGGTCACCTTTTCGAAGGTCAGCCGGTTGTCACACTTCTGAGGTGGTGCCTGGAGATGCTCTCCGGCATGGGTCGGAAGGCGGTTGAGGACGTGCAGCTTCTTCATCTGTTCGTGTCCCGCCTCGGTGTGCAGGTCGCCGAGCAGGCCGAATCCGCCGGTCGCCGTCTGAATCCCGCTTTCGATCAGGCCCCAGCGCCGTCCGTGGCGAAAGGCCTGGTGGAAATTGCGAACCTCGTATAGTTCTTTGTAGAGGTAGCTTTGACGAACCTTCTGCTCAAAGGAGGCAAGCTGTCCGCCATCAAAACGGTTGGCGATCAGCGACTCGAGAATCGTTTCGGCGGCGAGCATCCCCGACTTCATGGCGGTATGGATGCCCTTGAGCTTCTGTGAATTGAGGAAGCTGGCCGAGTCGCCGACGATCAGGAAGCCGTCACCGTAGTAGCGCGGCTGTGAGAGCAGCCCGCCCTCGGGGATGGTCTTGGCTCCATAATGGAGCATCTTTCCGCCATCGAGCATGGCGGCGATTGCCGGATGCTGCTTGAAGTCATTGAAAAGGCGATGCGGATCAATCCATGGGTCGCGATAATCGAGCCCGACAACGAGGCCGATGTCGAGCAGATCATTGTTCATCCCGTAGACAAAACCCCCACCAAAGACATCATTGGGAAGGGGATAGCCGAGGGTGTGCATGACGAAGCCGGGCGTAACCCGTCCCGCAGGCAGCTCCCAGATCTCCTTGACCCCGACGGCATAGACCTGCGGATTGCGTTCGGCATCGAGGTTGAGCCGCTGCACCAGTTTCTTGGTCAGCGAGCCGCGCGATCCCTCGCCGAGAACCGTCACCTTCGCGAAGATGTCGGCACCTGGCTGGTAGTTGTCCCGCGGCTGACCGTCGCGGCCAATACCCTTGTCGCCGGTACGGACACCGATGACGCGGTTCTGCTCGTCGTGGAGCAACTCGGCACCCGGGAACTCGGGGATGAGCATGACGTCCGCTTCCTCGACGATCGGGCCAAGCCAGCGAATCATCTTGTTGAGCGAGACCACATATTTGCCGTGATTGCGCAGTGGAGGCGGAACAATCGGCAGCTTCAGCTTGAGCCGGCTGGTGAGATATGAGACATCCTCGACCGAGACCTCGGCCTCGATCGGGGCACCACGCTCCTTCCAGTCGGGCATCAGCTCCGTCAACGGCCGCATATCCATGACCGCACCCGAGATGGTATGCGCGCCGATCTCGCGCCCCTTCTCGATGACGGCAATCGTTACCTCACCAAGCCCTTTGTCACCCGACGCCTGATTGTATCGATTGATCAGCTGGCGCAGGTGCAGTGCGCCGGCCAGCGATGCCGGCCCCGCACCGACAAAAAGCACATCGACTTCGAGGGTGTCGCGCTCGATATTCTCCATGATCATTGTGATCATCCTCCTTCGTCAGTCCTCGTCTGTTGTGAGCCACATCAGCGGCCGGTTGCCGCCGGGGTCTCCCTGGGTGGTCCGGAGAAGGGAAGCACGTCGGGGGTGACCCGCACGCCGGTGGTCAGCTTGAGCGGATATTTCCCCCCGAGTGAATAGGTCATCTCAATGAAACAGGCCGTATATCCCGAGGCCGGCTTGGCAACACGGCCGATGTAGACCCCTTCGGGGGCGGGCTGTAGCGGCTCGCTGGTCCACGCTTTGCCGATAATGTCGAGTCGGAAGTCACGGGCCTTCGGGTTGGTCGCCTGCCAGAGTCGCACCTCGGTTGGTTTCGTCTTTGATGTCACCCGGATCGAGCCGTCCTTCTCGAACTTCCAGGTATATTTCGGGCGCGGCTTGCCGGTGAGCAGTGCCTCGTAGAAGGCGTCGAGCGTCTGCGGCGCGTCTGATCCATTGAGATCATGTTTGGTGTTAGGCACATAACGCAGATGCTTTTCACCTTCGAGGTCGTCATAGTAAAACTGCGAAGAGTCCGGGAGGAAGAACTGGTCACCGGTGGCATTGATGATCAGCTTCGGCATCGTCAGCCGGTCACGATACTGGTAAGGATCCTCGATCTTCATCAGCGCCTCGTACTGCGGTGTCCCGGTCCACGGCCAGATGTTAAGGTAGTCTCTGACGGCGGGGGCCCAGAATCCGTAGGCGCGATAATGGTGATTCATCGATGCCGGCAGATTGAGGCAGTCGATGACATAGGGGACAATGGCGACGACGCGGTCGTCGACGGCCGCGGTTGTCCACGTGGTCCAGCCGCGCTTCGAGCCTCCCGAAACGACAAATTTCCCGACATTGACCGCAGGCTTGCCGTTTTCGGTCGAGGCGCAGAAGGTGGTGATCGTGTCGAGGGCGCGCACCGCCGCCTTGGTCATTGGCAGGCGCAGCGGCCAGGTCTCGTCACCGGTGCGCATGAACTTCTCCCAGGTGTAGGAGATGATCTCATCCTCGTTACGTGATCTCTTCTCATCGGCAAAGTTCAGCGGTTCGTTGGGGATTGTCCGCAACTCGGCGATCACCGAACCGGTGCGCACTGCCATGTCGGTGAAGATCGGCACCGGCATCCCCGGAGATTTGCTGTTGATCGAACCGCCGGAGATGAAGAGAAAGCCGTTGGGTGAGGTCACCTTGTCCGGCTGGACGATGGTCAGCCAGTGCTCCCAGATCGGCTTGCTGACCTCGGCTGCGGTGCGCCACTGCTGCGAGGTCAGGCGCAGAATGTAAACGGTGAATCCCTCACGGTCGATCGTCTCGTGCAGGCGATAGGCATAGTTTGAGTCAGGCCTCCCAACGTAGCGGTCAAGTGCCGTCTCCCGTTTTGCCCGCCTTGCCGGACCGGCCCCGATCCCACCCGGATCGGTGAGAAGACCGGCAAGCACCAGGATCACCAGCAGGTGAAAGAACCTTGTTTGCAACATCCCGAAGTGGAGCAAGCGGGCACGCCCTGTTCGTCTCATCCATTCCTCCCGAAGAGCCCGGCTTCCGTGCGGGAAGCAATGGCTACTGCTTTTTTCTGCCGGCGGTCAGAACCGTACCCGCCTGCCGAATCTCGATCGCGGTTGCCCGACTCGCTTCGTCGAGCCTGAAATGCCAGTTCGAGGCCCGGGAGATCCGCGGTGTGAAGCCACCGTCGATCCCGGGCGCCAGTTCGGTGCGCGGCTGACCTGCCTGCTGCGCCGTCAGCACGTTTCCCCTGAGGCTGATCTCGATCGTCTGACCGAGCAGATCGTACTCCCCAACCAGCCGTGAGAGGAAGGCCGGATCGAACATTTTCGCCTCCGGCTGTCGAACAAAAACGATGTCGGCAACCGCCGGTTCGAACATCGATGCGACGCTGGCGACATTACCATTGACATCAGTCTGAAAGGTGAATTTTCGGTTTTCGAAGATCACCTCACTGCTCCCGGCCCCGGCCTTTGCTCCATTGAAGGTCTCATAATGCCAGTGTTCGAGCCGTGCTGGGATGCCATTGTAGACCAGTTCGAGCCCCCCGTCGCGGAGCGTGACGGCGAGTTTGCCATAACCCGGGTGGTGGTAAACTCCGGCATAATCGGCCAGCTTGTGAGCCGGGCTGGTGCCCGCGACCCGCACGGCCTCTTTCTTCTTTTCACCCTCGGTACTCGCGGCTTCGGCGCGATTGCGTGACGCCGCGCCGGCACTGATCCACTCGATCTTGCCAAGATTGAAGAGCCGATCGGCAATGGTGCGCACCATCAGCTCGCGCAGCGGCGTCCCGTTGAGGTTGGTCAGGACAACGATCCCGACTCCATCCCGGGGAAAGAGCACAACATTGGCGGCGAAGCCGTCGATGTTGCCGCCGTGATGGACTCGGTGATGACCGCGGTAAGTGTCGACCATCCAGCCGAGCGCGTAATCCCCGGGCGAGATCTCCGGATGATCACTCGACACTCCCATGGCCATCTGCGGCTGATGGAGTTCGGCGACGGTTGCGGCCGCCGCGATTCGCTTCTCGCCGTAGCGGCCACCGTTGAGATGGGCAATTGCCCAACGAGCCATCTCGGTAACGCTCGAATTGATCGATCCCGCCGGCCCGACACTGCTGATATCACGGAAGGGGATCCGGACCACCTTCTCGCCCCGTTTGGCATAGGGCTGCGAGAAATCGGCGTCCTTCGCCGAGTCGCGTACCGAGAAATTGGTGCGCGCCATCCCGAGCGGCGTCAGTACGCGCTCCCGCACTGCCTGCTCCCACGTCTTTCCGGTCAGGGTCTCTGTCAGGTAGCCGGCCGTCAGGAACATCAGATTGTTGTACTGGTAACGACTGCGCAGATCGGCGCTCGGCTCAAGGTAGGCAAGGCTGCGGACGTACCACTCCCGCGTTGCTTCACTATTGTTGTACCAGATGGCGTCGTGGCGCGGCAGCCCCGAACGGTGAGTCACCAGATCGCGTACCGAGAGTCGCTCGGTCGCCGACTGATCCTGCAGCCTGAACCAGGGGAGGTAACTCCTCAGCGGCTTGTCCCACTCGACACGCCCCTCGTCAACCAGGGTTCCGAGCGCGAAGGTTGTGAAGGCCTTGGTACAGGAGCCGATCGCGAAGAGTGTCTCCGGCGTCACCGGCAGCCCCTTCTCGACATCCCGATAACCATAGCCTTTCGCCAGCACCACCTCGCGCCCCTTGATGATCGCGATCGCCATCCCCGGCACTTCGAATTTGCGCAGCGCGTCGGTGGCGACGGCATCGAGCCCGTCGAGGGAACTCACGGTCGAGGCCGCCGCACGCCGCAGTTCAAATGGAAAGACCCCACCTCCCTGCGTCAGCGTCCCCTCGATCTTCTGCCCGTCTGCCGCCAGCTTCCCCCTGAACCGCGGATCTCCGGGAACATTCGGGATGTCAAAGATGACGACACCATCGCTGGCGCTGACATTGGCCAGCGGCAGGTCAACTGCTCCCTGCAAGGGAATCGAGATCTTTGCCGCCAGCCCTCCTGAACCGCTTGCCACCTCGATGCTGAACTTCAGCTCGGCTGTCGGCAGGCTGATCGCCCCCTCCCACTGGCCAACTATCGACACCGGCTGCGCCCCGAGGGCCGCAGAGACCATGAGGCAGGCTGCCAGCAATGCGCGGACAGCACTCCCTGAACCCGGCCGCGACGAAACTCTGTCTTTCATTGTTACCCTCCGGTGTCAATAGTCGATGCCCAACGGGTCTCCGATTACTGCTTCAGCTTCTCAGCCTCGGCCGTCAGTGCCGGCACAACCTCAAAGAGATCCCCGACGACACCATAATCGGCCACCTCGAAGATCGGTGCCTCGCGGTCCTTGTTGATGGCGACGATCGTCCGCGCTCCTTTCATCCCGACCAGATGCTGGATCGCCCCCGAGATCCCAACCGCAAGGTAGAGCTTCGGCGCCACCGTCTGCCCTGAGGATCCGATCTGCCGATCCATCGGCAGCCATTCATTGTCGCAGATTGGGCGCGATGCCGAGAGCTCGGCTCCGAGAGCCTCCGCCAGCTTTCTGACGATCTCGATATTCTTCGCTTCCTTGATCCCGCGACCGACCGAGACGATCAGCGGTGCCTGCGTCAGATCGACCGCTGCCCTCGCCTCCTTGAAACGCGCCTCCGGCGACTGTCGCACCTCGGCCGCCTCGATGCCGGAGGCTGAGGTCGTCACCACAGCCTCTCCCGCCTCACACTCGTCGCCACGGAATGTCCCGATCTGGAAGCTGACGAATTGCGGCTTCCCACCCGTCGCTACCACATCCGCAACCATCTTTCCCTGAAAGATCGGCCGCGTCAGTACCAGGTCCTCACCGTCAACCCTGAATCCGATGCAGTCTCCAACCAGCGCCTTCCCGAAAGAGGCCGCCAGCTTCGGCGCGAAATCGCGCACCTCATAGGTGTGACTGAAGACCACCAGCGCCGGCTCCGCCTCCTCGATCAGGTGCCGCAGGGCCCGGGCCCTTCCGTCAGCAGTGTAGCTCGCCAGAACACCGCTCTCGACCACACGAACACCCTTCAGCTTCCGCGTCGCCACCTCGGCTGCCAGCCCGCTCACTCCATCGCCGAGAATCACCGCCTCGACCTCCTGCCCCGTTTGTGCGCCGATCAGCTGCGCCGCACGCACCGCTTCGTAGGATGCCCTGTTCACCTTACCGTCAACGTGCTCGATATATACCAGTATTCCCTGTGCCATGACTCCATTCTCCCCCTCAAAATAGAAACAGCCGATAGAAACAGCCGACATCGG
>CAIKMY010000055.1 GCA_903828635.1 uncultured Acidobacteriota bacterium
CCGCTGCCAGGGCGGCGACGAATCCTGAAGCCGGTCTCGTTGCCCGAATTATCGGTCCAGGAGAGGGCAATCTGCGACGAGGAGAGAGTGCTGGCGCGAAGCGCCGACGGGCCTCCCAGCAATAATGGATTCGTTGTTGCCGACGCCTCATTGGAGAGGCCGGAGTCACCGCCGCCATTGAAGGCGAGGACGACATAGGTGTAGGTCGTCTCCGGAGAGAGACCGGAGTCGGTGAAGCTCGCAATGTTGGCACCAACGGTGGCAACATCGGAAAGCAGACCGCTTCCGCTGCGACGACGAATCCTGAAGCCGGTCTCGTTATTCGAATTGTCACTCCAGACGAGAACAATCTGCGATGAAGAGATCACACTTGCCCGAAGACCCGATGGATCTGCCGGCAATGGTGCCTGGCTTGGCGGCGTCGTTATTGCCGCCTCGTTTGAAGCCTGAGATTCTCCCGTCGCATTGAAGGCGATAACCTGGTAAACATAGCTCGTCTCCGCTACCGTGCCGGCATCCTGAAACGAACTGATATTTGCCCCGACCGTGCCAATGTCGGTGAAGGTTCCGTTTCCGGCACGACGGCGAATTCTGAAGCCGGTTTCGTTGGTCGCAGTGTCTGTCCACACAAGACTGACTTGCGAGGCGGAGATCACTGTTGCACGCAGGTTGGCCGGGGCACTCGGTACCCCGTTGCTTAACTGCATGGTGACGCTCGCTTCATTCGAAAATGCCGATTCCCCGGCGGCACTCATCGATGAAACGCTGTAAATATAAGTCACTCCCGGACTCAACCCACTGTTGACAAAGGTCGTCACATTCTCGCTGACACTGCCGATTTCACCCCACGTTCCATTGGGTGCAATGCGGCGGCGAACCCTGAATCGTGCCTCATTATTCGACCTGTCCTCCCACCTGAGACTGACTTGCGATGCTGAAATCGCTGTCGCCTGAAGGTTGACTGGTGAGAAGGGGATATTGACCACTGGTCCCAGCAGATAGTCTGCGGAGAGGGTGAAGGTGCTGGTTCCATTGGAATAACCATAGATCAGGATGTGCCAGTCGCCGGCTGACGGGAACGGAATGCGGCTTTGTTCACTTGATGTTCCGTTGATTGAGCGGTATTCGTAGCCAGACAGCTGTGGCTGGTTGTTATTCCGCACGTAGAGATCGACATTGCCGCTCCCACTTGTCTGGACGTTGAGCTGAGTGGAGCCGATCGGCACGTTGATCTTGTAGTAGGCTGATCGATTTCTTGGCACCGAGCCACTGATCACCTGACCGGGAGAGATTGAGGTGAACGGCTCCGTTGGTGCTATCAGCGTGACCTCGTTCGACGATGTCGAGTCGCCACTGGCGTTAAACGCGACGACGCAGTAATTGGCCGTCGCGCCTGCCTGGAGGCTGTTATCCACCCAGGTATTCACATTGGCACTGACCGAGGCGACGTCGGCCCATTGGCTGTTAGTGTCGCTTCGGCGCCGCACTTTGAAGCCGAACTCGTTCGTTGAATTATCGATCCACCTCAATTCAACCTGGTTCAGCGAGAGCGCCGAAGCCTGCAGGTTCCCGGCAGGCTGTGGAGGAGTTCCCGAGGGAAGGGCTGTTGCCGAGGCCTCATTGGATGGGGCTGATTCTCCGCTGCCGCTGAAGGCCGAGACAGTGTAAAAGTAGGTCGTTCCCGATACCAGATTGTTGTCGAGATAGGCGGTGCTGTTGGCGGCAACGACGCCAAGTTCAACCCAGGTTCCACTGGTGCCGATTTTCCGCCTGACTCTGAAGCCAATCTCGTTCGATGAGTTGTCGTTCCACGTCAGACTGATGACCGATGATGATGCCGCCACTGCCCGCAGATTGCCCGGCGATGCCGGAATGATCGCCGGAATGGTGATCGAGGCCTCATTTGATGATGTCGAGTCGCCACTGCTGTTGAAGGCGATGACGACGTAGAAATAGGTTGTCCCCGGGACCAGACCGCTGTCCTGGTATGACTGAATATTGGCGTCAACGATGTCAAGGTTGGTCCATTCGCCACCAGTCCCGATTCTTCTTCGGATTCTGAAGCCGGTCTCGTTGGTCGCATTGTCCGTCCATCGCAGCAGACATTGTGTCGCGGAGACGATTGATAACTCAAGTGCGGTCGCTGGTGATGGTCTGGCACCCGGCATAGTGACGCTTGCCTCATTGGAACTGGCTGACTCACCATTGTCGTTAAAGGCGTTGATTGTGTAGACGTAGGTTATACCGGGCGTCAGTCCGTCGTCCTGAAACAATGTCGTGTTGGCCGGAAGATCGGGCAGGTCAATCCAGCTTCCGGCTGTTCCTGTTCTTCTTCGGATTCTGAAGCCGGTCTCGTTGGTCGAACTGTCGATCCATCTGAGGGTGGCCTGTGTTCCCGAGATCGCATTGGCCGTCAGATTGCTCGGCGGTGCCGGTGTCAGTGACTCATCACTGAGCGTGGTGATCGATATCTCGTTCGACGATGGCGATTCACCAGCTCCATTGTAGGCGAAGACTGCATAGTAATAAGTTGTTCGCGAGAAGAGCCCGGTGTTCTGGAATGTCAGAGTGTTCTGCGACACCGTCCCGACCACGTCCCAGGCACCAGAGATACCGGTCTTTCGGCGAATCCGAAACCCGGTCTCATTCGATGAATTGTCATTCCAACTCAGCGTCACCTGATTTGAGGTCGGCGGATTGGCGCGCAACCCGCTCGGTCCGTTGGGCAGCGCGATCGGCGTTGTCATGTTCGCCTCGTTCGATAGCGCTGACTCTCCGTTGACGTTATAGGCGGCAACGCTGTAATAGTATGTCAGCCCCCCGCTGAGCGGGGTATTCTGATAACGGGTGACATTGGGGCCGACGGTGGCCACCACTGCCCACGCTCCATTGGCGGCAATCTTGCGCCGGATGCGGAACCCGGACTCATTGGATGAGTTGTCGGTCCATGTGAGATCTATCTGGCTTGGTGAGGCGAGTGTCGCCGTCAGGTTGGATGGCGCGACAGGGATCGTCGGTTCTCCTTCTGTCTTACCAATCTCCACCAGCGCGGCATCGACCTGGATTCGTGGCTTGCGAATGTTGTTTCGCTGGTCAAGTACGCTGACGCCGGTCGTTGAAAAGGCTGTCAGCAGCTCTGTCACGCTGGCCGTCGGTGCCTTCTGTCTGGCAATTGCCAGCGCTCCGGTGACGTGTGGCGTGGCCATTGAGGTTCCCACATAGCTTGCAAACCCACCTCCCGGAACCGAGGAGGTGATATTCTCGCCCGGAGCAAGCAGGTGCAGGAAGGAGGCACTGTTTGAGAATTCGGAGACCCGGTCAGACTGTCCCGAATAGTCAGTTGTCGATCCGACGCTGATCACGGTCGAGATGCAGGCCGGGTGGCTGATCGCATTGGTGTAGCGATCATTTCCCGATGCCGCAACGGTAGCGATACCGACGCTTCGCAGCTGATCGACTGCCACCTTGACCGCCGCCGAACTGGAGTCGCAATTGGTGCTACGCTGTCCGCCGCCAAGACTGAAATTGACGGCAGCGATCTGATAGCTGGTTCTCAGCTCAAAGACCCGCTCCATGCCTTTGATCAGATCCGAATCATAAGCCACGATGCAGGTCGATAACCCTCTGCACTTCTCTGAATTATCAACTCTCGTGAAGGCCTGGATGGCAATGATGCTGGCATCGCGGGCAACACCCGAGAAGCTGGCCCCTTTGCCGGCGGCAATGCCGGCGACGTGGGTTCCGTGCTCGCAACTGACGCCGATCAGGCCGCAGGGCAGGGCGGAATTGGCTGAAGTCGTCGCGGCGACACCACCCGGACAGAGCGAACTGGCCTGGTCGTTGCTGTTGTTGGTCGAGTAGCAGGCCTCGGAGACGACCTTGCTGGCAAGGAACGGGTGATTCTTGTCGACACCGGTGTCAATGATTGCCACTGTCTGTCCGGCGCCGGTGTAACCCATTGCCCAGGCCGCAACCCCGCCAATCAGCGGCACGCTCTGGGCAAGAATCGGATCCGATGTCTTGTCGGGGTAGATGTCAATTACTGTCGGAGAGACCCGTAACGACTCAACACCGGCAGCGTTGACCCGCATCGCGATCAGCGGAATGTATTTGAACTGCTTGACTGAGACCGGATCGTAGCCGACGATGTTGCTCATCAGATCCGACTGCAGTTGACTGATCAGCAGCCGCTGAGCCTGTGTTTCCAGCGAATCGTCGATCTCACCCTCGGGGCGGAAGACCAGCCGCAGCCGGACGATCACTGGCGCAATGCCGTTCTGCTGAACCTCGGTTTCCAGCGCTTCGAATCTCTGCGCTGCCGATTCCGGGCGAATCATTGACTCCGCCTCCACCCGCTTCTGCTGGATGGCAGTCATCAGTTCTGCCGGGAGCAGCGGATCCTGTGGCCGGGCCAATGAGGCGGCACGGTCTCCGTTGAAGAGTGCCGTCAGTACCAGCAATGCCAGCTGAATGAAGGTACACCTCACCCGGCGATTGCCGATTGATCGGGCAACCAGGCGAACTATTATGTTATTGCTCATTTTCACCTTTCGGGGCAGAAAGCTTCACTGAGCTTGGAAGGCGCCATTTACTATCTCGGTCGCCGTGGTTATGTGTGTTCCATGTCCTGTTTGGCTACCAGATTTACCAACCTGCCGGGAACAACGATGGTCTTGACCACCCTGCGCCCCTCGAGCCGACTGGTTATGCGCTCGTTGGCGAGCGCCAGCCCGATTAGTGCAGACTCGGATATCTCCGCCGGGACGATCAGTTTCGCCGCCAGCTTCCCGTTTATCTGGACCGGTATTTCCAGTTCTTCCTTTCGCGCGAGATCCTCATCCCACGAGGGCCATGGCGAGGTGACGACAATCTCGTCGTGTCCAAGGCCGGCCCAGAGATCTTCGGCGATATGCGGGGTGAAGGGTGCGAGCAGCTTCGTCAGACTCTCAAGCGCTTCACGTAATGCAAACCTGTCAGACGGGCTGGCATTATTCCCGAGAGTTCCATCGAAGGCATAGATTTCATTGGTCAACTCCATCATCGCGGCCACGGCGGTGTTGAAGTTCATGCGTTCGGAGATGTCGCGGGTGACCCGTTCAATCGTCTGATGCGTCTTGCGTCGCAACGCACGTGCCGCGGCCGTCTCTTCTCCCGGTGCGGCACCATCGAGCCGCGAATGCCAGCGATGGACGATTCTCCAGACACGATTGAGGAATCGTGATGCGCCCTCGGCACCGGCCTCACTCCACTCAAGATCCTTTTCCGGCGGTGCCGCGAAGAGCATGAAGAGCCTGACGGTGTCCGCGCCGTGAATGGCGATCATTTCATCAGGATCGACGGTGTTCTTCTTCGATTTTGACATCTTCTCGATACGCCCGACCGTTACCTCGCGATTGCAGAACCGACAGTGCCCGTCGATCACCTCCTGCGGATAGAGCCAGTCGTGCTCCTCGCATTTGAAGCTGGCAAGGCAGACCATACCCTGGGTCAGCAGTTTCGTTACCGGCTCATCAAAGCTGACGAGGCCGAGATCGCGCATGATCTTCGTCCAGAGTCGCGTGTAGATCAGGTGCAGGACGGCATGCTCGACACCGCCGATGTACTGGTCGACTGGCAACCAGTAGGCTGCCGCTGCCGGATCGAATGGCAGGCTGGTATTGTGTGGATCGCAGTAGCGAAAGTAGTACCAGGACGAGTCGACGAAGGTGTCCATGGTATCGGTGTCGCGCCGTGCTTCGCCGCCACACTGCGGGCAGGAGACGCTGGTAAAGGCGGGGTGCTCTGCCAGTGGCGCACCCTGCGAACGAAAATTGAGGTCGGGAGGCAGGACCACCGGCAATTGTTCATCAGGTACCGGCACGGTGCCACACTGCGGACAGTGGATGAAGGGCAGGGGAGTACCCCAGGCCCGTTGTCGCGAAATCCCCCAGTCACGAATTCTGAAGAGAACCCGGCCCTCTCCGAAGCCATCGCTCTCCGCTTTGGCAATCATCGCCTGTTGTGCCGCGGGTGCCGTCATCCCGCTCCATTCACCAGAGTTGACCAGCAGGCAGTTGTCGTCCTTTGGCGTAAAGGGCTCGGCCATTGAGGCGGCAACATCACCGTCAAAGCCGGCAGGGATGACGACGCGCGATATCGGCAGACCGTAGCGTGTCGAAAATTCGAAGTCGCGCTCATCGTGTGCCGGAACAGCCATGATCGCTCCCGTGCCGTATCCGGTCAGCACGAAGTTGGCCGTCCAGAGCGGAAGCTTCGCTCCATTGAAAGGATTGATCACGTAACGACCGGTAAAAAAGCCGGTCTTCTCACGCTCCGTAGTCAGTCTTTCCTCACTGGTCAGCGCCTGCTGTTGCGCCGAGAATCCGGCAATCTCCGCGCTCATTTCCCCGTTTGCTATCCACTGGAGCAGCAGCGGGTGATCCGGGGCGAGAATCACCGAGCTTGCGCCGTAGATCGTGTCGATCCGGGTAGTGAAGACCCGAATGCTCGTCTCCGGCTGACCATCGAGGGCAAAGGCGACCTCTGCCCCGCGACTCCGACCGATCCAGTTGCGCTGCATTGCCAGCACTCGCTCCGGCCAGCCACTCTCAAGGGTGATCAGCGAATCGAGGAGCTCGTCGGCATATTTTGAGACCCTGACAAACCACTGCTCAAGTTCTCTTTGCTCAACGGGAGTATCCTCATGGCGCCAGCAGTAACCTCCCTCTGCCTGTTCATTGGCCAGTGAGGTGTTGCATTTGACACACCAATTGACGATGGCGTTCTTTCGATAAAGCAGACCGCGATGCCACATCCGGGTGAGGAACCACTGGTTCCAGCGATAATATTCCGGGACACAGGTGGCTATTTCACGATCCCAATCGTAGCTGAAGCCCATTCGCTGGAACTGCTTCCGCATGGCATCGATATTCTCGAATGTCCACTCGTCAGGTCGTGAATTGTTCTTGATTGCCGCATTCTCCGCCGGCATGCCGAAAGCATCCCAACCCATCGGATGAATGACACTGAAACCATTCATCCGCTTGAAACACGAGAGCGCGTCTCCGATCGAATAGTTGCGGACGTGTCCCATGTGGACTCGTCCCGAGGGATAGGGCAGCATCTCCAGACAGTAAAACTTGGTTCGCGCAGGATCGGCATCTGCACGGAATGCCCCCGCACGGCTCCATCGTGCCTGCTGCCTCTCCTCAATCTCCTGTGGATAATACTTCTCTTGCATATTTACCTTACTGACCATCGCCTCAGGCCATCGCTTCAGGCCATCGCCTCAGGCCATCGCTTCAGGCCATCGCCTCAGGCCATCGCTTCAGGCTCGTCCCGGATTCCGGCTACATTCTTCCCGGCGATAACACCTGATAACCCGATATCTCTGAAGCTCGCCCTGTTTGATGCCTTCCGACTGCTTTTCAGGATGCTTGACCGGATGTTGGCAAGCAAATTTTTTTCCAATTCCGACCGATGACCATCGACCACCCGTCGCGGATCTGATTTTACCCCTTCGACAACTGGGTGAAAATGAATAGGTGAAACACCAGGCGGCAAATGTTCTTGTCTGAACTGCCGGGAATTCCCAGATGCCTCACGAGGTGGAGAGAGCGTGAAATTTAACCCCGGCCGGCCGCTGTTTGTCAGTCTCGCCAATCATCATCTGATGTCATAAATCATCTGATGTCATCAGATGATCGCGAGCTTACCCTGCCATCCCCGGAGAAGGAATGATGAGCCGGAGAAGGGTCGTGGCACACCCCGTTCGGCCTGATAGTCACCTTGGATTTAACAAATCTGGTCCACAGGGATATTACACCTTAATCTAATTAAAGGCAAAGAGTTAAGCCGAGGGGAGAGAACCCGGGGATGAGACCAGTCGCCGGGTGGTCCCGGGGATTACCTGCCGACGACCCTGAGGATGACACATTTGAGGTAGCCGGTCTCAGGAACGGTCAGAAGAACCGGGTGGTCACGCGACTGGGTGCGCCTTTCAACTATCTGGACAGCGCAGCCGGAGTCAGCGGCGGCCTCGGCAAGGATGGAGAGGAAGAGATCTTCGCCAATGTGGTAGGAGCAGGAGCAGGTGATGAGGATGCCGCCAGGATTGAGCAGGCGGAGAGCGCGGAGGTTGATCTCCTTGTAACCGCGGATGGCGCCATCGAGAGCGGCGCGATTCCTGGCAAAGGCCGGTGGATCGAGGACGATGGTATCGAATCGTTCACCGGCGTCATCGAGGGCACGGAGCCGATCGAAGACGTTGGTCTCCTCGAACTCGATGTTGGTGAGACTGTTGAGTCGGGCGTTGAGCCGGGCACGTTCGATGGCAGTTGGCGAGATATCGAGTGCGGTGACCTGCTCGCAATTGGCGGCGAGGTGGAGGGCAAATGACCCGTGGAAGCTGAAGCAGTCGAGGGCGCGGCCGCGGGCACAGTCCCGGGCGGCGGCGCGATTCTCGCGCTGGTCGAGAAAGGCTCCGGTCTTCTGCCCTTCGAGGAGGTCAACGCCAAAACGAAGACCATTTTCGGTGACAGTGACGGTGGTTTGCGGGGTACCATTGCCGGCGTAATGCAGGACTTGTGAAATGAGGGGGAGTCCCTCAAGTTGGCGGACGCGGGCATCATTGCGCTCGACAATGATATCGGGAGCGAAGTTCTCGATCAGCAGTTCGACCCAGAGATCCTTAAGGCGATCCATTCCACGGGTGAGCGTCTGGATGACGAACGAGTTGGCATAGCGGTCAATGATCAGTCCTGAGAGTCCGTCTCCTTCCGAATGGACAATCCGGCAGCAGTCGCTCTCACTGACAACCTTCTCGCGCCAGGCGGCCGCCGCAAGGAGGCGGTCGCGCCAGAACTGGCGATCGATCTTTTCGTCGGCCTTGCGCGAAATGATACGCAGCGAGATCTCCGACTCGGCTCCGAAGTGGGCATGGCCAAGAAAGCGATTGCGTGAATCAACCACACGGACGACGGCACCACTCTCGACGGCCGGCCTTTGCCCGAGGTCGCTGCGATAGATCCAGAGATGGCCGCTTCTGATGCGGGCAGCCCCCCTGGTGGTGAGTATTGCCGCTGATTTGTCGATCTCCTGGTGAACATCTTTGTGGGATGCAGGCTGGCGGTCAGCCACAGCCTCCCGTGCCGGGGCTCTTTGCAGGCGCTTTCGATCTTTGTGGCGTGACTCTTGACTCTTTTTCATGAATGCAGAACCATATTTCCTGTTGTAATTCGGTGTCGATAGCAGACGCCAAACTGTCAATGTCACTCATCTGCGGCGGCAGGTCAATAGTCCGGGTCAATAGTCCGGGTCAATAGTCCGGGTCAATAGTCCGGGTCAATAGTCCGGGTCAATAGTCCGGGTCAATAGTCCGGGTCAATAGTCCGGGTCAATAGTCATGGATCAGGTCACGGTATATCTGGGCATGGGATCAAACCTTGGAGACCGTGCGGCCAATCTCCTGCGCGGCATCTCCCTGCTGCCGGAGGTCGGGCTGAGGCTGCGCGTCGTCTCCCCGATCTATGAGACGGCTCCGGTTGACTACCTCGAACAGCCGCCATTTCTCAATCTGGTCGTCGTGGCAGAATGGGCAGGCGGAGATGCGTGGAACCTGATGGGATCGATTCTTGGGATTGAGGCGCGGCTCGGGCGGCGGCGGGAGATTCTGCGGGGGCCGCGGACGATTGACATCGACCTGCTGCTTTTCGGTAATCTGGTGGCTGCGGGAGTGCGGGAGGGGGTCGATCTGGTACTGCCCCACCCGCGGATGCATGAGCGCCGTTTCGTGCTTCTGCCTCTGGGTAAGATTGCTCCCGATCTCGTTCATCCGGTGCTCGGTCTGACTCCGGCACAGATGCTGGCGGGTCTCGATGATGATGCGGCCGTCGACATTTATCGCGGGTAAGATGCCTGTCCGGATCAGAGGGCGTGCCAACCTTGCACCCGGGGGGGTGACCGTCATATATTCTGCGATTGGAATCCTGATCCTGACGATGGAAGTTCTCATCTTGATCTTATGGAAATAGTCACAAAAGCGGCCAGAATGCAGATGGTCTCGGAGAAGATATGCTCTGAGGGCGGGTCGATCGGGTTTGTGCACTGTATGGGTGCCATTCATGAGGGCCATCTGACAAGGGTTCGTGAGGCGCGGCGGATGGCCGACACGGTGGTTGTCTCGATCTTTGCCAATCCGCGGCAATCAATCTCCGGTGAGGAGTTTGAGAACTGTCCGCGTGATCTGGCGCGCGACGCCGACCAGCTGACTCCGATCGGCGTCGATTATGTCTTCGCACCGAGCGTCGAGGAGATCTACCCTCCCGGCTTCTCAAGCTACGTTGGTGTCGAGGGGGTGAGCGAGAGGCTTGAGGGGCTGACGGCACCGGATCATTTTCGGGGATCAATGACGTCGTTGACGATATTCCTTAATATCATCAAGCCGAAGTTTGTCTTTCTTGGCCAGCTCGACGCCCAACAGACGGTGATCGCCAAAAGGATGGTGCGCGACCTTCATCTGCCGGTTGAGGTTGTCGTCGTTCCGATCGTTCGCGAGGCGGATGGCCTCCCCTGTTCTTCGCGCAATGCCCGCCTCTCGGCGGAGGAGCGGCGGGCCGCGCTCGTTCTCTCCCGTTCGTTACGACTCGCCGAGGAGTCCTTCCACGACGGCGAGCGCCACACCTCGAAGATTCTGAGGTTGATGCGACGCGAGATCGATCACGAGCCCCTTGTCAGACTGGACTACCTTGCCATCACCGATACCGAACGGCTCGAAGCGCTTGACGACATCACCGAGCGCTGTGCCCTCGTGTCGCTCGCCGCCTATGTCGGACCGGTTCGCCTCATCGACAATGTTCTGCTCAATGATCAGAAGTACAAATCGAGGACCGGCCGCCTCAGGCTTGGCTGAATCAGGCATTGAGTCAGACATTAAAGCGAAAGAGCATGACATCCCCGTCATGAACGACATACTCTTTACCCTCGGAGCGGACGAGTCCCTTCTCTTTGGCCCCCTTCCAGCCGGCGTGAGCGATGAAGTCGGCGAAGGCCACGGTCTCGGCGCGGATGAAACCGCGCTCGAAATCGGTATGGATCTCGCCGGCGGCACGAGGAGCGGTGTCACCCTTGTGGATGGTCCAGGCGCGAACCTCCTTCTCACCGGCGGTGAAGAACGTCTGGAGACCGAGGAGGGAGTAGGCAGCACGGATGAGTCGATCGAGGCCGGCCGATTCGATGCCGAGGGAAGAGAGGAATTCGATGCGTTCCTCACGGGTCAGTTCGGCCAGCTCTGATTCGATTCTTGCCGAGAAGGGGACGATTTCCGCCGGCTCGCCACCCGCCTCGACGGCGGCACGCAGGGCACGAACGTGAGTGCCTTCCTCGCCGGCGAGTTCGTCCTCGGTGACATTGGCAGCGTAAAGTACCGGCTTGGCGGTCATCAGATTGAGCGATTTGATGCGGGCGAGGAACTCGGCGTCGGGTCTGGCGGCGTGGATGGTCCGGCCGTCGCTGAGGATCTGCTCGACCTCGCTCAGGACTTCGACCTCGGCCATGGCCTCGCGATTGCCACCCTTTGCTGCCTTGCGGGCACGGTCGAGACTCTTCTCGACGGTGGCGAGATCGGCAAGTGCCAGTTCGAGATTGATCGTCTCGCGGTCACGAACCGGATCGACATCCCCGGCGACGTGAATGACATCGGGATTCTCGAAACAGCGAATGACGTGGACAATCGCGTCAGTCTCCCGGATATTGGCAAGAAACTTGTTGCCGAGTCCTTCTCCCTGGGAGGCTCCCTTGACGAGCCCGGCGATATCGACAAACTCCACCACCGCCGGAACGACGTTCTGGGGTTTGACGAGGTCAGCCAGATGCTGAAGACGCGGGTCAGGCACCTCGACGGTTCCGATGTTCGGATCGATGGTGCAGAAGGGAAAGTTGGCGGCTTCGGCTTTCGCCGCGGTCAGTGCGTTGAAGAGCGTCGATTTGCCAACATTGGGCAGGCCGACGATACCGGCTCGTAGCATAATGAAAGAGTCCTGATAAAAAATTCCGTAATGCGGAGTATTGATTACCGGTCCGCAGGTTGCCGGCCCGAAGTTGGGAGCGGCTGGGTGGATCCGGCGCAGAATTGCAGTAGTTCTTCTTCACTGGGCAAGCCATCCCGCGCGCCCATTTTGCGGCATTGCAGAGCGGCGACGGCGTTGGCGGCACGCATTGTCTCCTCGATATTCATCCCCTTGCAGAGCCCATAGATGAATCCGGCGCGGAAAGCGTCTCCGGCACCGGTGGTGTCACGCAACACCGGGGGGCGGAAGGCCGACGAGGCAATGAACTCACCCTCAACGAAGGCAAGCGAACCGCGTGATCCCTGAGTCGTCGAGACGAGATAGCAGCCATAGCGCTGGTGGAGTCTCTGCAGCGCGGTGCGTTCGTCCATGGTGCCGGCCAGTTCATTGGCCAGCCCCTGGGAGGTGATCAGGCAGTCGACGTGAGGCAGAAGGTTGTCGATTCCGGGATAGACGGTATCAAGGTCGATGGTGACGACCATGCCCGCTTCGTGGGCCCACTCTGATGCGCGGATGGCGGCCTCGGTATCAAATCCGTCGATGTGCAGAACACGACCGCGCGTGATCCATTCCCTGCTCAGTTCCGCCGGGGCGATCCGTGTCTGATCATCGTGATACCAGAGAATGGTTCGCTCACCGGAGAACTGCTCAATGATGATCACTGCGCCCTGGGTCTTGGCCCCGAATGCAATCATGACGCCGGTGCAGTCGACGCCCTCGACCTGGAGGGATTCAATCAGCATCCGGCCCTCAGTGTCGTAGCCGACCTTTCCAACATAGGCGGAGCGCAGGCCAAGCCGCTGTGCTCCGACCATGGCTGACGACACCTGGCCACCAGGCATCTGGCGATGATCGGTCAGTCTGACCTTGACATTGAATGAGGGGAAACGCGGTATCGTGACGAGGTGGTCAACGGCATTGAGGCCGAACCCGACCACATCGAATTGACGATCCGCAGGGATGCTCAGTGCGAAATCCATAGATTGTGATTATGCCATGTCGGAGCGACTTCTCAAGCCGGAACCCGTCGTTTCGGTTTCGACTCTCTTTTTTGGAGGTTACAATATCGACTGTATGACACTCGACGAAAAGCTGAGAGGACTTCCGACCGAACCCGGGGTCTACCTGCACAAGGGGGCTGGCGGTGAGATTATTTACATTGGCAAGGCGAAGAGCCTGCGCCACCGGGTACGCCAGTATTTCCAGGCGTCGCGCGGGATGGATGCCAAGACACAGGAGCTGGTTTCGCGGATCGTCGACCTCGAGTTCATCGTCACTGACAGTGAGGCCGAGGCGCTGATTCTCGAATCAAACCTGATCAAGCAGCATAAGCCGCGCTACAACGTGATGCTCAAGGATGACAAGTCCTATCCGCATCTCAAGCTGACGGTGCAGGAGCCGATTCCACGCATCTTCAGGACGCGGCGCATCGAGAAGGATGGCGCGGCCTACTTCGGGCCGTTTCTTCCGGCATCGCTGGCCGAGAAGACCGTCAGGCTGATTAACCGCGAATTTCAGCTTCGAACCTGCACGGACGAGAGCTTCGAGATCTATCGTCGCGCCGGGCGTCCCTGCATGGAGTATCAGATCAGGCGCTGTGCCGGGCCATGTCAGAAGGATCTCTGCACGCCGGAGCAGTATCGGGAGGCAGTGACCGATGTCCGACTGCTGCTCGAGGGGCGGGATCGTGAGTTGGCGCAGACGCTTGAATCGCGGATGCTCGCGGCTGCCGAGGTGCTGCGCTTCGAGCAGGCAGCCAAATACCGGGATCTGCTGCGCACGGTGATGGCGCTTGGTGAACAGCAGAAGATGATGGCCGCCTCTGACCTTGATCTCGACATCTTTGGTTACTATCGCGACCGCCATCAACTGGCCTTGCAGCTCTTCACGATGCGAGACGGGCGCATCATCGGACGACGCGAGTTTTACTGGGAGGATGTCCCGGTTGAGGGTTTCAATCCGGGTGATTTTCTCGGCGAAGTGCTGGCGCAATACTACACTATCGGCAACTACGTCCCGCTGGAGATCCACGTGCCGGTCGACTGGGATGATCGGAGGCTGCTCGAAGAGGTGCTGACAGCGAAGCGCGGCCAGCGAGTGCGCATTCTTGATCCGCAGCGAGGGCGGAAGCGCGACCTGATCGATCTTGTCGAGAAGAATGCGCGAATCGGCTTCGACCAGCGTTTTCGTGTGATTCAGCCCGACTGGGAGGGGGTGCTTGTCGGCATGAAGGAGAGTTTGGGGCTGGCAGCCATTCCGCGCCGGATCGAATCATTCGACATCTCGAATATTCAGGGATCGGAGAATGTCGCCGGGATGGTCGTCTGTGAGGATGGCGAGCTGAAGAAAGCGGATTACCGTAAATTCATCATTCGCACCGTTGAGGGGGCTGACGATTTCGCCTCGATGCGCGAGGCGGTACACCGTCGGTATGCCCGCCTGCTTCGTGAAGAGAAGCCATTACCGGATCTGGTGATGATCGATGGAGGAAAGGGGCAGCTTTCATCGGCGCTGGCCGCGCTGCGTGATCTCGGGCTCGATGATCTGCCGGTGATTGGCATCGTCAAGCCGCGCGGCCGTCACGAGGAGATCAGCCATCTGCTGATTGCCGGGCGCGAGGATCAGCCGGTCTTTCTTGAACAGCGATCGCCGGTTTTACGTCTGATTCAGCGGATCCGCGACGAGACGCACCGCTATGCCGTCGCTTATCACCGACATCGTCGCGCAATGCGCGATTTCACTTCGGAGTTAACCTCGATCCCGGGCGTTGGCGAGAAGCTCAAGCAGCGGCTGCTGCGCAATTTTGGCAGTCTGGGTGGCGTCTCAGCGGCGAGCATCGAGGAGCTGCGCCCGTTTGTCGGACAGCGTCAGGCGGAGAGGATCGTTCGCCATTTCAGTGGTGATCCTGAAGGCACCACCCCTGAGTTGGATGATCAGCCGGAGACGGAGTGATGGCAAAGAGGCAGGCGAGGTGGCACCTCATCTGCCGCCATCGATCCCGATGACCTCGCCGCTGATGAATCCCGCCTCATCAGAAGCAAGGAAGGCGACCAGTTCGGCGACCTCTTCCGGAGTCCCGGCGCGCTGGAGCGGGGTCGCCCTGATCACTTCCTGGAGCCTGTCGGGTCGCGAGAACTGGTCGTGGAAAGGCGTCAGGATGATGCCCGGGGAGATGGCATTGACGGTCACCTTCCACTGGCCGAACTCGCCGGCCATCCCGCGAGTAAGCGTGTTGACGGCCGCCTTGGCTGCGGCATACGGTATCGAGCCTCCACGCCCGCCATGCTGGGCGGCGAGCGATGAAAGGTTGATGATCCGGCCCTGTCGATTCTCCCTGAACCAGGGCAAAACCGCCTGTGAGCAGAGGAAGACGCTCTTCAGATTGAGGGCGATCACCCGATCCCAGTCCTCCTCGGCATACTCTTCAAAGGGGGAGAGGCGAACGACACTCCCGACGTTGTTGACGAGAATATCGATTCGGCCGAAATTCTCGGCGGTCTGCGCGATCAGTCGCCGGACATCGTCAATGTTGGTGACATCGGCGCGAATGGCGATGGCGTTACGGCGCATCTCCCGGATGGCGGCGACGGTTTCAGCCGCGCCGGGCTCGTTATTGAGGTAGTTGACGATCACCGCCGCGCCGTTGCGGGCGAGAGCAATCGCGGTTGCCCGACCGATGCCTGATCCGGCTCCGGTGACGATGGCGACTTTTCCCTTGAGGTCGTATTGTGAAGCCATGGTTTTTCTTCCGATTTCAGCCGTCTTCTTCAAAATATTTCCTGCCCCGCAGCCTCTCCGGCAGGCAGACCATGTCGGTTACCGCGCCGGGAAAGTCGTGAGCATACTGGTAATCTTTTCCATAGCCGAGCCCCTTCATCAGGCTGGCAGGTGCGTTGCGCAGATGAAGAGGCACTGGTTCAGCCGGGGTGGCGCGGGCATCGGCGGCAGCGGCCTCGTAGGCAAGGTAGACGCAGTTTGATTTTGGAGCGCGGGCAAGGCAGACTGCCGCCTCGGCAAGGGCGAGCCGCGCCTCCGGCATGCCGATCAACTGCGTGGCCTGTGCGGCGGCGACCGCGATCACCAGCGCCTGCGGGTCAGCCAGCCCGATATCCTCCGAGGCGTGATGGACTATCCGGCGGGCGACGTAGACCGGATCCTCGCCGGCTTCGAGCATCCGCGCCAGCCAGTAGAGGGTGGCGTCGGCATCTGAATTACGAATGGATTTGATGAAAGCGGAGATCAGATTATAGTGCTGTTCGCCCGACTTGTCGTAGAGTCCGGTTGATCGTTGCAGTGCCTCGGAGATTTCGATCTCTCCGACGCGGCGCACACCATCTTCGTCGGGTGAAGCCGAACTGACGGCCAGTTCAAGCGTGTTGAGGGCGGCGCGCGCGTCTCCGCCGGAGTGATGGGCAAGGCCGAGGAGCGTTTCGCGGTCGATGACGACGGGCTCACGGCCGAGCCCCCTCTCGCCGTCGACCAGTGCCTGCTCGAAGATCGCCGCCATCTCCTCGACCGAGAGCTGCTGCAGAACAAAGACTCTCACCCGCGAGAGCAGCGCCGAATTGACCTCGAAGGCTGGGTTTTCGGTGGTGGCGCCAATGAGGACGATCGTTCCGTTCTCGACATAGGGCAGGAAGGCGTCCTGCTGCGCCCGATTGAAGCGGTGAATCTCGTCAATGAAGAGCAGCGTCCGTCGGCCACGGGCCTGCCGTCGCCTTGCCGCTTCTTCCATCACCTCGCGAATCTCCCTGATCCCGGAGGTGACCGCGCTGAAGGGGACGAACTCGGAGGCTGTCTGTCCGGCAATGATGCGCGCCAGTGTCGTCTTGCCGGTACCCGGTGGTCCCCAGAAGATCATCGAGCAGAGCCTGTCCTCCTCGATGATCCGCCGCAGCATTCGCCCCGGCGCGAGCAGGTGTGACTGGCCGACGAACTCGGCCAGCGTCCGCGGGCGCATCCGCTCTGCCAGCGGGGCATTCAGCCCGTGCGACCCGCCACCGCTCACCGTCGGCTCTGCTGCCTCCGGAAAGAGGCTTCCGCTCATGCTCCTTTCCTTCATGGCCGCAGAATAGCATAAAATAGCCCCGATGTCCGAAAATGAGACCAGCGTTGAGACCAGTGCTTTGATGGCCGGAGGTCGCATGCCACTTGCGGAGAACCAGATCCGAACAGAGATTGTCACCGCCTTTCGCGAGATGACCGGACGCGCCGCGCCGAAAGAGATCAATGTCACCTTCTACCCCTTCGCCAGTCTCAATCACACGATCAGGATTCGGCGTCAGCGGGTCTATGTGCGCATCTCCGATATTTTGCGTGACGCGCCAGTGGCGATCTGGCGGGCCGTTGCGCATCTGCTGGTCGCCAAACTCCTCAAACATCCCCCGCCAGCAGATCTGCAGGCACTCTACCGTGAATACAGCTACCAGCCCGAGGTGATTCGCGCCATCGACCTCGTCCGCCGTCATCGCGGACGCAAGCTGGCTGGTGATCCGGTTGGCAGTGTCTACAACCTGGAGGCGATCTTCAGACGCCTCAACCGACGCTATTTCGCCGGCTCGCTGGCCATGCCACGACTTGCCTGGAGTGCTCGCCGTTCCAAACGCATCCTTGGTCACCAGGATGACGTCCACGAAACGATCGTCATCAGCCGTTCTCTCGACTCCGAAGAGGTCCCGGAATACGTTGTCGAATTCGTGCTCTATCACGAAATGCTTCACCTCAAGCACCCGAGGAAGATTGTCGGAGGTCGCCGCATCTATCATTCTGCGGCGTTTCGTGCTGACGAGCGCCGTTTTTTGCGCTACGATGAGGCGCTGGCAGCGCTGGATCGACTGGGCGGGGAGTAATGACACGTAGTCTGCAGGCATCTGACGGCAACAAAATAAGGAACAGGAACAAGATAAGGGCAAAATAAGGGCAGGACAGGGAATAGCAGGACAGGGAATAGACAGGGAATGGACAGGGAATGGACAGGGAATGGACAGGGAATAGATGGAAACTCTGAGAATCGGCATCGATGCCCATGCGATCGGGGCGAAGCAGGGCGGGAATGAGACCTACATTCGCAATCTGATCATCGCGCTGGCAGGCATCGACCAGCAGAATCTCTATCGAATCTACCTTGCGAATCGCCAGGCAGGGAAGTGGTGGCGGGACTGGTTTGCGGTCAATGCGCCAAACTTCGAGGTGCGGATGATTCCACCACCGACGCCGCTGGTGAGAGCTCCACTGGCGCTGGCAATCGAGTTGCGGCGCGATCCGGTCGATGTTCTCCACGTTCAATACACGGCACCACCCTTCTGTCCGGTGCCAGTCGTGGTGACGATTCACGATCTGGCCTTTGAACATTACCCGGAGACCTTCACGCGGCGTGGAAGCTGGCAGTTGCGACTGACGGTCAGGCGTACGGCGAAGCTGGCAGCGCGAATTGCCACGGTCTCGAACTTTTCGCGCGAAGATCTGCTGCAAACCTACGGGCTGCCTCCGGAGAAGGTCGTTGTCACCTGGAACGGGGTCGAGGAGCGCTTTTCACCGCAGGCAAAGATGCCCAATGAGGCGGAGTCACTCCGTCGTCGCTTTGGGATTGAAGGCCCCTATCTGCTGGCCCTCGGCAGCCTGCAGCCGCGCAAAAATATCGAGCGGCTGATCCGGGCGTTTCGCCGCCTGCGGCACGAAGCGGGCATCAGGGCACAACTGGTAATCGTCGGGCGCGATCTCTGGCTGGCCGGGGCCATCCACGAACAGGCAAGGGGGCAGGGAAGCGATCAGGGCGGTGCGCAAAGAGGTGATATCATCTTTACCGGTTATGCCGAAGACGATGATCTGCCGGCACTCTACCGCCAGGCATCGCTCCTTGTCTATCCCTCGATTTTCGAGGGGTTCGGCTTGCCGCCGGTCGAAGCAATGGCCTGTGGCACCCCGGTGGTGGCAAGCAATGCCGGCAGCCTGCCGGAGATTTGTGGCGAGGCTGCGCGTCTGGTCAACCCGCTCGACGAGGAGTCGATCAGCGCCGGCATTCTTGAAGTTCTCGTTGACGAATCGCTGCGCGCGCGGCTGCGTGCGGCTGGTATCAAACAGGCGCGCCGGTATGACTGGCGCATGACGGCAATCAAAACTCTCGAACTCTACCGGGAAGCTTGCACATCGAAACCACGCTGAATCACTCCATGGAATATCTGCCCTGCGGACTCTGCGGAGGGGCGGAGTGGCGACGGCTGCTTGACACCGAGCGGCTCGACGGTCCGTTGGTAAAGTGTAACGACTGCGGGTTGGTGCGGGTTCTGCTGCCAGTTACCGGAGGGTCAGGCGTCTCGGTCGAAATGGAGCGGCTTGCCGGGCGTGCCCGTGAACTCTCGCTGATCGATCCGATGGTCGAGGATCGTGAATCACCCTGGCGCACGGCAATGGCTGGCGAGCGACTCACCGACTTGCGCCGGTTCGTCACGCAGGGCCGGCTGATTGAGATTGGCTCGTCGAGAGGCGACTTTCTGCTGGCTGCCGGCGACTACTTCGAGGCCACCGGAGTTGAGGCCGACCTTGGTGCGGTGCGGTCCGCGCGCGCGCGCGGAGTCGCGATTCGGGATGGTGACCTTGCTGGTGCGGCCTTCCCTGATCACTCATTCGATGTTGCAGTCCTCTACCACGTCTTTGAGCACCTGCGCCATCCGCATCGTGAGCTGACCGAGATCGCACGGGTTCTGCGGCCCGGCGGTTGGCTGGCCATCGAGACGCCCGATATTGATACTTTCTGGTTTCGGCTGCTTGGCCCTCGCTGGCGCCAGATCATCCCCGATCATCTCTTCTTCTTCACCCCGGTGACCATCAATCGCCTCCTCGGCGAATGCGGTTTTGCTGTCCGTGAGGTGGCTCACGTCGGCAAATCGATGAGCCTTCGCCTCTTTGTCAATCGTATCAGTCGCTACTCTCCGCTCGTCGCAACGGTCATCTCCACCGTCAGCCGCCAGGCAGGTCTCGAAGAGAAGACCCTCCGCCTCAACCTCGGTGATGTCATGAGAGTCTACGCACAGAGGATCTGACGATGCCGGAGCTACCGTCATTTCAATACCTTGTTGATCCGGATGCCGTTCGCGAGGCGCTCATTCCATTTGCTGGTCAGCCGGTGATCGGCCTCGACACCGAGACCTTTCGCGATACAACCAGCGGTATGAACCAACTCAGCCTGCTGCAGCTGGCCTCACCCGACGGTCGTGTCGTCGTCATCGATGCCCTCGCCGCCGGTATCGAGCTTGCCCGCCCGCTGATTGAGCAGGCAAGCCCCATCAAGGCTGCCCATAATGCCCGCTTCGATGATGGTGTCCTTCGCGGCTTTGGATTCGAGACCAGCGGTTTTGTCGATACACTAAAACTCTCGCGGCGCACCCTGACCCTTCCATCCCACAGTCTTGCCTCTCTCGCCGCCCATCTCTTCGAGATCCCTCTCGAAAAGAGCTATCAACTCAGCGACTGGCGTCGCCGTCCACTCTCGCGTGAGCAGCTCCGCTATGCGGCCATCGATGCCGTCGTTGCCCTGCGCCTCTTCCTTGAACTCTCTGAACGCCTCACCTCCGAGGGGCGCTGGGATGCCGAACTGCGCCGCGCCACTCTTCGCCGCCAGCCCGACAATTCTGATAGTGACCACCCCGGCCTGCCCGCCCGCAAGGCCGGCCCCACCCTTCGTCCTCTGACCTCCGACGAGCGCGTCGTCCTTCTCCGCCTCCAGCAGTGGCGCCAGCTTGAGGCCTCCCGCGAGCGGCTTCCTTTATATATGATTTGTCACGACAAGACCCTCGACCACCTCGTCATTGCTCGCCCCCGTTCCCTTGATGACCTCGCCAGCATCTATGGTCTCGGCCCCGCCAGAATTGCCCGCTATGGTTTGACTATTCTTGCCTGCCTTGCCGGCAAACCGTGCCCTTCCTGAATCTCGACAGAGTCTCGACGTCTTCAGGCTGTCGACGCATCAGGCGTCAATTGCCAGCGTTTTAATGTGCTTTGTCGGCCGGATGTTGTCAGACCGGTATCCAAAAAACTGAATATTAATGCAATTTCCTGAAAAGAAGGAGAGGTCCGGACAGCTGTAGCCCTGCTGGTAAGTTGCTTGTTTGGAATTGATTGCAGGATAAGACACTACTTTGCCACAAAATGGAATAATTATTGCAAAAGTTTATGATGTTTTGATTTTCAATAATGTATGAATGGTGTAAATTGCGTGAACAGGCATTGCCTGCCACTTGGTATAACTAAAGATTGCGACTGGACAAGATCCTGACGGCTGAGCGTACCTGCAAGGCACAGACGCTGGTCAGGGGACGGCTCGTCGCCGGATCCTGATAACCCTTATCTAAGGAGAATCTCAAACATGAGACCAACAAATATGAAGAAAGGATTCCTCGGACTGGTAACGGCCGGCTTGCTCGGCGCGTTCCTGTTCCTCTTTGCGCCGACGACTGCGTTTGCGCAGGCGGAGACCGGAGGAACCATCCAGGGAACGGTTAACGATGCGGCTGGGGCGCGCGTGCCGGGAGCGACGATCAAGGTTGAGGGCGGCAACGTTTCGCGTACCGCGACAGCCGACAGTGACGGCTTCTTCCGCCTCCTGCAGGTGCCGGCAGGCACCTACAAGGTGACGGTGACTGCGGCCAACTTCAGCTCGGCAGCGATCGAGGGTATCCAGGTCTCGCTCGGGAAAGCGACCCCCCTTGAGGTGAGCCTCAAGGTCGGCAATGTCTCCGAGCAGGTCAATATTTCCAGCGAGGATGTCGTTCGCATCGATCCCTACGACAACAAGATTCAGACCAACATCACCAATAAGGTGATCGACGCCCTGCCGAAGGGCATGAACATGACCAGCCTGCTCAAGGTCTCGCCGGCAACCCGTGCCGAGCCCAAGAGCGGTCAGTTCCAGGTCGATGGCGCCAGCGGTTCGGAGAACAGCTTCATCATCGACGGTCTTGAGGTCAGCAACTTCCGTACGGGTGTCCTCAACGGCAACAACAACCTGCCGTTCCAGTTCGTCCAGGAGATCCAGATCAAGACTTCCGGTTTCGAGGCCGAGTTTGGCGGCGCCACCGGTGGTGTGATCAACGTCGTTACCCGTGGTGGTTCGAACGAGTATCACGGCGAGGTCGGAGTCCAGTTCGAGCCCAACCAGCTCTGGGCCGGCCCCCGTCCATTCCTCAACAGCTTCCGTACCGGTACTGGTGCCAGCTTCGTTCAGATCAACGAATATCTCCGTCCGGATCGTGACAACTTCAACAACTACTATCCGGCGGTTGGCTTCGGTGGCCCACTCAAGAAGGATCGCCTCTGGTTCTTCACCAGCTATGCGCCGCAGATTTACAATACGAAGCGCACCACTCGCTACTACAGCCCGGATCCACGGACGCGTGTTGTCAACGCGACCGAATTCTACGAGCAGACCCAGCGCAACGAGTACTTTCAGGGGCGTCTCGATGCGTCTCCGACCAACACGCTGCGCCTCTCGGCGACCTACACCTGGAACCCGATCATCGTCGATGGTGTTCTGCCGGCCGGCAACATCAGCCTCGGCGGTGTCATCCCCTCGGTCAACTTTGGCGGCAATATCGGCCGTCTGACCGGCAACCAGCTGACTAACCGTCAGGGTGGTCGTCAGAACTCGAACAACTTCACCACGCAGGCGGTCTGGACCCCGAACAGCAACCTCGTTGCCAGCTTCCGTTTTTCGCGTGGCTTCCTCAACGAGCGCAGCTCGGCCTACTTCATCCCCCAGGTTACCCGCTACACCTGCGGCGGCCTCTCGGTGCCGACAGATGTCGGCTGCACGCTCGGCTTCTCGAACGTGCCGAGCAACAACAACATCTTTTTTGATATCTCGACTCGTTCCAACTTCGAGGGTGACCTCAGCTACATCGTCAACAAGTTTGGCGGTCGTCATGAGTTCAAGGGTGGTTACCAGAATACCAAGGTGACCAACGATGTCAGCCGCGGCTACAAGGATCTTGGCGTCGTTCAGCTCTTTTATGGCTACACGCTCAACGACCTGACCGGTCGTAACGATGCCGTGAACTCCAGCGCGATCGGTGCGGGCCAGCTCGTCCGCTTCGGTACGGTTGGCAAGGCGAGCAACAAGGCGCAGTCGATCTACATTCAGGATCGCTGGCAGCCGTTTTCGCGCCTCTCGATCAACGCCGGCTTCCGCATGGAGAAGGAAGACCTGCCGTCATTCAACGGTTTTGCGCCCCCGATCAACTTCGGCTGGGGTGACAAGATCGTCCCGCGCGTTGGCGGTGCCTTTGACCTGAATGGTAAGGGCAAATCGAAGCTCTTCTTCAGCTTTGGTCAGTTCACCGATCGCCTCAAGTTCGAGCTGCCGCGTGGCTCGTTTGGTGGCGACTTCTACCGTGTTGACTTCTTCGAGATCATGCCTGGCGCTGATGGCAAGGCTGCTCCGTACACCTTCTACACTCCGCAGCGGATTCTTGGCAACAACCAGGATATCCTTGGCGGCAAGTGCCCGATCAACAATGCTTCCGGTCTGACCCGTTGCCAGTACGACTATCGTATTGCCTCGAACAACCCGGCGGCCGACATCTACACCGGTCTGGTCGATCCGAACCTCAAGCCGTATCGCCAGACGGAGTTCACCTTTGGTTTCGAGCAGGAGCTCTGGTCGAACTACCTGCTGAGCGTTCGCTACACCAACAAGTACCTGAATGATGCCATCGAGGACGCGGGCTTCCCGACGCCAGAGGGCAGCGAGGCCTACATCATCGGCAACCCTGGCAAGGGGCTGCACTCGAAGGTGGCCCAGCAGTTCGGTTATAGCAAGGTGGCGACTCCGCAGCGCCGTTATGACGCCGTCGAGTTCAAGCTCGATCGTCGTTTCTCGAAGAACTACTTCTATCAGGTCAACTATACCTACAGCCGGCTGTATGGAAACTACTCCGGTCTGGCGAGCTCGGACGAGAACGGTCGTACCTCACCGGGTGTCAACCGCTTCTTCGACCTGCCGCACCTCGGCTTCACGGCTGCGGGTGCGCCGGACAATGGCCGCCTCGCGACCGACCGTCCGCATGTCTTCAATGCGTATGGTTCGTATAACTTCGACTGGTTTGGCAAGGTCAAGGGCAACGGAACCCAGTTCTCCTTCTTCACGACGGCGCAGCAGGGAACTCCGATGACCAGCTTCTACAGCCTCTATGCGGCGGCAATCCTTTATGGTCGCGGCAATCTTGGCCGTACGCCGACCTTCACCCAGACGGATCTTGCCGTTCAGCACAAGTTCCAGTTTGGCAGCAGCGAGCAGTACAACCTCATTTTTGAGTTCAATGTGCTTAACGCTTTCAACGAGTCGAACGTCACTGATATCCAGACTAACTACAATGCGATCAGCCCGAGCATCTCGACGCTGAAGCTGCCGGTCGCGGATGAGCCGGAGGCGATCAAGTACATCCTGACCAAGGGTGTCGTCAACGAGTTCAACGCGTTCCTCAATGATCCGACTGCTCCGCAGCGCAAGCAGACCGCGCTCGGACTGCCGACCTCCTTCCAGGGTGGTCGTGCCGTTCGTCTCGGTGTCCGGTTCACCTTCTAAATCGGAACACGCAGCATTGGCTGCACGTTCCGATGTCGGCTGTCTCTGTTTAGTTCGTAAGGACTGTAATATAGAAAGATAGTCGGTTATCACAACACCCCCACTCGGTTTCGACCGGGTAGGGGTGTTGTTTTATGCAGAGGTGAAGGTGATAGCGGGGATGAGATCATGCCGTGGTGTGAGCGCGTAAAGACTACGGTTTCAAAGCGTATAAGACAACCAGCAGCCCACGCTGTACGGACAGTGAAGCTCACACGAAGACACGAAGATGCAGTAATTCAGGTGTATGGAGAGTAGCGAAGGCCCGGCGTTCCCGGTCATTTGACCATGATCTTCTCGCTGCTTTCGGTGCTGAACTTCCTGAACTGGGTAAACTCGAACCAGGCATCCCAATTGAAGCCGTCAAAGATGTTCTCATCGCCAGCGGAATTGAGGCGAATGAGCGCCGGGGCCCAGACACCGGGGGCGAGGATCTGTTGCTGGTAGACGAAATTGAACATGCCTTCCGGGGCAGCAGGAGAAGCGCCCTCGATTCTGACGAGCGCCTTGTCAGCGAGGTCGATCCAGATTGAGCCGGCGAGGCGCAAGACCCAGGCTCGATCCGAAGCTGGTTTGGCCTCAGGTTGCGGCTGAAAATCGAGGACGGCAGTTTCGCGGCCATCGAGCATGACGATGCGCGGGGTGGAGAATTTGCAGGTTGAGAAGAAGATTTCAGGATCGATAGTGAGTGAGGACCAGACACGACGTCCGCGGCGTTCGGAGAAGCCGTCGAGGCTGGCGCCCCAGTAGCCGATCTGGCGGTCAGTGGTCTTAGTTGCTTCACCCTTGACGAGCTGCTCGGTAGCCGTGCGACGGTTGAGGTCGATCAACTGAACGGCGAGGCGGTTGCCATTCTCGGCAAACCTGATGAGGGCGTGGCGGCCATTGATCGGATAGGCTTCGAAATCGTGATATTCTTCGCGACGAATGCGCCCCTTGTTGTTGAGGATGCGGCGCACCTTGCGCAGGGCATAGGTATACTGGCCAAGTTCGCGGTGGATCTGCTCCCCACGCTGTGCGGCCTCGGTAATCAGGTCGGTGGCAGAAAGGGCGAGGGGGCGCTCGACGCGAACGGCGCGGAGCGTCAGTTCGGCCATGCGGTCGCTGGCGGAGAGGGCACTGGTGATCGTCTTCTCCTCGGGTTCCGGTGGAGGCGTGCCGTCGATGATGAATCTGGTCGAGCCCTGGTTGACCTCCGAGCCCTGCCGCACGGTTGCCCGCAGCAGGTACTGGCCGGGGACGAGACCCTCGCCGCCGAGCCCGGCAGTGAAGCCAATGCGTCCGCCACTTTCGGGGGGCCCGAGTTGCGGCTGGCTGCGGGCGACGACCCTGTCGCCGCGCAGCAGCTCGATGGTCAGCGTTGGGATCTCGGTTGCGCCGGCTGCCGGATAGACGAAGAGGGTGAAAGCAATCTCCTTCGATTCTTCGCGAGAGAAGTGGTCGGTGAGGTGCGGCGCGATGCGTCGGTTTCCAAAGGAGAGCGGATGCTCCTCAGAGATGTTGCGCGGGTCAATCTCCTCGATCTGCCTGATAAGGAGGATGTCGCTTGTCTGGAGAGGGCTCGGCTGAACCTCAACCAGCAGCGGATGGCGCTCGACGCTCATCTTTTTTCCTGGCTGGTCGTGGATGGCAGCTTCGAAGGTGTAGCGCCCGGGGGCGAGCCAGATCTGGCGGGTCATGTTGAAGACTGACCTTCTCGCTTCGCCAATCGCCGCTGCCGGAATCGAGAGCTCGTGCGGCTCGCTGAAGCGCTGAACCACCTCTCCTTTTTCGTCCCTGATCAGCCCAAGCATGGCGAAGCTCAGATCTGCGGTCTTCTTTTCACCCACACTGGCAGGCAGCAATGTTTCGAGCGGCAGACCGGTATGAACCGTAACCCGCGTCCGGCCGGATTGCGACTCGAAGTGGAAGGCGGCGCTCCGGATCGCGAAATCATGCGGCGCAATCCCACCGTTGAGGGCGGCCAGCAGCGGGGCTTCATAGTCAAGCTCGAAGCCGGCCTCTGAGCCCGACATTCTGCCGGCATTCACCTCGCCCCCGGCCGGTGGCAGCGCGAAGTAGCCGCGTCGCGCCCGAACAGTCGCCCCCGAGCGGCGAACCTGCACGCCAATCGAGCGATATCGCCCGTCGGCTTCGGTGCGCGTTGGCTGGTAGGAGACCGCATAGTAGTTTCCGATCTCCGCGCCAATCCGCTTCAGCGCGCCGTTGAGATCGTTGATGTTGGTGATCAGGAACCCGCCCGTTCCCTCGGTCAGTTCCGCGAGCGGCCCTTGTTTGGTGATCTCTTTCTTGCGCTCGATATACTCGAAAGTATTGAAGTTGGTCGAGGAACGGTTTGAGCCGAAGGCGAGACCGAAGGAGTTGGCATTATCAGTGCTGTAGCTTGATGATTCGGCGCGGCGCGTCTGATTGACGACCGTTGCCGTCTCCAGCCGGCTGACCTGGTTTCCCGCACCGACCAGCAGATCCCGTGTGTTGATACTGTAAAAGCTGAGGTTAGCCATCGTCGCTTCGCTGATTGTGCGACGCATGACCTCGCCAAGCCCCGGTGGCATGTAAAGTCCCTCGGAGAAATAGATGGCCATCTTGCGACCTGGCATCAACCGGTGGGCCCGGGCAAACGGGATCAGCGAGAAGATATGGTGCGGACTCTTCAGTTCCTGTTCGATACGCACCGATCGTCGCAGCGTCTCCAGTGAGAGGGACGCCAGCGAGGCCGACTCGCCTCCGGCGGCAACCTCCTGCTCAAGCGCCGTTTCAAGCAACTGCGATCTCTCCTCAAGGGATTTCTCAACCGTGTAGGTCGCCAGCTCGACCGCCTGCCGCAACTTCGCCTTGTCCCTGGTGAACTGCTCGATCAGCCAGAGCCTCCGCCCGACGACCATCACCCGTACATCTGTGTTGGCGGCAACCGAGTTGTCGATGAACTGGAAGGCGGCGCTGCGCACCGCCTGCACCCGCTGCACCGTCAGGTGATCGAAGAGTATCGTTACCAGATGTCGTGGTTGCTCCTCAGCGGGCACCGGCTGTGCCGCGAGGTCACTGATTGTTCTGAAATTGGTCAGTGTCTGGCGGACACCATCCTCGCTGACCTCGATCTCATCGGCCCTCAGATCCCTGATCGGTCTGCCCTTCTTGTCGACCACCACCAGATCGAGCAACACTTCGTTGGTGCCGATGCGGATCGGTGACTGCTCGCGCACCGCCGGCTTTGCTGGCGCCTGTTGGCCCGGGCAGGGCAGAACGAGGGTCAGCGCGAGGAGGGAGACTCCCCACGCCCGTGATGATGATTTCATTGTCACTCCGTGGCCTACTGCCTGACCTTCGCCCGCAGTTGCCTGATCAGCTTCGAGATCTTCTCCGTGTCCTGTGCATTGGGCACCAGTCGCAGGAAGGTCTCCAGTTCATTGGCCGCATCGAGGTAGCGCTGGCTCTCGCTGTAATATTGAGCGAGATACATGTGAACATCCGCCGGGATATTCGTCCCACCAAGCTCGGCAGCCTTTTTGAGATGAGGCTCGGAGTCGCCATGCCGGTCGAGCTTCCACAGGCCAAGACCAAGGTAGAAGTGCTCAAAGGCAATATTCGATGAGTCCGGGGCGAGCAGGATCGCACGCCGCAGTGACTCGACCGACTCGGTTACCTGCTGCAGGTGGAATTGCGCTACGCCAAGGCCGTAGTAGCCAGCCGCACCATTACGATTGATCTCGACGCCACTGACGATCCGCTCCACGGGAACCAGGAAGGACGGTTCTTCCACGGCTACTATGATTGCTTCTGCTATCTGCCGCTGTACATCTTCTGCGGCCG
>CAIKMY010000056.1 GCA_903828635.1 uncultured Acidobacteriota bacterium
GGGATCGTCGTCACCAACACGCCGGATGTTCTCACGGATGCCACCGCCGACCTGACCCTTGCGCTGCTGCTTGCCGTGACGCGGCGGATCGTTGAGGCCGATGCCTTTCTGCGCGCTGGCAGGTTCAATGGATGGGACTTTGAGATGCTGCTCGGCACGGGGCTGACGGGCAAAACTCTGGGCATCCTTGGTTATGGGCGCATCGGACGCGCCGTCGCGAGGCGGGCCGCCGGTTTTGGCATGTCGATCGTCTATTGCAATCGCGACGATGTCGCCTACCGTGATGATCCACGCCATCAATTGCAGACCGCTGCCCGGAAACCATCAGGACCATTGACGCAGACTGCCCGTCTCGACGGCCTTGCCGCGAGGAGAGTCACTTTTAAGCAGCTTCTCGAACTTTCTGATGTCGTCTCGCTACATCTGCCGCTGGCGACGACTACGCGGCACCTGATCGACCGGGCGGCGCTCGAACGGATGAAGCCGACGGCTTTTCTCATCAATACTGCTCGCGGGCCCGTGGTCGATGAGAAGGCGTTGATCGAGGCTTTGAAGGAAGGAAGGATTGCCGGAGCCGGACTCGATGTCTTCGAGGAGGAGCCGCTGGTTCCGCAGGCGCTGTTCGATCTGCCGAATGTCGTTCTCCTGCCACACATTGGCAGCGCCACCCGCGAGACGCGGACGGCCATGGCCATGCTCGCCGCCGAGAATGTGCTTGACCTCTTCGCCGGGCGTCCGCCACGCACGAGGGTCGCCTGAGTCGCTGACCACTCTGGCAACAATCAGCCGCGAATCAGTCCGCGGTACTCCTCGTCGCTCTGTCGCGGTTTGCCGAAGATCCAGACAATGAAGATGCTCAGGAAATAGAGGAGCATCATCGGAGTCGCAAACATCATCATGTTGAACGCATCCGGGGTCGGTGTGACGAGAGCGGCGACAATCGCGATGGTCACTATCGCATACCGCCACGCCTTGATCATCATCTTTGCCGTCAGCAGCCCGATGCGGCCGAGAATGAACGAAATCGTCGGAATCTGAAAGACCACTCCCAGCCCGAGCATGATCATAATAATCAGATCAAGGTAGTCCTCCGCATCGAGCAGCGTTCTGAAACCTCCCTCCATTGCCAGCCCGAGCATGTAGTCGCAAACTGCCGGGAAAGCGATGGTGTAGGCGAAGGCGGCTCCCGAGACGAAGAAGAAGGTCGACATTGTCAGCACCGGAACAATATATTTCTTTTCGTGCTGATAGAGTCCCGGAGAGATGAAGGCCCAGATCTGATAAAACAGAAAAGGCACAGCAAGGGCGATGCCAGCGTAAAGTGCGACGCGCACATAGACCATGAACGGACTGGTGACGCCCCGCAGCACCAGTTGATTGCTCTCGTCATCGAAGAAGATCTTGGATTCGCCCTCCCTCAGAATCTGGTCGAGCGGGGTGCCCGACTCAAGGATGGTTTTTGCCACCGACCAGCGCTCGGAAAGAACCAGGTGGGAACCTCCCTCACCGGCGACTTTCTTTACCGGAATGGTTGTTCCCAGCGGGATCTTGACGCCGTTGACCGATGTTTCACGGGTGAAGGTATACTGAATCGTCTCGCCGTCGCGGACATCATTCGGATTGATCGACCCGTATGATGCCTGTTGCGTCCGCCTCTCTTTCTGCAGCTGCCTGATCACCGGGACCGACAGAAAGCGATAGATCGGCTCCGAGAGCGCGAAGCAGACGACAAAGGCGAGGACAATCGACCCGACACTGTAAATCAGCCGCTGCCGCAACTCGTCCAGATGATCCAGAAAGGACATCTGGATACCCTCATTTTCCTGTTTCCCCTCACTGCTCATGAATTCAGATCCAATGCTGCTTCGCTGGCTCGGCGGTGGTTGCTGGTGCCGGCTCGGTGGTGGCGGTGGGCGTCGTCTCCGCGGTGGCTGGCGTCGCGGTCTTACTCGCTGTCGAGGCAGGATCGTCAGCGGGTTCGTGCACCTCCTGCTCGTAGCCATACGAATAATAATCGGAAGAGTAGCCCGTGGAGCTCTGATGCTGTTCGGCCGGCTTCGACTCAGTCGGGCCGATCTTCTCCATCTCGACCTCTTGTTCCCAGGTCCGCTTGAAATCGTCCGAGGCACGCCTGAACTGTGACATGGCCTGACCGAGCGATTTGCCCAGCTCCGGCAATTTTCGCGGCCCGAAGACGATCAGGGCAATCACCAAAATAAGAATAACCTCCGGCATTCCGAGGCCCATAACTTTAAACCCTCTCTCCCGGGAAGCGTGGCAGTAGTTCCCGGCCAATCATCGCAGTAAGTCTGCTGAAAATCTGCTGAACGGAATGATTACTCGATCCGACAACGATAAACTTATCATGACTACAGACTCTGAAATATAAGTGAGCCTTGGGGGCGAGTCAAGAAGGGGCTATTTCTTCCTTCCGGCGGCCCAGTAGCCCTGACGGGTGCGAAGGCGAAGGTCGGGGCGATCAATTTGCACCTCGATCCCGCGCCATTTGCCGTTGTGTTCTTCATTGGTCGAGGCATAGGTAAGCGTGTATTGATGGCGCAGTTCATCAACGGTTTCGGCAAAAGCCTCGCGAAGTCGCGCACCACCGGGAGTACGGAAAAAGCGACCACCGGTCTTCTCAGCGAGCGATTTAAGGATGCCAGCGCCGCTCTCCTGACCGGCTGTCCCAAACACCGACTGATCACTGATCTCGACGGCATAAAGGGCAAGCTGAGCTTCGACAGCGCGACGCACTGCCTGGTCGAGGGAGGCCCGGCTTTCGGTATCAGCACCATCCGAGACGATGAGGATGGCGCGGCGTCGTTCCGGACGACGGGAGAGCTGCGAGGCGGCCTCGACGATCGCGTCATAGAGCGGGGTCTTACCGCGAGCCTGCAGATCCCAAAGGCCATCGGGCAGGTCTCTGATGTCGGTGAAGTTCTGCAACAACCGCACCTTGCCATCACCAAAGCTGTGAATCGAGAAGCTGTCGCCATCGCGAATACCCTCGATGAAACTGGAGCAGGCCGAGCGTACCAGCGAGAGTTTGCGATCCATGCTGCCACTCGCATCAAGGAGAATTGCCACCGCAAAGCCACCTTCTTCGTGCTCGAAGCTCAGAATCCGCTGGTTGACCGCATCCTCGAGGATCCGGAACTCGCCGACTCTGAGATCACCGACGTGGCGCTGCCGCTGATCACGCACCGCGACATTGACGACCACGAGGTTGGTCTCGACCGAGATGGTATCGCCCCCGGGCTTTACCGGATCCTGCGCCACCACCAGCAGGCTGCCCGGTAATAGTAAAAGCAGGAAGAAAATCTTGAGAGAATACATCGATTTATACTGGCAGATTGCCTCACCCCTCATCAGCAAATACTGGCTATCAGTTGAGTGAAAGGCGAATCAGCCTGATCAGCTCGATCACCTCGCTGGAGGCGTCGATGACGGCTACGGAGATGATGCGGCGCGAAGTCTTTTCAAGGCTGGTCTGCAGGCGTTGGCTCGATTCGGCCAGTCGCCTGACAGCCTCGCTGAGGCTTGTCGGACCGGCGGCAAGCTGCTCATCACTCGAACTGCCCGACCCGGAGCGAATCTGACGCGCGAATTTCTCCATCTCACGCAGTCTCTTGTCGTGGTCACGGGAGATCAACCCCTTTGCCTCGACCTCACTCGCCAGCAAATCGGCTCCTTCACGAATCATTGCAGCCTTTTCCACCAGTTTTTTGAAGTCACTCTCCTCACGCCTGATCTGCATCCGCTTGAGGGTATCACGCAGCGTTTCGTTCTGCTCAAGACCGCTCGCCTGCTCATTTTCCGGATCCTGTGCCAATATCCTTCCGCCTCCGGCAAAATCGCAGAGGAAGAGTGGAAAAATCAACAATCCGAGGCTGGCAATCTTCAAGCGGTTCATCGCGCATCAGGCAGCTGATCAGTAAGTGCAGTTGAGAATGCGACGCTCATTGGCCGCCGTCTTCAGACTGAGATCGATACCAAGGATCTTGCCGCCAAGACCGCGCAGCACCTCATCCTCGATGCGCCCGTTCGACTGCCCCTCAACCCAGACCATCGTACCGCCCGCTTCGGCGTAACGCCCCTCAATATGAGCACCGATAAAGAGTTGCGACCGCTTCTGATCGAGCGGCAGCGCGGTGATTTCAAGGAAATAACGGCCCTGTGTCCAGTTGCGCACGTCACTTGCCGGCATGGTTGCGAGGTACTCAAGATTGTTGCGAGTCGTCACCCCGCGGCTGAAGACGATCGGTTGCGTCACCAGTCGCCCTTCGTTCGGGCGGCTCTTCTCGTTGTCAATAACGATTCCGCAACCCTTGAGGACATCGAGAGTCGTCTGCACAATCTTCTCCCGGGCAACCCCCATCGTGTAGGGATTCGGCAGCGGATCCTCGACTTTCGCACGATCAAACCTGATCTGCGCCTCGACCGCGACTCCAAGAGAGAGCGCCAGTACGAATGAATAGAGCCACTTTGTGATATCAATCTTCATCTTTCAAACCTGTATCTTTCAAACCTGTATCTTTCAGCCGCCCTCGGTTTTATTCCTCTCGCTTGATTACCACAGCTAAATCGCCAGTACGCAAGCCCGCCGGCAATAAAAAACAGAATGAACAATAACAGGCTCCCGGACTTGACGGCAAGAGCCGATTTCCTCACCGATGATGCGTTGAGGCCTTTTGCATCGGTCCTGATCATCCGGATATCCGGGTAATTGCGTGCAGTGCAATAATTCCCTTGTGCTTGCTGGACAAAAGGTGTGTGTTGCGTTTCAATTAGCCTTCGATTCGGTCGTTCCGATCCGGCCCCAGGCGAATCCCAGAGCCGTTTTTCTGGTGGCCGGCCTGATAATCGAGTCGCACGTTTATCCGGATATGGTCATAATATTTGTATGACCGGACGGATAGGACGGATGCTGGTTCCGGGGCGGTGTGGTCGGCGCATGAGCGCGGTCCAGCGATGGATTGCGGTGGGGGATGCACCGTAAAACGTGTGAGTGCGCCGACCAGATTGCCCCGACTCGCCATTTGGAGCGCACCAGGCCGGCCGGTCGCGGTCGGGAATCCCCGAGATGCTGAGCGAATACCGCCAAAGATTCAGCGAATATCATATCGCCGTCATGCGTGATCGTTGTCGTGTCATCCTTGGCAGACAGCGAAGGAGTGAGGAGGCGGCGCTTTTCAATGAGAATCGTGATCTCTTTGCACCAGCGGTGATTGACGATCTGCGCTGTCGGCTTGAGGCCACGCCGGCTGATCGTCAGGCTGATCACGCGGGGGTGAGGAGGCTGCTCGCCTTTGCCGCTGACGGTTTCGTCATCGATCGATTGCGTGAAATCGATGCCGAAATCGACCGCTATCCCGGGGAGAGGGAGGCGATCGACGATCTGCGACGCGAGCGGCTGGAGAAAATGCGTCAAGCAGTCGGCCGGCTTGGCTGGGAGGGCTACGCGCCAATGCGCGCCGAGTTGCGCGACACCCCGCTCGATCAGCTGGCCGCGATTGCTGACTCCCTGCAGGCAAAGACCATGGAAGCGGCGGAGCGCGGGCTCGCCTGGCTGCTGGCGCACGAGTTGGGGATTGGCCTGGCCGGTAGTACGTCCGCGGAGATCGAACGCCTTGAGAGGACGCGCACTGGCATCGCTCACTTCACTGCCGAGTGGCGCCTCCGTCGTTATGCTGATCTGCTGCACAGTCTCGGGCTGCGGCCCGATCAGCAACCCGGGCTCGAAATTCACCAACTGCCTGCCGATACCGAATTGCAAGACTCGCTTTGCCTCACGGTCAGGTCGCCCGGTGAAGTTGTTCTCTGCCACGACGCCAGTGAGGGGCTCTGGTCGGAGAGGCGATTCTGGCGATCGGTCGGCACAGCCCTCTCTCACGTCTGGACATCGGCATCACTCCCGGCTGAGTTTCGCGTCGTCTCCGCCTGGGGTGATCGGGCGCTGGAGATTGCCTGGGGCCTGCTCTTCGAGGGGCTCCTCGACGAGCCTGCCTGGCTTGCCGAAAATCACGGTTATCGCGACAACGGCAACCTGCGGCGTACTCTCGCCGTGCTCAGTCTGATATCCCTGCGCCGGCAGTCTGCACTGCTGCTCTGGGAACTGCGCCTCTGTGCTGGTGGTCCGGGCCGTTCGACATCCGACTACGCTGAACTTATGTCTCGTGCCAGCCTCGTTACCGTCGAACCGCGAGGCTCGCTGCAATTACCCCGCCAGCCACTCCTCTCTGCCGATCTCATCCGTGCTGCTGCTTTTGCTCACCATTGTCGCGAATATCTCCGCTCTTCCCACGGTCTCCGCTGGTGGGAGTCTCGCCGCTCCCGCGATTTTCTGATTGACCTCTGGAATACCGGTCAACGATACACCGTCGAACATCTCGCCTCCGCTGCCGGTATCGGCCCCCTCGATTATCAATGGCTCGCCGAAGATCTCACCCGCGCCGCTGCCGGGAAGTGATTAGCCTTTGTGATTTGATGTCGATTTGATATGGATTTATTGGTTTATTTTCATGTTATCGACTTCAATCGCCGGGGTAATAATTATTGAGCTGTTTCAGTGATAGTTTTCAGCGTTTTTTGCAAGAAATCAATCGCCGATTGTGGTATTTATCAATCGGTGATTGTAACTGGCAGCAACGATCCGGTTGCATATTGTCACACGGATCTCAAGGCTGTCTGCATCATCCTCCTGATTGAGCAACCCCCGTCAAATGATTGCCAAGCCCCCCCCAGGAGAATTAGAGAAACAGAGAGGTGAAGTCGTCTGTTGGAGAGAGCAGGAATTCATCTCTGAGGGCTTGCCCTTGTTTTACATCAAACAGATTCAAGAAAGGAATTGAATATGCCAGAACCATATATCGGGGAGATAAGAATCTTTCCCTATAACAAGGTCCCGCAGGGCTGGGCTGTCTGTGACGGTCAGCTCCTTGCCATCAGTCAGAATCAGGCACTTTTCTCTCTGCTTTATACGACGTATGGGGGGAACGGCACTACCACATTTGGATTGCCGGATATGAGAGATCGTGTTGTCGTCGGCAGCAGCAACGATTATAAACAGGGAAATAAGGGTGGGGCGGCAACCCATACGCTGACGGTGGCGGAGATGCCTGGGCATAATCACCCGTTGAATGTTTCGGCAAACAAAGGAACGAGCGATTCTCCGGTCGGTAATGTGCTGGCCGCCACTCCGGCTAATGTCTACACAAAAACGCTGAAAGCAGTCAATATGGCATCCGGGTCAATATCGACGAGTGGCAAAGGGATGCCGCACAACAACAGGCAGCCATACCTCGCACTTTGCTATTGTATTGCACTGACTGGAATCTATCCACCAAGGAATTAGCGCTCGATTAGCACGAGATTAGAAGGAGCAGCAATGAACGAAGAATATTACACGGGTGAAATTATTCTTTTTGCCGGCGATTTTGCCCCGTTAGGATGGGCGTTCTGTGACGGACGGTTACTCAACGTAGCAGAGTATAGTCAGCTCTTCTCTTTGATTGGTACAGCATATGGTGGTGATGGTGTCACCACGTTCGCACTGCCCGATCTTCGTGGCCGGGTTCCGGTTCACCAATCAACCGAGACGCCACTGGCCAGCAAGGGGGGTGAAGAGACAGTCACGCTGACGGCAGATCATCTCCCGGCACACAATCATAAGCTGGTTGGCTCCAGCGCAGCAGCAGGCTCGCCGAATCCTGTGGACTCTCCGGCCAAGGGTACCACCAATGTCTATGGATCCGCGCAGTCCGCGACAATGAGTCCGAGGGCTGTGGGTAGTAGTGGTTTCGGCATGCCGCACGACAATATGCAGCCATACCTTTGCATCAACTACGTAATCAATCTGAATGGCACCTACCCTGCCTGAAGACAAGATAAGAGGAGGTTGGATATGGACAATTATATTGGAGAGATCAAGCTCTTCCCCATTGGTTTTGTCCCCCAGGGATGGATGGCCTGCAACGGTCAGCTTTTGCAAATCGCGCAATATAGCGCTCTATACTCGCTGCTTGGCGTGAATTATGGTGGAGATGGCAGGACCACATTTGGTTTGCCAAATCTGCAGGGGCGAGTTGCGGTGGGTGCGGGTAGCGGGCCAGGACTGACTGCGCGCAAGCCCGGCAATGCCGGGGGATCAGCGACAGCGTCACTGAGCATAACACAACTGCCTGCACACGATCATCTCGTTAATGTTGCACCGGACGCTGCTGACTCAAGCGACCCCACAGGTCGTGCTTTTGCGACTGCAGCCGGGCTCTACGGGCCGGCCGATAAGCTGGTGGTCAACAGCTCCAGCATTGCACTGTCCGGCAGTCAGCAGCCGCATAACAATATGCAGCCCTATATCGCGCTCCAATACTGCATTTCAGTGGACGGGATCTATCCTGTGCGATCATAGTCGGGTGAGTGCGCATTCCGTGATCGGCGTCGGCCCGTGAGGGTTGGCGCCGATCGCGCTTTTAACCGACCGGTGGTGCGGGTTATATTGAAAAGGCGGGGGTGAAGGTGGCTGGCGGGTGGTGACTTTTTGACAAGAGGAGGGCAGGGAAGCGGTGGAGTATCGGGTAGCAGTTCCGCTCGATGAGCGGAGTTATGAAATAGAGATTGCGGTGGGGGGGCTGGAGCGAGTTGGCGAGTTGGCGCGGCGGGCATTTGGCGCCAAGCCGCGCCGGGTGGCGATCGTCTCCAACAGACTGGTCTGCGGGCTTTACGGCAAGGGGGTCGAAAAGTCTCTGCGGCAGGCAGGCTTCGAGCCATTGACTCACCTGATGGGTGATGGCGAACGTGCGAAGTCGCTGCGTACAGCCGAGCGGCTCTGGAGCTTTCTGATCGAGAACCGCTTTGAGCGCAGCGAGGGACTGATTGCGCTGGGTGGCGGGGTGGTTGGGGACCTTGCCGGGTTTGCGGCGGCCTCATACCTGCGCGGTGTGCCATACCTGCAGATACCAACGACGCTGCTGGCGCAGATTGACAGCTCGGTGGGTGGTAAGACGGCGGTCAATCATCCTCTTGGCAAAAATCTGATTGGGGCCTTTCATCAGCCGTGCGCGGTGGTGATCGATCCGCTGGTGCTGCGGACACTCCCGCCACGGGAGTTTCGCGCCGGGCTCTATGAGGCGCTCAAATATGGCGTCATTCGCGACCGCACGCTGGCTGAGTTCATCAACGCCGAGATGGGCCGCATCCACTCACTTGCCCCGGAAGCCCTTGCGCCGATGATTGCCCGCTGCTGCCAGATCAAGGCCGATGTCGTCTCCGCAGATGAGCGTGAGGGTGGAATGCGCCGCATCCTCAATTATGGCCATACCATCGGCCATGCCCTCGAATCGGTTACCGGTTATCGGCGACTGCGGCACGGTGAAGCGGTCGGCTACGGTATGAAGGGGGCCACCACCATCGCGGCGAAACTGGAGATGATCGATCCTGCTGAGGCCACGATGATTCATGATCTCGTCGATTCAATCGGACGACGCCCCCCCATCGATGATCTCCCCATTCCCGGCATCATTGCCGCCATGTCCCATGACAAGAAGGTCTCACAGGGAAAGGTACCCTTCATCCTGCCAACCAGACTCGGAGAGGTCGAGATTCGCGACGATGTCCCGGCAGCGATCGTGCGCGCTGCTGTTCGCGCGACCCTTGCCTCGTCTCGCTGACGGTAACATCTGACCGGCGATAAACGCTGAAAGGACAACGCTGAGAGGACAAATCTGATGGGTATTGACGGGCGACGGTTTCAGCAATCCAACCACTCGAGAGCCCGGGGCGCAAGAGCCCGCGGTCGGATCTCCTTCTCAACGCTTCCGCTGCTGGCGTTGGCGGCTGCCTTTGTTTACATCACCGTTGTCACACTGCCACCTTATGTGGCCCAGTTGCAGATGCGTCGGGCCACCGAGGAGGTGCTGCGTCGTGGTGCCGGCCAGAATCTCGATACCGCAGATATCCGCGCACAGCTCCTTGAAATGGCACGCGAGCATGGCCTCCCCGCCGAGACTGTCATCGAGGTGACCCGCGATGGCCGCAGCGTGACGGCAAGAGTCGCCTATGCGCGCAATATCAACCTGCTCTTTCGCTCCTGGCCCTGGCAGGTCGACATGCGGGTTGTTGATCTCGGGATCTGATGCGAGGGAAGTCCCGTCACGGTTGCATTTTCAGCAGGCCTGCGGCAGACTCCACAACTGAGAGCTTGCCGCTTCATCACATGCGCTTTCCCGATCCGGCGGATTCCCACCCGGATCTTCTTATCAAGGGCTGATACTCATCAGGAATTTGCATTCATTGGCTGGTGTCAGCATTCATCCGGCAGACAGAGTGGCCGGAAGACAGATTGGAGGAGAGATATGGCCAGTTTTGACGATCTCAAAGCAAAGTATAACCCGGTTATCAACAAGGGACATGAGGTTGGGTTGAACGTGCAGAACCTCAACCTCGAGGGCGACAAGCTGCTGATTCGCGGTGTCGTCCCCTCGGATTACGCCAAAAACGAGATCTGGGATGAGATTAAGAAGGTCGATTCCAGTCTCGGCGATATCATTGCCGACATCAATGTTCAGTCGGGACTGACCTACAAGGTCGCTTCCGGTGATACTCTTTCAAAGATTGCCCGCCGCTTCTATGGCAATGCCAACGATTATCATCGCATCTTTGATGCCAACCGCGATCAGTTGAGCGATCCCGACAAAATCCGTGTCGGTCAGGAACTAAAGCTTCCATAAGCAGTCAGGTGGTTACGCTCCGGCAGAACGCCGATAAGCAACCTGATAAAAACCTGATAAACAAGCTGAGGGGAGAAGGTCGCGAAGACCTTTCTCCCCTCTCGAGCCCTCAATCCGGGATCCTGAACAACTGTAGCGATGCTCAGGGCAGCGTGATGCCCAGCTCGCGGCCGAAGGTGAACTGGATTCGCTTGCGCGCGCGCATTGCCTTCGAGGCCGTCTGTGAAAGCGAGGTGACGAGCATCGGCATGGCGATGGTCGCGTCGCAGCGCACCGTCACCGACTTGGCATTGCGTGCCAGCCGGCCAAAGGATTGCGCCTGATCGAAATCGGCCCCCGAGTATCCGCCATAATCTGCCCCTTCAGTCACTACCTGGACCGCATATTTGTGGCCGCGCATCGTGTTGTGGAGCATCGCCGCCGCAGTCTCACTTTGCTGGATGAATGTCTTCGCGGTCCCGCCACCAAAGCAGACGACACCGGTCGATCGTGACTTGGCAACAATCTGGGCCATCTCCACCACATCCTGAATCACGTCGAACTGGAAGGCATTCTTCTTCTCGATACGACTGACGCCGATCGCCACCCCGAAGGCGCTGTCGCTGATTGCCGGACAGAAGATCGGCACGCGCGACTTGAATGCCGAAGTCAGGATGCCGTCTTCAGTGGCAATCTCACTCAGTTCACGTCCAAGCAGGTGCAGGAACTCACGAGTCGAATAGGCGTGACTGTTGTCCAGTTGCGCCGCGAATCCCCCGATCCACTCGTTGGCCTCACGGAACTCTTCCTCTGAGGCATAAGTGTCGTAGATCCGATCGACCTTCTCTTCCAGCAACTCGGCGTCGCTGCTCCGGGTTTCACCAATGTAATGATAGCGACCAAGCGTCTCATGCAGATCGTGAAATATATTGGCTCCGGAGGCCACGAGAACATCGATGCAGCGGTTCTTGATCAGGTAGGCCACCAGCCGACGCATGCCTGCCGGGACCAGCGCTCCGCCCAGCCCCATCAGGACGACCGCATTCTCCTGCAGCATCTGCAGCCAGATCTGATGGGCCAGAGCAAGGTTCCTTCCCTGAAATGAAATATGCTCCATTTTGTCGAGCAGTCCCGGGACACTCCGATCCCGATCGACTTGCAGCGGTTGCGTCGGTTTGGTGAGGAATTTCGCGCCTTTGATTCTTCGGATCATATTCTCAGGCTCCAACTCGTGGAGTTCACTTTCTGGTTTAAGATCCCGGTATCAACCGGAATAAGCGATCAATGCCGGAACAAGCGATCAATGGAAGATATTTGTCACACTTCGTTATTGTCGAGATAGGTATAGCCGGTAAAGTGGCTCTCATATTCGGCGCTGATGCGCGCCGCCTGCTCCTCTGTCAGCTTTCCCTTCCTTATCTGACGCGTGAGCAGTGTGCCAAAGCCTTCGCGGAGGCTCTCTTTGCGATACTCGGCGAATGAGAGCATGTCTCCGACCATCGATCCGGGGATCACCCGGCTGATATGGTAGTCGCCCTGATCGGAGATGACGATGTGGGCCTCGTTGGTCGTTCCGAAGAGGTTGTGGAAATTGCCCATGACCTCCTGGTAGGCCCCGACCAGCATCAGGGCAAGATAGTATGGCTCGTGATTCTTGAGATCGTGAACCTCGAGAACCTCCTTGACATCGTGCAGGTCGACAAAGCGATCAACCACCCCGTCAGAGTCGCAGGTGATGTCGACGAGAGTCGCCGTGTCCGTCGGCGTTTCGTTCAGCTTGTGGATCGGGATGATCGGGAAAAGCTGATCGATCGCCCAGTGATCCGGCACCGAACGGAAGACCGAGAAGTTGCAAAGATACTTCGCCGAGAGCAGCTTGCGCAGATCGTCGAACTCCTCCGATTTGAGCTGCGATAGTTTGGCGAAGTTGTTCGCCTTGTCACAGATCTCCCAGAAGAGAATCTCCCCCTTGGCCCGCTCTTCGAGACTGATGAAGCCAAGATCGAAGAGGGTGAAGAGTTCATCCTTGTGCTCGAGTGCATCGTGGTAGTATTCGAGGAAGTTCTTCGAATTCATGCTCCGGTAAAGATCCTGCATCTCGGTGACTACCGGAGTCTTCTCATCGGTCTGAGGCATGTTCTGGATACCCTGAACCGTCTCGATCTCATCGATGATATTGGTGATGAGCATCGCATGGTAGGCCACCAGTACCCGCCCCGATTCGGTGATGACGTTCGGCTCCGGCACATTTTCTTCCTGGCAGACGCTCTTGATCGTGTAGATGACGTCGTTGGCAAATTCCTGAAGCGAATAGTTGGCCGATGACTCGAAGCTGGTTTTGCTGCCATCATAATCGACGCCGGCACCACCGCCGACATTGAGATGGTCAACGTCAATCCCCATTTTGTGGATCTTCGAGTAGACGCGGGCCGCCTCCTTGACGCCAGCCTTGACCCTCTTGATCTGCGTGATCTGCGAGCCGATGTGGAAATGCAGCACCCGGAGCATGTCGATCATGCCGGCCTCGCGGAGAATCTTGATCGCCTGCAGCAGCTCGGTCGTTGTCAGACCGAACTTTGACTGCTCGCCCCCTGATTTTTCCCAGCGACCCGATCCGCGCGTGTAGAGCCTGACCCGCACCCCGAGCATCGGACGAATCCCGGTCTCAGCCGTCTTTTCAATGACCCGGCCAAGCTCGTTCAGCTTCTCGATGACGATGACCACATTCTTCCCCGCCTGTTTCCCGAGGTAGGCAAGATCGATGAAGCTGTCATCCTTGAATCCATTGCAGACGAGCAGCGAATCCGGTGATTGATCAAGGGAGATCGCGGCACAGAGTTCCGACTTGCTTCCCGCTTCGAGGCCATAATTGTACTTCGTCGCCTCCTCGAGGTAGGCCTCGATCACCTGGCGGCGCTGATTGACCTTCATTGGGAAGACGGCGAGGTGGTTGCCACGGTAATCGAACTCCTTCATCGCCTGCCGGAAGGAATAATTCATCATTTTTACCTGACTGGCAAAGATCTGCGGGAACCGCAGAAGTATCGGGAGCTTGACTTTTCTGGCCAGAAGGTCGTCGACTATCCTTTTGATATCGACAAAACGAGGATCGCCAAGTGAAGGCCTGGCGATAAGATGTCCCTGGGAGTTAATGGAAAAGTAGCCGGCTCCCCAATTTTCGATTCCATAGGTTTGCGCCACCTCAGCGATCGCTGATTTCATCTCTGACTGCCCAATGACCTCCGTTATATGAGATACCTGGAATAGACCCATAACGGATTATACAGGCTTCGTCCGTTATTATTTATAATTCTTTGTTTATTTCGCTGCCTGGTAATTTAATTACTTAAAATAATTGCACGGGCGCTCGCCGGATTGCCGGTAAATGTTACTGTTCGACAGCCGTTACTGGTTATTCAGCTGTCCGGAGGGGGGCAGCCACGCCGGGGACGCAATCGGGCCGGACGCAACCTGATATCGACCAGGCTTTTCTCCTGAATAGTCCGTGGGTTAAGCACGGGTTGATTCGCCTGTGTGCAACGCCGGCGTTGTCGGGCCGCAAGCAAACTATATCGCGAGCAAACTATATCGCGAGAAAACTATATCGCGAGCAAACTATATCGCGAGAAAACCAGATTCAGTTATTAACAGACTAATGGCGGACAATAACAGATTGACGCCATGCTGTCAAAAACTATTTTTGCAGGCCCGGGGGGCGCGTCACCTGCCGTAAGTGCAAGAATCCCGGTCTTTTATCCGGCCTTTAGCGCTCGCATTCAGGCTGATCATCCACTGGCTGCCTCTGATCTTCGACTGCGGACCGGTAACTTTTTTTTTAATGCTTCCATCCTATTTCTAATCTTTCTCGTCTAAGGGGCGCTAACCGGAACCAGACTTGTTGCAAGGGGGCAGGACGGCCCGCGCGGGTGATACCCGTGAGAGTCGAACTGCGTAAGGCAGGCATTCCGGTTCATCGCATATTGGAACCCAAAGACGAGGCAGAGAAGAATCGGAGCAGATAAGAGGCTGCTGAGGAGAGATCATGCCAGGAAAGAGAAATACAGGATCGTGGTTTGTGCATGGTTCAAATGGATGGAGGCTGACTGGCGCGGTATTGCTGTTGCTGGTGCTGCTCCAGGCACATGGCGACCGACTGTTGCGTTTGGCGGCATACGGGTCAGAGGAGCGGGTGGTGATCGACGTGGATCTGCCATTTTCGTCGGCCGGAGGTGAAGGAGAGACGCTGGCCTTGAGGATCTTCGCGCCGGCGGGTGTGGAGGGGGGGCGTTATCCTGATGGCGCGCCAGTGGTGATCCAGGTACCGGGCAGCGACGGTGGTGGGAGTCTCGACGAGCCGATCACGCTGGCCGATGATCTGGTGCGGATTGCGTTTCTGCTGCCGGAGGGTGTCAACCGGGTAACAGGCAGGTCAAGTGGTAGCGAGATCGATTATTGGGGAAAGGCAAATATCAAGGCGCTGCACGATGTCGTGCTGTATGCTGCGGGAGAGTTGCCGGACATTGACGGCCGGCGGATTAGCGATCTGTTGTCAGTTCCGGTCATTGGAGAAAATATCGGGCTCTATGGAGCTGGCAATGGCACCGGCCTTGCGTTGGCCGCGATGGCTTTTGAGGGGAAAGATCTGGCGTTGCGGGTGAAGTATCTCGTTCAATCGGAGAAGCCGGCGGCGGCACCGGTCATGAGCAGTTATGCGCGTGAATCCGCCTCGCTTTACCGGGAGGTGGCGGCGCAGGCCCCGGGGCTGGAAGCAATGATTCTGGTTGGGGCGACCGATCGTGAGCGGGCAGCGGCAAGGGAGAACGATCAGGTCAGGCTGGCCTTTGAGGCGCTCACCCTGGGAGGGATCTGGGTGAGGCTCAACCCTTCGCGCCGGTATCTTGTGGCTTTCGGGCAGACGGTCGCGGCGCGATCCGATCTGCCGGACAATATGCCTAACTCAAGTCCGGCGAACTGGGCAGAGCGGGCACGTTACGGCTATCCCGAAGATCTCATTCGCCATTTTCAGGCAGCGGCGGTTCGCGAGATGGCCGATCGGGTCCATTTGCGCACTGCGCCACCGGAGATTGAAATTGATGCTGAGACCGTCGATCAACCGGCGACCACTGGGTTAACGACAACCAATCCACCAACGCCGTTGCCGACTCCGATACCCGGGGGAGCGCACGGGACGAGTCCTCACTGGTCGGCCGGTGTTGAGGTCGGTGGAACCGATGGTATTTCGTGCGGAACACAGTCGCGCGGGATTGCCGCCGGTCGCAACAACCGACTTTTCATGGTCTGGAGCGAGCTGACCTGGAACAACTACGATATCTTTTACACAACCTCGGCAAATGGCGGGCTGAGCTGGACGAGGGCACGAGATATTGGTCAGACAAATGCAGGCACCACCAGCCCGGGCATTGCCATCGGCCCGGACGACGGAGTGCATGTTGTCTGGGTTGACCGGCGCAACTTCGGGCCGGCACGAATCTACTATTCACGCTCGGGCGATTATGGCACGACCTTCATTACTCCTCTCGATATCAGTGGTCCGGCACAGGCGGATGTCGGGCCGCCGAGTATCTCGGTCGATGCTCGCAATCGTGTTCACATTGCCTGGCACATTGGCAACCCGGATCAGCCGGGCGGGAATCAGGCACAGGTTTATTACACCAGCTCAGCAAACTCCGGAACCAATTTTGAGCCACCGCGACGGCTCAACAGCGGGAGCTGGCATGCCGGCTATCCGCGCTTCTCGGTCGAGAAGACGACTGGCGAGGTGGTGGCCATCGCGTGGCGTGATAACCGTCGCTTTCCGGATTGGGACATTTATGCGGCAATTTCAACGGATGGCGGGCAGAGGTTCGTCGAGCGTCCGGTGATTGCTTCTCCACTGCGTGAATATGATCCCGATCTGGTGGTTGATCGCACGGGCAATCTGCACCTCGTTTATATGACCTGGCGCACCAGCCAGTCGATGGCCACTCCGGCAGCGATCAGCATCGACTATCGTCGGTCATCTGATTATGGAGTCTCGTGGAGCACTCCGATCTCATTATCGGAGATTCGCAGTCAAATGCCGTTTATCCTTCGCGATAAAGAGAATAATCGTCTCTGGGCATTCTGGCGGGACGAGCGTGATGCGCCTCCCGGCAATGTCACGGAATTCAAATCGGATCTTGCCTGCAGGTTCTCGCTCGATGGTGGAGAGACGTGGAGCTCGCCGGAGTTCATCACCGATCTTGGCGATCTCGATGTCCGTTTTCCATCGGTGGCAGTCGGCTCGGAAGGGAAAGTGCACGCGACCTGGAGTGATCGCCGATTTGGAGCGATGCGCGAGAAGGTCTTCTTTGCGACTCGCCGCTGGTCAGAGTTTTGAGGGCAGCATGTTGCGGATGGCAGTGATCAGCCATCCGCGGCGCGTCTTCTTCATCAGGAGGGTCGTCCACATCTTTCGTGATTCGGTCGGAGTCGGCCCGCTCAGTTCGTAGCGGCCGTCAACGACGGCCACGTTTGGAGTAATCATCCTGATCGTTTCGATGGTGATGGTTCGGCGGCTGCCGCCGCTGGTGCGCGAGCTGGCGACAGTCCCCCTGACCACTTCGGGCCGACCCCGCCGCCATTCACCGGAGGAGACTAGCTGATCGGCATCCTCGGTGAAGAGCTGTTCGATTGCCTGAGGATCGATCTTTTCGCGCGCCTCGACATAGCGGCTGACGGCCTCGCGAATCGCCGCCTCGTCGCCGGGGCTGCCGGCTGCTGCCGTGCCTGCCAGCAGTCTCATTGCCAGCAGTGTCATCAGAATCAATGCCGATAATCTCTTCATTCAGCCTCCTTTGTGAGGGCCGGTCCTGCGGCCGGCGGTGATGAGAGCCGTTCCTCGCGTGACCAGGTTCTTCTGATGGCGAGAACCTCGTCGGCAAGTTCGGCCAGTTGTCGCGCGATCGACGCTCCGCGCTCGAGTCCGGCAGGCAGCGAGTAGCTCTCCGGGAGGAGCAGTGGGCGTTCCGGCTCGCGAGCAGCCGCCGGGGTGCGCGAGATCATTTCATAAACACGATATTCGATCGGGCCAATCTCTCGTCGCAGCCAGCGCAGCAGGCGACCGAGCTGCGGATCGCATTCGTCAATTGCATTGAGCAGTGCGCTGCAGACAAAAGCTGCGCAGTAGATTGTCTTGCCGTGGCGGTTTTGCGGATCACAGCCGGCGGTGCCCATGACGCGGCATCCCGACGGACAGCATCCCGTACCCTGTTCGTGGCAGCGTGCGCAGATTGCAAAGACGCCGGCTGCGGCAAAGAAGCGGTCGAGGGTGGCGATCAGTTCGTGCCGGGAAACGCCACTCTCCGGTGCCGATTCCAAATCGGAAGGCGCCACATCGGGACACGGCCCGCTGGAATCGTCCCGAATCAGGGGCGCGTTCCAATCTTGCGCATTACGCTGTCGGCTGTTTCTACTTAGTTGGCTGTTTCTACTTAGTTGGCTGTTTCTACTTAGTTGGCTGTTTCTACTTAGTTGGCTGTTTCTACTTAGTTGGCTGTTTCTACTTAGTTGGCTGTTTCTA
>CAIKMY010000057.1 GCA_903828635.1 uncultured Acidobacteriota bacterium
TCGAGAAGATCATCAGCCTGAAGAATCGACCGAAGAAGGCTCCGCATCCCGCCCAGAAATCCCACATCCTCGGTTCGCGATCGTTGGCGGTAACGATGCTGACGATCCCGGCAGAGAAGAGCGTCTGTAAAAGCAGATAGATCAGGCCGATCAGCAGCAAGCCACCAATTGTCAGCAGGCCGACGGTCTCGATACTGATGCCGTCGAACCGCTGATTGACCAGGTCGGCAAACCAGAAGAAGTCGAGATTGCCGGCCATCATCTGCTGTGCCATTGCGGTTCCCTTCGTCGACTGGAAGACCAGCCAGAAGATCGGCAGCACAAGCGGAATTGAGAAGAGGGTGCTGACAAAGAGCAGCAACACCCCCAGCCTCCAGAGTCTGCCGGCCTGGGCAAGGCCGGCTACGAGCGATTTGAACATATGATTCCTTTCGACCCCTTGCGAACGCTCTCGAACCTGCCTGATGCCTCAGATGCCGACGAAGAGCTGAAGAATGACCTGAATCCAGTATGCCGCGCCGAGTGACCAGCGACTGGCCGCGGCCAGTCCGCTGTCGGGAGTTGAAGTATTATTGGTCTGATTGGCGTCGAGCAGCACCTTTTTCCACGGATCGACCTCGGCCCTGGTCAGTTTGGAAGGGGTCGTCCAGACCATCCGCTTCCAGCGCTGATCGAGCGGCCACTGATCGGTCCAGGTGCGTCCATCGCGGCTGTCCTCGAAGCGGTACTGGATGGAGCCACCGGAGATGCCGAGTGCCTGACCAGTGATGCGACTGCCATCGGCAAAGTTGAGCTGCACATCTACCGGAAACCATGCCTCACCAGCGCGGCGCAGTGTGACTTCGGTGCGAAACTCCGGCGAAGTCGTCTCTGGTGACTCCTCGATAGTAATCCGACCGGCATTCTGACCAGCTTTGTTGTCAAAGACACCCAGCGGATAGGTGACCGGGTTGCTCTCGGCGATGATCTCATAGTCGAGAGTGCGGACCCCTTTGACGAACTGGTCAAAGAACCAGCCCAGATCCTGGCCGGTGGCACGATTGACGTGGTCGAAGAAGTCAGCCGAGGTTGGATGGCGATAGCGCCATTGCTGATGATAGCCGCGCATGACACGCGCCATAACATCGTCGCCAAGGTAGCGTTCGAGCGTCTCCAGCACCAGCCCCGTACGGAAGTACGAATTGACCCCGTAGCTCATCGAGTCATAGTACTTCCAGGCGGGAGTAAGTATCGGGTCATTGAAGCTGCCGCGCAGCGCACCGAGGCGGTTTTCGTGAGGATGGGGGATGGTGATCGGCAGATAAACAAGAGGCCGCCCAAAAACTCGCACCGGCAGGTGATCGTCGCCATAGGCGGTCTCAAGAACCTTCGAGGTTGAGTAGGTATTGAAGCCCTCATCGAGCCAGGATTCTTCAAACTCGTTGCTGCCGACGAGACCATACCAGTACTGATGACCGAATTCGTGAATAATCACCGTCTCCGGATTCTGATCGATCCCGGCCTGCAGCGAGGTGCCAGCGGTAATCAACGTCGGGTACTCCATCCCCCCGGCCCCCTCGGCATTGTGTGGAGGGTCAACAATCGTCAGGGTATCGTAGGGATAGGCACCATACCAGAGACCGAAGTACTTGAGTGCGTTGAAGGCCGCGGTGAAGTGGCGATCGATCTGGGCCTCGTGCTCCGGCTGAATCAGCAGCGTCACCTCGACATCTCTGAGGCGGAGCTGCTCTCCGTTGACATCGAGCCGGCGCATCAACTCTACGGTCTCCGGGTAACTGACCTCTTTCGCTGCCTCGAAGCGGCGGCGCACCACCTTGTACTTTGCGTCGACCGTCCAGGCAAAGTCGTGAACATTTTCCTGATAAAAATTGTAGCTGATTGAGCCGTCAGCATTGACGACCTCCTTGCGGAGAAGGCCCGTTGCCCCGATCTTGTCGCGGTAGACGGCCGGGACAGTGAGGTTGACATCGTACACACCGTAGTCGGCATAGAATTCGGTATTGGCGTGAAACTGATGGCAGTTCCAGCCGGCTGTCTCGCGGCGACGCTCGCCGGCAGACTCCCGGACACCGATCTTGGGGAACCACTGGCCAACCATGGCGAACGAGCCCCAGTAGCCGGTGCGGGCATAGACACGCGGCAGCTTTGAGCGGAAGGCGATTTCGAGATCGATCTTCTCACCCGGCCTGACCGGCTGAGCCAGCGGCACGCGGATCACTGTCTGATCGTCGGCATTGTCATCATCAGGATGAATATATTCAATCCTGTCGGTGAGATCCTCGCCGCCGATTCGCCTCATCGCCAGCAGGTCAATCCATCCCCACTCGCCCGACTCGAATTTCTGGCCGCGCAGTTCACCACCCGACTCACGGAAGAAGCTGCTCTTCTGATTCTTGAAGGCATTGAGGTAGAGATGAAACTGAAGCTCTCCGATCGTCTCCGATGAGTCATTGAGCCAGGTAAGCTGCTCGCGCCCGTCGAGCAGATTGGGATGGCCCTGTTCATCGGTGCTCAAGCGCGCATCGATCTTGTACCAGACCAGCGGCTGCGGAGTGCCCTTCTGATTCTGAGCCGGTGCCGGTGATGGAGATGGAGTTGGTACAGCCGCCGGCTTCTTTGCCCCCGCCGCTCCTGTCGACGCCGGACGCTGCGCGATCACCCGCCAGATCGGGATCAGCAACAGAACGGCAATGACCGTCAGCCCGCATCCCAATAAAAGATTCTTCATCCGTCCTGCTTGTGCCATTGGTCGATCCCCCGATCCTCAACCACCAAAACAATAGATCCTGCCCTGTTGATCTCCGACGACAATGCGACCGGAGGCCATGGCCGGGGACGCCGAGATGGCCCCTCCGGCATTGAATTCCCACAGCTTCGTCCCCTTCATCAGATCAAGGATGTAGAGACGACCGTCATTTGAGCCGATAATGACACGACCACCGGCAATCAGCGGCGAGGATTCGACGCGAGCCCTCGTCGCAAAGGTCCAGAATGACTTGCCGTTGAGCGCATTGAGGCAGTGAACCAGCTTGTCACGCCCACCGATGACGACCCTCCCGTCGGCCACCGCCGGGGAGGAGTAGAATGGAAATTGTCGCGTCGGATGGGTGTAGAGCCAGAGCCGCCGACGCGCTTTGAGATCGAGCGCTACCACCTCGTTGCTGAAGTTGCCAAAGAAGGCGGTCTGCCCGACGAAGGCGGCCGAGCCGGCCGTGTTGCCACCTGCCGGCAACTTGAAGACTTCGCGACCGTCAGCCACCCTTACACCGTGGAAGATCTCATCGCAGCCGGCAAACCAGGCAACGCCATCGACGATTGCCGGCGTGCCATGAACATAGTTATCGGTCTGAAACCGCCAGAGGGTTCGACCATCGCGTGCCTGAAAGCAGTAGAGGTAACCGTCATAGGAGCCGATCAGCACGCGATCACCGACAATTACCGGAGACGACTTGATCTCGCCACCGGTCTTGTAGCTCCAGATGCCGCGACCATCACTGGCATTGACTGCGTGAAAGACACCAACGAGATCACCGACAAAGACCATTCCACCGCCAAATGCCGGCGAGGACTCACCGATCGGCTCTGTCGTTCCATATTTCCACTTCAGCTTGCCGCTCCAGAGGTCAATCGCCAGCAGGTCACCCTTGCCCGAACCGACATAGGCCACGCCATCGGCGATTGCTGCCGAGGATTCGATGACGTCTCCGGCGTCGTATGTCCAGTAAAGTTTCGGATTGTCGGGAGGCACTGCCTGCGAGGCTCCCGTATTGAGTGAATTACCGCGAAACCGCAACCACGAATCGGTGGCCGGTGCCTGGGAGACACTCCCGCTGACGGACCACACCATCCATCTGAGGCCGGTGACCTTCGGGTCGGCAATCGTCAGGCTGGCAATCGTCAGGTCGGCAATCGTCAGGTCGGCAATCGTCAGGCCGGCAATCGTCAGGCCGGCAATTGCCAGTCTGGCAATCAGCGAGATTCTGATCACCGGATTTTTCATGCCATGTAACTTCATAACAGAGCCTGTTGATAGACCTCCAGCGCCGCGGTAGCGCTCCACTCTCGCGGGTTGAATTTTCCGGTCCACTGCCGGGCAGCCTCGGCAGCCAGCAGCGGCAGATCATCCGGACCAACACCGACTGCTCCCAGATTTTGCGGCAGAGATCCCGCCAAACGCAAACTCTCAAGCCGCCGGGCAAGAACATCGCCAGCCTCCCCGGAAGCGGCGGAGATGCCGGAGGCCGCGAGCAGTTCGGCATAGTCTGCATCAACGACCACCGAGTTCCAGCGTACCAGATGCGGAAGCATGACGGCGATCGCCTCCCCGTGCGGCGTTCCATGATTCTTCGTCAGCGGATTGGCGCAGGAGTGGGTCGCCCCGAGCATCGAGGCCTCGATGGCCACCCCGGCAAGGAACGCGCCGAGGAGCATACCGCTGCGGGCATCAGGATCATTGGGATGATCGAGCACCCGCTCAAAATTGGCTTCAAGCAGCCTCCACGCCTCACGGGCATAGAGGCGCGAGATGGTGGTCTGCTTTTTGGTGACAAACGACTCGACGGCGTGTGAGATCGCATCGTAGCCGGTTACTGCCGTCAGCCCGCGCGGCAGCGTCATGGTTAGTTCCGGGTCGAGCAGGGCAATTCGAAAGGCTGCCTGCGAATCGCCACAGGCCATCTTGGTGTGGGTGGCACTATCGGAGATCAGCGCATAGGACTGGGCCTCACTGCCGGTGCCGGCGGTGGTCGGAATGCCGATCGCCGGCAGCATCGGCCTTGTTGTCCGTGCCGTCAACCTGCCGTGCCCCAGGTAATCGGCCATCTCGCCACCTCCGGTCAGCAGGAAATTAATCCCCTTGGCACAATCGAGCGAGCTGCCGCCCCCCAGAGCAACGATCGAGTCGACCCGGGCCTCATCTGCCGTGCGCCGGCCCGCAGCGACTGCCTCGGTGTCAGGATTTTCACCAAAAGAATGGAATGGTACGACCTCGATGCCCGTCGCACGCAGCAGCCGCTCTGCCCGGGCAGCATAGCCAAGCGACACCATCCCCGGATCAGTCACCAGCAGTACCCGGCTGAATCCAAGGCTGGCGGCCAGCTCACCCAGACGTGCAAGGCTGCCCGGCCCGAAGATGAGCCGCGTCGGTATCAGAAAATCGAATGATTCTGCCATCTGCAATGCCTGACTCGATACCTGCCTGAATCGCCTGCATGTCGCTGCTTGCGGAAGACTGACAATCGGCCGGGGCTGATCAGCCGGATCCAATCCGGATCCGGTGTCGAGTTGGAGAGAGGTTACCGGCGGCGAAGAGGCAACTGCCTCTCCGCCGCGCGATTCAACCAACAACGCTACTTCGCCGCGGGTTTCAAGGCGAGGGCGAAGAGCTGATTTCTGTTCATAATGAAGAGCGCACCGTTGGCCGGCACCGGGGTTGAGTAGACCGAGCTGCCCATGTTCATCTCGGCCACGATCTTCTTCTCCGGTCCGGTTTCGAGAACAACAACATCGCCATCCTCATCACCAAGGTAGACCTTGCCGTCGATGACCACGGGTGAGCCCCAGATTGCGGCAAACATGTCGTGCTGCCACAGTTCCTTCCCCGTCTTCGCGTCGAGGCAGTGGAGAAAGCCGCTGAAGTCAGAATAATAAAGCAGCCCGTTGTGGAGTGCCCCGGTCGAGATCGAGCGCCGGATCTTGTCAAAGTGCCAGACAAGGCCGTCTTTGGTCAGATCGCCGCGCTTCGTTGCATCAATGCAGTAAAGGTGACCGACGCCTTCGCCGTGCTCGGGATCCTGGCCATTGGCAATATAAACCTTGTTATCGAAGATGACCGGCGTGCTGATGATCTCGTTGCGGGTCTTCGGCCAGACAGAGTCCTTCGGATTGGTGTCAAACTCCCAGAGCTTCCTGCCGGTGGCAGCCTCATAGCCGCGAATCCAGCCGTCCCCCTCACCGGTGACCACCTGAAGGACATCGCCGACCTTGCCGACGGCGGGAGAGGACCACTGGCCGTGCAGGATCTTCTCTCCGACGTTATTGACCTCCCAGACCAGCTTGCCGTCATTCTTGTTGATCGCAATCATCGACGGAGCCTTGGGTGAGGGGATATTGACGTGGCTCTCATCCTGGCCGTTCGAGGTGTTGATGAAGATCAGATCGCCGTGCATCACCGGTGAACCGTTGGCGAGGTTGTGCGGGTGAGTTCCAACCTCCTCGATCATGTCAAACTTCCAGACGATGTCGCCATCGAGCTTGCCGGTGAACTTCTCCTCCTTGAAGGGGCCATCGTTTTCACCATCGTGAAAACCCTTGATATCGGCGCAGATCAGTTCGGCGCGGTTGGAGACATAGTAGACTCTTTCACCATCGACCAGCGGCGATGAGGCCACCCCCTGGTATGGCCAGTCATTGACGCGGCCGGCAGCGAGTTTCTCGTGGGTGAGCTGCCACATAAACTCGCCATCAGCCTCGCGGAAGGCCATGACGACGCCGCGGTCACCACCCTGCTTCGGGTCGCGCAGCCCCTCGTTGTTGGTGCCGACAAAGACCATGCCTCCGCTGACCGTCGGATTGCCATAGCTTTGCGAGCCGAGAGTCGAGACCCATTTGACATTGATCTTCTTCTCGACATCCCAGTTCGTTGGCAAACCCTTCATTGACGAGACCATGTTGCGATCGGCCGTGCCACCCCACATCGGCCAGTCCCCCGATCCGGGATCGGAGGCCTCAACCAGCCATTCAGCCCGCGACAGAACGATGGCCGAAGCAACCAGCCCCAGCGACATAAAAGCGATCAGCAGACCTCGTCGCGCGATGCTCCTGTTCCAGTTCATAAAGACTACCTCTTTGCGATTGTTCATTCAGTTTCTTGTCCTCTTTCCGGGCCCCGATGCCGGGACTACTTGTTGGGCGTCACCCTGATGTTATCAAAGAAGACATCATTCGGGGCATAGGCGAAGATGCCGGGGCTGCCGTGGCGATTGCCGATCGGGTCGATGTGATCGATCAGCCATTCAGCGGGCTCGGCCTCGCCGGTCGGCCACGCTTTGCCACGCACCCGCACCTTGCCATCGGGCAGATTCTGCGCTTCGAGCCTGAGTCGATACCACGTATCCTTCTTCCAGGTGAAGGGCTTGCGGATGGCCCGTTGGGGCTCGATCTGCCACGAAGTCAGTTCAAGGCGCTGCCCATTGCCAAAGAGTGTCAGCTGATAGCGCTGGGCGACAACGCCGGCATCACCAAGCTGACGCCGCTTTTCGACGGCGCGCACATCGGCCTCGACAGTGTAGTTCGACCAGTCGACCGGGCCGAAGAAGGTTCTGGCACGCTGGAAGGCCGGATTGTCCGAGCGCTTGAGGAGCACCCGGTTACCGTCGAGATCCCTCACCGCATACTTTGGTATGGCGTTGACCCACCATCCGGGGATGGCATCGAGGGCGAATCCCGAGAAGGTCTCATCGATCGGCAGCGGCGTCATGATGCGTACCTGCGCGACTCCGGTCAGCCCGCCAATCGTCACCTTCAATCGGCCGGCTTGTGAGCCGGCGCCGGCATCGGCGATAAAGCGGCGGCCGGCAATCGTTCCCTTGAGCCCGTCGGCCGTGAGGGTGGCATTGGCCTCCTCACGAATCAGCCGGCCATGATCGTCAAAGAGACGCACCGTGAAATCGATCGCCTCCCCCGGCCTGGCGGCAATGTCCGCCGGCACCACCTGGACGTGAGCCACGGCCGCACCTGCCGGAGCGGCATCAACCTTCTCGGGCACGGGCGGAAGAGCAGGATTCCTGCGACGGCCAATCGCGTAGACATGCTTCGTCGAGACGAGGTAGACCCGCCCGCGCGAGATTGCCACCGAGGCCAGAATCTGCTCGTTGGAGGCGATCAGGTCATCACCAACCTCAGTCGTCTTCGCGACCACCATCCCGGGCTCGAGCTCGTCCTGATCAAGGATCTGGCATCCCGTCGGCCCCGGCTTGAGGATATAAAACCTGCCATTCTCGGTGCCAACGTAGATCTTGCCGTCGCCGAAGACCAGCGAGGCCTTCTGGATGGTTCCCAGATTCTGCTCCCAGATTTTCTTCTGCTGAGTGATATCGAAAGCAAAGAGGTTGGCACCGGCATCGACGTGGTAATAGGTGTTGCCATCGATCACCGGAGAGGCCGGGCCAAGCTGAAAATTCTTCAGTGACCATTTGAGATCGGCCGGCTTGACGGTTCCCTTCGAGGCGGCGTCGATCACTGCGAGCAGTCCCATCTCGTTGGTATCGAGGTTCTCCTCCTGATGGGAGGCAAAGGCGAGATTCCCCTTGAGGACGACGCTCGGGTTGACGCCGCGCTTGCTGGCACCAAAGCTCCAGACTGGCTCGCCGGTGCTCACCTTGAGGGCGTTGATCGTTCCATCGCCGGCTCCGGCAATCATGATGTGCATGCCATTGATCGTTGTCGTGACCGGATTCGAGTAGGTGGTATCGAAGGGACGACCGCCGGGAGTGCTGATCCAGATGGTCTTCCCCGTCAGCTTGTCAAAAGCATAGTAGCGATGACGACGCTGCCCGTTGTCACCCCACCCCTCGGAGATGGTGCTGACAATCACCATCCCACCCTCGATGATCGGCGAAACCGTGCGCCCGCCGTGCGTCGTCCACGCGCCGAATTCGTCGGTCACCGCGCGTGACCAGAGCAGCTTGCCGGCCGGCGAGAGCGCGACCAGTTCATTGCAGGCCCCGAAAGCGTAGACATTACCGGTTGTCGGGTCACCCACCGGCGATGACCAGGCCACGCGCCGCGGGGGAACGTCCGAAGAGTAGACGTTGAAGCGGTACTCCCAGACCACCCTGCCAGTGTCGGCATCAAGCGCCATCAGCCGCTCCTGCATCGTCGGCCCCTCGCCCGCGCTGTTGAAGAGATAGACCCGGTTGCCCATGACTATCGGTGCCGAGCGTCCGCCGTAGGGTGCTTTCCAGAGCAGGTTCTCACCCGAGGGTGACCACTTCTCCGGCAGGTTCTTCTCGGGGGAGATCCCGTCACGTGTTGGTCCGCGCGCGTCGGTCCAATCGCTTCCACTGCGCGACCTCCCCGGCGACTGGGCCGCTCCTCCCCGCTCCTGCAGGGCGAAAGCGGCCAGCAGCGCAATAATGATTGCCAGCGGTGCCGCAGCAGTCAGTAATCTTTTCAGCAGGCTCGTCAACAGGATCTTGTTTTTTGTCATATGCAATCTGTCCGGTATCGTTACATAAATTCAGCAAATAATTCAGCAGTCCACATAAACTTCACAGGCTGTCCTGCCTGCTGATACTCTGCATGAGCGGCAGAGGTTGCGTCAATTTTACCCGACGCCGTCAACAAAGTCTTTGTTTGACAGGAAAAGCAAATATAATGTCCGCCGCAGAGTAGTTCAAGACAAGCGAGGATTCAATGTCACAACAGAGAAGCAACAGGGGAGCCATGGGAAGAGCAACGATAAGAACGGCAGGAAGAGCGATATTGATGACCATCCTTGTGGGACTGGCGATTGGTTTCGCCGGAAGTGGCGAAGGAGCCGGCGGGAGCAACTGGGCACAGTGGCGCGGTCCTGATGGTCAGGGGATCTCGACCGAGAAGGGATTGCCGACAAGCTGGAGTGAAACGAAGAATATCGTCTGGAAGACAGATTTGCCGGGGCGTGGCTTCTCACAGCCGGTAATCTGGGGCAATCACATCTTTCTGACAACCGACATCGAGGGTGGATCGGCGCCCGAAGGGCATCGTCCGCCGCGACGATTCATCGATGGCCGCGAGTTCATCCACCCTGAGTGGTCGGGAGCCGACAAGCTGCATACCTTCAAGACGATCTGTCTCGACCGGGATTCGGGGAAGATCCTCTGGGAGCAGACATCCTATGAGGGTAAGGTCTACGATTTCCGCCACAAGCGCGGCAACTATGCTGCGCCGTCAGCCGTGACTGACGGCCGGCTGGTCTGGACATATTTCGGATCCGAGGGGCTTTACTGCTACGATTTCAAGGGAAAGCTGATCTGGAAAAAGTCGCTCGGCAACATCGGCACATTCGGAATGGGCGTGGGCACCTCCCCGGTCCTCTGGCAAAACCTGCTGATCATCCAGGCCGACCAGGAAGAGGACGGCAAGGATTCGTTCATCGTCGCGCTCGACAAGAAGACGGGGCGTGAGGTCTGGAAGAAGCATCGACCGATCCAGTCGAGCTGGACGACGCCGGTGCTGGTCAACGCCGGACAGCGCACCGAACTGGTGACCAGCGGCAACGAGCTGCTGATCGCTTACGATCCGGCAACCGGCGAAGAGTACTGGCGTGCAACCGGGCTGAAGAGCCATGCGATTGCCACTCCGCTGGTTGGTCACGGACTGGTGATCTTTTCGTCAGGCTATCCGACGAAGACGATGGTTGCAGTTCGGCCCGGTGGATCGGGCAATATCGACGGCACCGACCGGATTGTCTGGCGCTACAACAAGGGAACGGCCTATGTGCCCTCACCGATTCTCTACGGCGATTATGTCTACCTGATCAGCGATGCCGGGATCATGACCTGCCTCGACGCAAAGAGTGGCAAGGTCGTTTACGAAGGTGGGCGCGTACCGGTGGCAACAAAGTTTTACGGGGCATCGCCGGTCGCCTTCGATGACAAGATTCTGCTGACGAGTGATGACGGTGACACCTTTGTCATCAAGGCAGGGCCGAAACACGAAGTCCTGGGCACAAATCCGCTTGGCGAGCCGACGCGGACCTCGATTGCCATCGCCTCGGGGCGGCTCTTCCTCCGCGGTGAGAAGCATCTCTTCTGCATTGGGCGAAGCGCTGGCAACGAGAAGGGGGCTGAATGACAAGGCTCAACCGATTGCCGGCGCTGGCGCTGCCGGCGCTGCTGACGCTGATGGCCGGGCTGGGGAGTGTGGCGGCGACCGGGCACTGGCCGGGTTGGCGTGGACCGGGAGGCAGCGGGATCTCGCCAGAGGTCAGCCTGCCCGACGAGTGGTCGCCGACGAAGAATGTCAGATGGAAGACAGAGCTGCCCGGGCGCGGCCACTCATCACCGATCGTCTGGGGCAGGAGGATCTTCCTCACCGCGGAGATCGAGGGTGAGGTGATCGCCGGGGCAAAACCGGTGACGCACATCCGCCGCGGACAGGTCTATGTTCATCCCGACAGCGTCTCCGGCAATCGTACCCAGACGCTCAAGGTTATCTCTCTCGATCGCGACAGCGGCCGGATCATCTGGGAGCGGACCGCCTACGAGGGGCCGGTCCACGACGATCGCCACCGCAAGGGAGCATACGCTTCGAGCACGCCGGTCACTGATGGCCGCTACGTTTATGCCTTCTTCGAGGCGGAAGGTCTCTACTGCTATGATTTTCAGGGAAGACTGATCTGGAAGAAATCGATCGGCCGGGTGGCGAAGATGGGGCTCGGCCCGGGTGTCTCGCCGGTGCTCTATCGCGACCTGGTGCTGATCCAGTGTGATCAGGAGGACGGCGGGCCGGAGTCCGGCTCGTTCATTGCCGCGCTCGACAAGCGAACCGGTCGCGAGGTCTGGCGTCGGGCTCGTGATCACCGCAAGACGTGGGCAACGCCAATGGTCATCGAGACTGGTGGCCGCGCCGAGCTGATCGCCAGCGGCGCGGAGTCGGTCATCGCCTACGATCCGCTGAGCGGCGGCGAGCTCTGGCGCACTGAGGGCGTTGATGGCCATGCCATCCCGAGTGCGGTCACCCTGCCGGGGATGGTCTTTGTCACCGCCGGCTACCCCTCCAAGCGCGCGCTGGCCATCAGGCTCGGCAAACTCGACGATCCCGCCGCTTCGCGCATTGCCTGGAAGTACGAAAAGGGGACAGCCTATGTCACCTCCCCGATACTTTATGGCGACTACTTCTACATCGTCTCCGACAAGGGAGTGATCACCTGTTTCGATGCACGGACGGGCCAGATGAAATATGAGGGTGGGAGGGTACCGGTGCCGGCAAGTTTCACCTCGTCAGCAGTTGCCTTTGAGGGAAAGATCCTGCTGACAAGCGAGGAGGGCGAGACTTTTGTCATTCGCGCCGGCCCGCGTCATGAAGTTCTCGGTACAAACTCGATTGGTGAGCCGGTGCTCTCATCGATCGCCGTTGCCGATGGCCGGCTCTTCATCCGCGGCAATCGCCATTTATTCTGCATCGGTCGCTGAAAACATAATGGGCCGGCGGGAAGCTGATAACACCCCGCCAGCCCGTTAATTATCAACCAACTGCCGACTATCTCACTTGGCAACACCGATTGAGCCACAAGCGAGTCGGCCGCCGGCATTGCCGGTTGGCTGTGTCCTGAGGTCATCGGCATTAGCGTGAACAATGACGCCACGCCCGAGAATCGACTGGCTGCCGGTAAAGGCAAGTCGCGAATCGCTCCACTCAAGGTGGGCTTTGCCATCGGCGCCAGCCGTGAGGTTGCCGAGATCGCCAACGTGGCGACGGGTATCGGCCGGCGCGCCGTGCGGCATGGCCATGGGGTTGAAGTGGCCACCCGCCGACGTGGCATCCCTGGCGCTGCAATCGCCGAACTCATGGATATGGAATCCGTGGCTGCCGGCGGAGAGACCCTCGATGTCGGCGACTACCCTGACCTCACCGCCAACCTGCGTGAAGGTGACGAGGCCACGCACCTGACTGCCTTCGGTCGGGTGCAGGACGGCAACGGCACGGGTAATCGACGCGGCGGGAGCCTGTGCGGCCTGGCTCGCCTCATTCTTCCGCGCAAAACCCGAATCGACGATCAGCAGGGATCCGGTGACCAGCAGGGCGAAGAGCATAGTTGATCTGATTTTCATTATTTCTTGACCTCACTTTCATATTCAGGCTGACAGGCTGGCAAAATGGGCGCGAAAATCGTCAACTGAGAGTGACGCCGCCTTTGCCAGTGACTCGACAACGGCGTCGCTGGCGAGATCACGCGGTTCGATGCGCACCATATAGTCGCGAGCAACGCCATAACTTTCGCAGGCAACATCGACGTGACGTCGCCGACCACGGCCCGACTCATCGACGAGGCTGGCGAGCGGCACCGGTCTGAACTCGCCATTCTGCATGGTGATCAGCGCCCCGTTGCCACCGGCATTGAGATAATTGACTGCGGCATAGCCAAGATCACGAGCATGTTCGGCATCGACCGGAATCGGGGGAGCGCAGCGCAACTCATAGCCGATGGTCTTGTCGACGATCGTCACCTTGAGGCCGCGATTTTCAAGGCGCGACTGAACCTCTGTCTTGACCCTGCGCGCCAGATCGAACTCGGCAACGCGAATCTGCCCCTGGGCATCGCGATCGACATCGAGGAGTTCCGACATCTCTTCGGTGCTGAAGCGCTCGGCGAGTGCTTCCGAGAGGAGGATGACGCCGTGATTGCGCCCGGCGGCGCGGCGCTTGATGATCGAGCCCTCGACGATGTCGCAGACCTCGGCGAGGGTGACCCGATCACTGGTGAACTCCTCGGGGATCACGGTGCAGGTCGCACTCGCCGCGGCACCGATACCGAGCGTCAGGTGGCCGGTCGGGCGCCCCATGGTCACGGCAATGAACCAGCGGCCGGTCGTCCGTGCATCCTCCATCAGGCTCTCGACAATGCCGACGCCGACGTGGCGCGCCGTCTCATAACCGAGAGTCGTCAGACTGCTCGGCAGAGAAAGATCGTTGTCGATGCTCTTGGGAACCTGAACCACCCGGATCGAACCGCCAGACTCCTGCTCGATCGCCAGCGAGCTGGCGATCATATCGTCGCCCCCAACCGTGATCAGCGCGTCAATGTTGAGCTTGCCGAGCGCGGCCAGCGTGTTCTGCAGCCCGACACGATCGCGAGAGATGTCCGTTCGCGAAACTCCGAGGATACATCCACCATCGAGATGGATATGGGCCACCTCATCACGGGTCAGATCATGCTGCTCGTCGGTATAGCGCTGCGATAACCACTCGAAGCCATCGTGAAAAGCTACCGGGGCAATCCCGAGGTCGATCGCCCGCAGGGCCACCGCGGCAATCACATCATTCAATCCGGGCGCTGGTCCGCCCCCTGCCAGTATGCCTATCTTTTTGATCGTCATTGTTCTCTTCCTGTGACTCTTGTTGCCTCTGTTCTTCGCGGTTATTCGCGGAATCGATTTCTGAGGTCCTCGACACTGAGATTGCCGGCCTGGGCCAGCTTCTCCAGCCAGCTCGACATCTCGAAATCAGCGTAGTCGAGGCGCAGCATATACTGGCGCGCGGCGCGGTAGGTCTCGCTTTCGACATCGACATTGCGCACACGTGTCTTCCCGGTGTGCGGATCACGAATATCGGAGAAGAGCATCGGCACGAGGCCACCGTTCTGGATGCTGACCATTGCCCCGCTGCCACCGGCGATGAGGAAGCGGATCGCGGCATTGCCCAACTCCCGGCAATATGCCATATCGAAGGGGATCGGATCGCAGCAGCGTAACTCGTAGCCGACATTCTTGTTGCTGATCGAGAGGCGGATGCCCCGCTGACGGAACCGACCTTCGAGCTCGACCTTGACCTTGCGACCGAGGTCGACTTCGGCAAAACGAATATGTCCATGCTCGTCAAGCTCGACATCCTGCAGATCCTTGAGCTCATTCGGATCGAGCTTCTCGATCAACCCCTCGGCGAGGACGGCCACGCCATACTGGCGGCCAAGGGCGCGGCTCTTGATGATCGATCCCTCGATGATGTCGCAGATGCGGGCAAACGGCACCGTTGCCTCGGGGAACTCCTCACGGATCAGCGTCAGTGCCGCTCCGGCGGCTTTCCCGATCCCGAGCGCGAGATGGCCCGCCTGGCGACCCATGGCGACGACGATGTACCAGCGCCGGGTGGCCCGGGCATCAACCGCGAGGTTCTGCACCAGCTCAACACCCACGTGGCGCGCCGTCTGAAATCCGAAGGTCGGAATGTGACCGGGCAGTGGCAGGTCGTTGTCGATCGTCTTCGGAACGTGAACCGTATGGATGTCGGAACGGGCAGCCACCGTCGCCGAAGACTTGGCCGTGTCGTCACCGCCAACTGTCACGAGGTGGGTCACCCCCTGCTGCTTGAGCGTTTCAACCACCGCCGCCGTCGACTCTTCCGATTTCGTTGGATTCTCTCGCGAGGTGCCCAGCACCGACCCGCCTCGCAGATGAATGCGCGAGACATCATCAATCGAGAGCGACCGCATGTGTGAACTATCGCGCCGAACCAGCCACTTGAAACCATCCTGAATCCCGACAACCTCAAACCCCTCGTTGAGTGCCTTGATCGTGGCGGATCCGATGACGGCATTGATGCCGGGTGCCGGCCCGCCGCCAACCAGTATCCCTACTTTACCCGATGACATGATAGCGATTCTCCTCCATCTGCTGCTTTTGGCCACCTCTTTCGACCGTCACAGCAAAAGTAAGTCCCATATTGTTAAAAAGCGGCATAATACACGTTGAACCCCGTTTTGACCAGTCAGTGCCGATCGCGGGAATAAGCGATCTCCGCGAAAAGCTCAGGATGGCTCACTGCTGCCTGCCCCGCCCCTCCAGACATAGATGTCGCGAGCTATCTCCTCTTCGATCGCAATCTGGGTCTCCTCGCATTGAATGACAAATGACGGAAATTTCTGATGAACCCTGACAGGGAGACCAGGGAGAATACCGAGGGATGACAGTTTCTGGATTCTGGGATAGTTGCGAGCACTGACATAGGCGACGCGGGCCTGCTCACCAATTTCAAGTCGATCGACGGAGGTCACGACGGAGCTGACCTGATCGCGAGCGCGACGGCAGCAATCCCCCTCGGGGATTGGTCGCTGATGAGGACAGAGACGCGGGTGGCCAAGCAGCGTGCAGATGGCCTCGGTCACTCCGCGTGCGAGCAGGTGCTCAAATTCGCAGGCATCAGCCTCGCTCTCTTCGATCGTCATGCCGATGACATCGACCACCAGCCGCTCCGCCAGTCGATGGCGACGAATCACCTCCTCGGCAGTGCGACGCCCAAGGTCGGTCAGCGCGATCTGCCCGCCACCGCGACGAATGTAGCCATGCTGCTCGCACTCGCTGAGCAGTTCGGGGGTGACCGTCGTCTTCGCGCGCTGCGCGACACCATCTTCCGAGGCCCCGCCATCCTCTTCACTCGTCCAGAGCGCTTCCAGCACCTCGACTATCTCATCGGCAATCCGTCGATGCATCTCTTCCCCTCCCCCTCTTCACTTCAAAACTGAACCTTCAGGGTGCGCAGAATCCAGGCAACCAGGCCGCCGACACCAATGGCAAACGGAGTAATGAACCCGAGCATCAGCAGTGCCTTTCGCGTCCCATGCTCGCGAACGATCATAAAGAAGTTGGCGACACAGGGGATGAAGAGCGTCAGGACGATCAGCGAGGTGACGATCTGCACCGGGTTCATCTCGCCATTGCGCACCAGATCAAAGAGGCCGGCAGCGCCATAATCACGCCGCAGAAATCCGAGGATCAGTACCTGGGCAGTCGCCCCCGGCAGATCAAGAATGCCGGTGACGACGGGTGCCAGCCCCCTTTCGATCATCTCCAACCCGCTGAGCCGTCCCCACGGCGTCGGCAGACGCAGCCGATCGAGAACAAAAAGAATCAGCGTCCCGAGGACGAAGAGTGGCAGCGCCTCGTGAAGGTACCACTTGATGCGCAGCCGCGTCTTGGTCCAGACATTTTTAAAGATCGGCACGCGGATCGGCGGGATCTCGAAGATGAAGTCGCCACGGCGGCCGCTGATCACCTTCGATGAGAGATAGCCGACAAGCAGCATCTGCGAGACGACCACTCCAAAGACCGTCAGCACGGCACCAACGCTCACCGACGAGGTGATCCCGAGAATCACTCCCAACTGTGCCGAACAGGGCACCCCGAGCGCAAGCAGCAGCGTGGCGATGATCCGCTCCTTCTTCGTCGAGAGGATCCGCGTCGTCATCGTTGCCATCGTGTCGCAGCCCAGTCCAAGCACCATCGGCAGCACCGCCTTTCCGTTGAGCCCCATCACCCGGAAGAGCCGGTCGGAGAGGATCGCGAGGCGCGGCAGATATCCGCTGTCCTCAAGCAGGCCGAAGGCGATGAAAAAGGTGAAGACAATCGGCAGAACGATCGCCAGCGCATAGGTCAGGCCGACTGAAATCAGTCCGTACCTGCCTACCAGAAAATCATAAGCGAAGCCCGCAGGGATCATCCCCTGCAGAAATGGTGTCAGGTAACGATTGAAGAGGGTCGTCTCAAAGGCATCGACCAGCGTCCCCGCCCCGACCACCCCGACAAATTCGTACATCAGCAGCAGCACCACCAGCA
>CAIKMY010000058.1 GCA_903828635.1 uncultured Acidobacteriota bacterium
ATGCGACGCGGCGGCGGCGGCTTTGGTCGACGACTCTACAACGACTACATGTGCGAAGCCGCCTGGATCTCAAAGGTCATTGGCGCCCCGGTCAAGGTCCTCTGGACGCGTGAAGACGACATTCAACATGACTACTATCGATCCGGGGGCTTCCAGTATCTGAAGGCCGCCGTCAATGGTGATGGCCGGATCGTCGCCTGGCAGAATCATTTCATCGGCTATGGTGAGGGAGAGACATTCACCCACACCGGCCAGATCGACGGCAACGAGTTCCCTTCCAGATTTGTCCCCAACTTTCTGATGCAGGCGTCGGTCATGCCGCTCGGGTTGAAGACGGGTGCGCTTCGTGCCCCACGGTCAAACGTTTATGCCTGGGTCTTTCAGTCTTTCATTGACGAGCTGGCGCAGGCGGCGGGGCGAGATCCGGTCGCCTTCCGGCTTGACCTGCTGAGTGGTGGCCCGGTGGCCGCAACTCAAGGTGTTATGGATGCCGGACGGATGGCAGCAGTCGTCAGGCTGGTCGCCGAAAAATCGAGATGGGGGCAACGGCAGCTTCCAAAGGGTACAGGGATGGGAATCGGATTTCATTTCAGCCATCGGGGCTACTTTGCCGAGGTGGCGGAAGTGACCGTTCTGCCGGGAAAGAAGATTAGGGTCAATCGGGTCTGGGTCGCCGGTGATGTCGGCAGCCAGATCATCAATCCGGGCACCGCCGAGAACCTAACGCAGGGGGCGGTCGTCGATGGCATGAGCGAGATGCTGCAAGAGATCACCCTCGACAAGGGACGTGTCGTCCAGTCGAATTTCCACGACCACCCACTGGTCACCATCTCACTGGTCCCGCCAATCGAGGTGTACTATATAAAATCGCCAAACCCGCCAACCGGGCTCGGTGAACCGGCACTTCCGCCGATCCTGCCGGCAATCAGCAATGCCATCTTCGCCGCGACCGGTGACCGGATCAGAAATCTTCCGATCACTCGCGCGGGCTACAATTTTGCCTGAAACCGTCATAGTGTCGCGCTGAGACTGGCTTGAGTCAGCCCCAAACAGTGAAACAGTCCAATGGGGAGGCGGTCCCCCCATTGGACTTCAACCGGCCTTGACCCTGTCCTGCCCAATCCTCAAAGAGGTCTGCCATCCTGTAGAGATCTCTGGTCATCGCGGTTCTGACACTAGCGGTCTGCCTGACACTGCCAAGCGCGACAATTTCGCAGGACTAGCATGTGATTGGCTACCGGCGATCCGACCTTATCGATCCGGTCGCCCAGCTTCAGCAACGGCTCGATCGTAGCGAGGTCAAACTAGACCACAATGAGACGACTGGTTATCTGACGGCCGTGCTAAAGGTTGGGAGAACGGTCAAAACGCATCTATGAGGGATACTGAATACAGTCCAGCTGAAGGCGACCAACGCCATCGGTGAATCGGTCCATGCGACGATTCAAAAGATCAAGGCGAGGGCCGCCGGATTTAGAAATCGGGCTAGATTCCGGACAGCAATCCTCTTCCACAAGGGAGGGTTGTCCTTAATGCCAAGAGAGATCTCTGAGGGCTAATCCACACGAAACCCAGTAGTCTCCGTTATTTAAACGATCGGCGCGGCTCGATCATTCGCAACCCCCTGCGCGCGAGATAGCGATAGCAGTCAGGCAGATCGAAATGGGCGAGTATATCCGGGACGATGCAGGAGAGCGGGCAATAGTAGTCCTCAGTCTCGGCAATGTCGGCAAAGGAGGTGAGCGGTTCAAGCAGGGTCACCCGGGCCACCCGCGGGCAGAGCACCGCGGCAAAGGTGGCAGGCAGCGAGCCACGCCCCTTCGCGAGCAGGTGAATGTCGCCGTGCCCGTGCCCGGCAAGCCAGTCGATTACTCGCAGCAGATCGTGGGTGCGACGACCAGCGAGCGGTTCACCGAGCATCAGCGAGAAGCCGGCGTAGAGATACTCGCTGCCGTAGGGAAGATCGAAGCGCCCTTCTCCCGCGGTGTTCGGGGTCGATTCACCACTGCCACGCAGATCGCAGGCGAAGACCGCCGCCTCCGGCGCCGCGGCAATCTCCGCGCGGATCAGATTTTCACTCCGCAGCTCGGCGTCACTCGAGCGGTGTGCGACGTAGAGGAGTGTTCGGGATGATCCTCCGGTGGGTCGTGAGTAATGACTCTCATCGGCGAGCCGGTAGACGATCGACTGAATCCCCGCCTCCGTCTCGACCGCATACGTAGTGAACTTCTTTCGTGGATAGTTCCGCGGACCAATTTCGCGCAGAATACGGGCATCCGGCATACCCTGCCGTGCGGTCAGACCCAGCACCCGGGTGATCAACGCCGGCAGTTGAGCCTCCGCGACCGGGGGGCGTTCCACCGTCAGCCGCCGCGATTTCGCAGCGGTAAACGAAAAGACC